>WQZF01000002.1 GCA_009780885.1 Betaproteobacteria bacterium | reverse complement strand
GCGGGGCAAACGGCTTCAAAAACGGCCTTTTGAAGCAAAAAACAGCTTCCGAGCATTTCCCTTTGCCAGAGGCAGGATTTTTTACTTCAAGCATTGAAACACAATGGGTTGTTCAGAGATTCCCAAGCTCTTTTCGGCGCACTTTTTCAAACAGGCATAGCGCGGCGGCGGCGGCGACGTTCAGGGATTCGATTTTTCCGGGCATCGGGATGCTTAGTTTTTGGGTCGCCAGGGCGATCAATTCCGGTCCCACGCCTTGCCCTTCGGCGCCGAAGATCCAGGCGGCCGGGGTCGATAATGGGGCATTGAACAGGGATTGCGGGGCATCCGGCAAGGTGGCGATGCTCTGGCCGTGGTAGCTGCGGAGAAAGGCTGCCAAGTCGCAATGAAGGTGGATGTTGAGGAGGAACTGCGCTCCCTGCCCTGCGCGCAGGGCTTTGGGACTCCACGGGTCGGCGCAGGCGGGCGAAAGCAGGATTTCTTCGATTCCCGCCGCTGCCGCAGTGCGCAACAGGGTGCCGAGGTTTCCCGGGTCCTGGACGCCATCGAGCAAGACGCAATCGGCATCTGGCGGCGCTTCGTTTTTCGGGGCTGGAATGCGGGCGAATCCGAGCAGGCCCGAGGGGGTTTCGGTGTCGGCGAGTTCGGCGAAAAGGCGGTCCGGCAGAAGGATGGTTTCGGTGTCGCCGTGCGCGGCGAGCCAGGCGGTGTGTTTGTTGTGCGCGGCGGCTTCGACGACAATCGTCTCCAGCACCACTCCTGCTGCCGTGGCGGCTTCGAGCAGGTGCAACCCGTCGAGCAGAAGCATTCCCGCAGAGCGCCGCGCCCGGCCCTGGTTGGCCCATCGCTTCAATATCTTGAAGCGCGGATTCTCGCGAGAAGTGATGGAAATCATGTTTATTTTCTAAATTAGACTAAAGAATTCATTGTTTAATATCACTACTGTAGCGGATCATTATTTAAGTAATTTAGAAAATTGGCTTTAAAACCCGGCTTGTTTTAAAAGAGAAGTTGCTGCGCCACGGGGGCGTAGCTTTTCCGGTGTTCGGGGCAAGGGCCGTGCGCGCGCAATGCCGCCAGATGCGCGGCGGTGGGATAGCCCATATGCCGCTCAAATCCATATTGGGGGTATTGCCGCGCCAATTCGAGCATTACGGCGTCGCGTCCGGTTTTTGCGAGGATCGAGGCGGCGGCGATGGCGGCGATTTTGGCGTCGCCCTTGACGATGGCTTCTGCCGCGCAGGGCAGATCGGGAGGAATTTTATTGCCGTCGATCAGCGCCCTTTCGGGAACGATTCCAAGCGCCAGACAGGCGCGACGCATGGCGAGAAAGGTGGCCTGCAGGATATTCAGGCGGTCGATTTCCGCGCTGCTGGCTTCGGCGACCGCCCAGGCCAGCGCCTTTTCGCGGATTTGTTGCGCCAGTTCTTCCCTTGTGGCGGCATTGAGTTTTTTCGAATCGTTCAGTCCCGCGATGGGGCGTTCCGGATCGAGAATGACCGCCGCCGCGAAGACGGGGCCGGCCAATGGGCCGCGACCGGCTTCGTCGATTCCGGCAATCCGTCCGGGAAAGACTTGCAGGCTCACGGCAGGCGCTCCTGTCCGCCCTCCCCGGCTTTTCCGCTTTTCACGTTCGGCAAGCAGGCGATGAGCGCATCCGCGGCGCGTTCCGCAGTGTTCTGGCGAAGCATCTGGTGAAGGCGGCTAAACAGGGCGCGCTGGCGGTTGCGGGCGTCTTCATCTTCGTACAAGGCGATCAAGTCCGCCGCGAGGCGTTCCGGCGTCGCTTCGTGCTGGAGCCGTTCGGAAACCAGCGCCGGTTCCTGGAGTCGATCGGCAAGGATGTTGGGCAGGGAGACATGGGGCAGGCGCACCATGAGCCGGCCCAGGAGCCAGGAGAGCGGGGTCAGGCGGTAGGCGACGACCATCGGGCGCTTGAGAAGCGCGGCTTCGAGGGTTGCCGTGCCGCTGGCGACAAGGACGATGTCGGCTGCCGTCATCGCTTCGATCGAGCGCCCGGAAAGAACGGCGATCGGCAGATCGGCGGCGGCAAGGCGTCCCCGCGCGGCGGCGAACAAGGAACGGGTGGCCCCGGTAGGAAGCGGGACGAGAAAGGATGCCTGCGGCAAATGCTCCCGGATGAGGCGCGCGGTTTGGATGAAGGTTTCGGCCAGCAGACGCACTTCCCCTTCCCTGCTGCCGGGCAACAAGGCGACGACAGGCGTCTGGTCGGCAATGCCGAGCGCCGAACGCGCGGCGGCGCGGTCGGGTTCGAGCGGCAAGGTGTCCGCGAGCGGATGACCGACGAAAGTGGCCGGAATCCCCTGCTTTTGCAATAGTTCCGGCTCGAAAGGAAAGAGCGCCAGCACATGGGCGGCAGCATGGGAAATGGTGCGTGCCCGTCCGGGACGCCAGGCCCAGATGGTGGGGCTGACATAGTGCACCGTGGTGATGCCGCGCGTCTTGAGCTTTTTTTCCAGGCCGAGATTGAAATCCGGGGCGTCGATTCCGACGAAAAGATCGGGCGGCTGCGCGAGCAAGCGGCGGGCCAGGTCGTTGCGGATTCCGAAGAGTTGGGGGGCGCGCTTCAGCGCGTCGCTGATGCCATTGACGGCGAGGGTTTCAGACGGCCACCAGGACTCAAAGCCTTGCGCCGCCATTTCGGGGCCGCCGATGCCGTAAAAATGAGCCTCGGGCAGGCGCGTTTTCAGTGCGGCGATCAGATGCCCGCCAAGCAAATCACCGGAGGCTTCTCCGGCGACCATGGCGATGCGCGCGGCCATATATCAGTTAAAAGTTAGCGGATGATGCCGCGTTTGGATACCGCGAGGAAATCGACGAAACGCTGCACTTCAGGATGAATCGCCGCTTCCGCGATCAGTTTTGCCCGGGCTTCTTCGAGCGTCAGGCCGGATTTGTACAAAATACGGTAGGCGCGCTTCAGGGCTTGCAGCGATTCCGAAGAGAAACCGCGCCGCTTCAAGCCTTCGACGTTGAGTCCATAAGGCGAGGCGGTATTGCCCGCCGCCAGCACGTAAGGCGGAACGTCCTGGACGATGATCGAGGCGGCGGCCGTCATGCAGTGCGCGCCGACACGGCAAAACTGGTGCACGCCGGTATAGCCGCCGAGCACTGCCCAGTCGTCGATATGCACATGTCCGGCAAGTTGCGCGTTGTTGGCGAAGATGGTGTTGCTTCCGACCTGGCAATCGTGCGCGATATGCACATAGGCCATCAGCCAGTTGTCGTCGCCCAGCCGGGTGACGCCGGAATCCTGCACGGTGCCGAGGCTGAAGGTGGAAAATTCGCGGATCGTGTTACGGTCGCCGATTTCGAGGCGGGTCGGCTCTCCCGAATATTTTTTGTCCTGCGGGATTTCTCCCAGGGATGCGAATTGATAAATCTTGTTGTCGCGCCCTATTTTCGTGCGCCCCTTGATGACGACATGCGAGGCGATCGTTGTGTTGTCTCCGATCTCGACGAATTCTTCGATCACGGAATAGGCGCCGATGCTGACCCCCGCTCCGATCCGCGCGTTGGGGTGAACAATGGCCGTCGAATGAATCATTTGATGTCCCGCTTGGCGCACATGATTTCGGCCTCGGCGGCCAACTGGCCGTCGACGCGCCCTTCCCCATGGAATTTCCAGACGCCGCGCATCTTTCTGGTAATCACGATGTGCAGGTGCAACTGGTCACCGGGAACGACCGGCCTTTTGAAGCGCGCGGCATCGACGCCAGCGAAATAGAAGATCGAATCCGGCTCGGGCCTTTCGTTCATCGTCTTGAAGGAAAGCACGCCTGCCGCCTGCGCCAGGGCTTCCAGAATCAGCACTCCGGGCATGACCGGATAACCGGGAAAATGGCCGTTGAAAAACGGTTCGTTGATCGTCACGTTCTTGTAGGCATGGATCGACTTGTCGAGTTCCATTTCCACGACCCGGTCGATCAGCAGGAAGGGGTAGCGCTGCGGCAGATGCTCGATGATCTGCCGGATTTCCATCGTGTCCAATTTACTTCTCCCTGGAGGCCAATTCTCTTTCCAGTCCGGCAATACGCGCGGCAAGTCTGGAAAGCTGTTTCAGGTAAACGGCGTTTTTGCGCCATTCGCTATAGGTGGATATGGGATAGGAGCCGGCATATTGCCCCGGACGGGTAATGCTCTTGCTGACCAGGCTGCCGCCGGCGATGTGCGTTCCGTCGGCGATTTCGATATGCCCGACAATCATCACCGCGCCGCCGATGGTGCATCGGCTCCCGATTTTCGTGCTGCCCGCGATTCCGACGCAGCCCGCCAACGCGGTGTCGTCGCCGATTTCGCAGTTGTGCGCGATCTGGATCTGGTTGTCGATCTTCACGCCATTGCCGATCACCGTATCGTTCAGGGCGCCGCGGTCGATACTCGTATTGGCGCCGATTTCGACATCGTCGCCGATCCGCACGCGCCCAATCTGCGGGATTTTCAGCCAGCGCCCGTTTTCGGGCGCGAATCCGAAGCCGTCGCTGCCAATGACCGCCCCCGCCTGGATGACTGCGCGTTTCCCAATACTGCAAGCAGCGCCAATCACTACGTTGGGATAAAGGATGGAATCCTCGCCGATCTTCACCCCATCCCCCAGTACCACGCCCGGATAGATGATGACATTTTCGCCAAGTTCGACGCCGGAACCGACGACGGCATTCGCGCCGACGGCAACGGAATCCGGAATGCCCGACTGGAGGACCGCGCTCGGATGAACGCCGCGAGGATGTATGGAAACGGGGTTCAGCAGCGCAACGACGCGGGCGTAATAGGCATAAGGATTTGGAACGACAAGCAACGGAAGGCTTAAACCTGCGGCTCTGGCCTCGTCCGCTTCTGCCGGAGCGAGAATAACCGCCGATGCGGCGGTTTTCGCCAACTGCCTGCGGTATTTGATGCTGGCGAGGAAGCTGATCTGCCCTGCTTTTGCCGTTTCCAGCGATCCAACCTGCGTAATGCGCGTGGAACCGTCACCCCGGAGTTCTCCTCCCAACCGGGTAACGATTTCACTCAGGCAAAAGCCCTCTCCCCCCACCAGAAGCCCCGGTTTCCGCTTCGTTTATTTGTTGCTGCCGCCCGTTGCCGGCTTTGTTGTGGCGGCCGGTTGCTGCTGGCCCTCGCCAAGCATTTTGATCACTTTGTCCGTAATGTCGAGCTTTGGGCTTACCCAGACCACATCCTGAAGAATCAGATCGAAATTCTCGCTTTCGGCAATGACCTGAATCGCACGGTTTGCCTTCTCGATAACCGAGGAATGTTCTTCATTCTGGCGCAGATTCAGATCCTCACGGAATTCGCGTTGTTTACGCTGAAAATCGCGCGAAAGATCGCCGAATTCGCGTTCCCTGTCGCGCCGTTCATTTTCCGACATTGTCAGGGCATTCTTTTCCAGATTTTCCTGCATCGTTTGCAGGCGCTTGGACATGCTTTGCAATTCCTGGTCGCGCTTGGAAAATTCCTGCTCAAGTTTTTTCGCCGCCTTGGCGGCTGCGGGCGCGTCGCGGAAAAGACGCTGGGTGTTGACATAACCGACCTTCAGGTCTGCGGCCGAAACCTGGGCCACCGGCAAGAGCACAAAAGCGGCAACAAGCAATGAAGCAATCTGTCTTTTCAAAGCAGCATCTCCTGATTAAAACGAGGTTCCCATCTGGAACTGGAAGCGTTGTATTTTATCACCTTCTTTGGAATTGAGCGGGAAGCCAACGCTGAATTTGAGCGGTCCAAAAGGCGAACTCCAGAGCACGGAAAGACCGGCTGAGTAACGGATATCGGCCATCGACATTTTTTCATCCTTGCCCCATACCTGTCCGCCATCGATAAAGGAACCCAAACGGACGGAGTGGTCACGAGAGAAGCCCGGCATCGGGAAATAAAGCTCAACCGTACCGCTCAGGGTTCGATTCCCTCCGATACGATCGTCATTCGACCAGCGGCAGTTGCGCTCGGAAGGATCCTTGCTCTCGTCATAATCGTCACAAATCCAGGCCCAGCCGCGCGGCCCCAGGCTTGCAGTATCGTAGCCGCGCACCGAACCCATTCCTCCTGCATAGAAATTCCGGTAGAAGGGAAGGGATTTGCCGCCATATCCATTACCGTACCCCGCATTGCCGCTGACAAACAGCGTCAAATCCCTGGTCAGCGGAAAATAACGCTGGTAGAGGTAGGTAAGGCGGTAAAACTGCAAACTGCCAATGGGCAAGGATGCTTCGACATTGGCACGATGCACCGAGCCACTGGTTGGATAAATGACACTGTCGCGCCCGTCGAAACTCCAGCCCGCGCTCAGGGGCACAGAAAGGTTCCCGTGTCCATATTTTTCGACAAAATCGCGGTAATGCAGCGGACTGTAGGTGCCGGTGTCGATTGAGGTGTAATCGATCCCGAGGCCGAAGTTGATCGCATTGGTTTCGCTAATCGGATAACCGAAGCGGATCCCGCCGCCAGTCGATTTTGTCGTGTATTGGCCTACGGAAAGTGAGGTCGGATCGACGCGGCGGTGGTAAACGTCGAATCCCTGGCTGATGCCGTCTACGGTGAAATAGGGATTCGTGTAGGAAACCGAGATTACCCGGTTGATCTCTCCGGTATTCACGTCGAGACTCAGGTATTTACCGCTGCCGAAAAGGTTGGATTGGGTGAGCGATGCGGAAAGGATCAATTTTTCCGACGAGGAATAGCCCGCTCCAAAGGAGATAGAACCGGTATTTCGCTCTTCCACATTGACGTTGACGTCGACCTGGTCCGTGGTTCCCGGAACTGGCGGCGTTTCGACGTTGACTTCCTTGAAATAGCCGGTTTTGTCGATCCGCTGCTTGGAAAGCGCGACCTTGTCTGCGTCATACCAGCCGCCTTCGATCTGGCGCATTTCCTGGCGCACGACTTCGTCGCGGGTCTTTGTGTTGCCGGTGACATTGATCCGTCGCACATAAACGCGCCGCCCCGGGTCGACGAAGATCGTGAAGGCGACCTGATGTTTTTCCTTATCGACTTCGGGCGCGGCATTGACGTTGGCAAAGGCGTAGCCGAGCGCGCCGAGGCGGTCGGTGACGGCCTTGATCGAATCGTTCAGCGCTCCGCGCGAAAAAACATCACCGGGGCGTACCTTGACCAGCTTTTTGAGTTCATCGTCCGAAAGCAGCAGTTCTCCGGCCAGTTTCACGGAAGAAACAATGAAGCGTTCCCCCTCGGTGACGCTGATCGTGATGAAAATATCCTTTTTGTCGGGCGAGATCGAAACCTGCGTCGAATCGACGTTGAATTCAAGGAAGCCGCGGTTCAGATAGTACGAACGCAAGGTTTCAAGATCGGCAGAAAGTTTCTGCTTGGAATATTGGTCGCTTTTTGTATACCAACTGACCCAACTGGGCGTATCCAGTTGAAGCTCATTGAGCAGATCCTTTTCCCGAAACGAATTCGCCCCGACGATATTGATCTGCCGGATTTTCGCAATATCGCCTTCGTTGACCACGAAACTGATGCCGACGCGGTTGCGTTCCAGCGGCGTCACGGTGGTCGTAATCTGGACTGCGTACAGACCGCGCGAAAGATATTGCCGTTTCAATTCCTGTTCGGCGCGGTCGAGCGTGGCGCGGTCGAAGATGCGTCCTTCGGCGATTCCGCTGCCCTTGAGCGCCTGCTTCACTTGGTCATTGTCGAGTTCCTTCAAACCGGAAAAATCGATGGCTGCGATTGCCGGGCGCTCCTCGATGAGCACAACGAGAGTGTTCCCTTCCGCTTCAATCCGGACATCCTTGAAAAATCCGGTGGCAAACAAAGCCTTGATCGCCTGCGCGGCCTTCTCATCGGTCATCGTATCGCCGACCTTGATGGGCAGATAACTGAATACGGTGCCAGCTTCGGTGCGCTGGATGCCTTCAACGCGGATATCCTTGACCGTAAAAGGATCGAAAGCCGAGGCGGTAGAGGCAAAAAGCGCCACCATCAGTCCCGCAAGCAGGTTTTTTTTACAAGGCATAAGCGATTCGGAGTTGGAATCCCAAAACCGGGAACGGGAAATCAGTCGAAGAAAAAACGGTTGATGTCATTATAAAAAACGAAAATCATCAGCGTCAGAAGAAATGCCATGCCAATTTGTTGCCCAATTTCTTCCCCTCGTTTGGAGATCGGCCCGCGCTTGATGATTTCGGCGAAATAATACAGTAAAAGTCCGCCATCCAGAATCGGAATCGGCAGCAGGTTGAAAATTCCAAGACTGACACTGATCAACGCCAGAAGGCGCAAATAGGGTTCCCATCCCATCTGCGCCGACTTGCCGGCGTAATTGGCAATGGTGATCGGTCCGGAAAGGTTTTTTGTCGAGACTTCTCCAATTACCATCTTGCCCAGCATTTTCAGGCTCAGTGCTGACAGCTCCCAGGTTTCCAGCAACGCACGCCTCGCCGCATCCACTGGGCCATAAGCGATACGCGGGCGCTTGTTGAGCACCTCGACGCCGATACGGCCAATTTCAACACCCTCATGATTTTCCACCTGTGGCGTCACGCGAATTGCCAGTGTTGCGCTGTCGCGCTGGACATCGAAGAGCAGCGGAACGCCAGGGGAATGCCCGACGGTACGCGCCAGCGTTTCCCATGAGTCGATCTTCACGCCTTCGATCGCCAGGATTTCATCGCCAATCCGCAATCCGCCCTCCTCTGCTGCGCTTTTCGGCAGCACCGCACCGACGATTGGGCGAATTTTGGGGAGTTGGAGCATGAGGCCAAGCGATTGCATCGGATCACCCTGCCAACCCGTCGCCCGTGCTGTCTGCGTTTCGATATGCCGCTCCAGGATCTCGTCTTCCGGCGTCCTGACTTCCAGTGTGACTTGATCTGCGTCGATCGCATGGCTCAGGAAACGCCAGCGCAAATCACTCCAGCTTTCCACGGCAATACCGTCGATCTTCTGGACATGCTCTCCCTCCTTCACTCCGGCGATGGCAGCAGCGCTCCCCTCCGCCGGCGCCGCAAGCGTGGCCGGCGGTTCGTAAACCCCGTGAACGAACATCCCCCAGAAAAGCACGACGGCAAAAAGGAAATTGATCAGCGGTCCAGCGGCGACGATGAGGATCCGCTTCCCCACCGGCTGCCGATTGAATGCACGGTGTAATTCTTCCGGCGCAACCTCCCCTTCACGTTCGTCGAGCATTTTTACGTAACCGCCGAGTGGAATCGGCGCCAGCGCCCATTCGGTCTGATCTTCGCCCCGGCGGGTTGTCCAGAACGGTTTGCCGAATCCGATCGAAAAACGCAGCACCTTGACGCCGCACCAACGAGCTACGAGGAAATGGCCGAGTTCATGCACAAGCACGAGAAGCACGATGGCGACGAGGAATGGCAGAAGGTAATGGAGGATGATGTTCATGAAGCCACAGCAAAATTCTAAATTAGAGTTAAATAATGATCCGCTACTGTAGTGTTATCCAAATAAGAATTAAATTTTTAAAATTAGAATCTAAAACATCCTCTCTCGCTTCTCCAGCCTCGCAATCCATTCCGCCGCGAAACGCCGCGCTGCGGTGTCGGCGGCAAGCACCTCATCGAGACTTTCCAGAGGAGCGCCGGCAATCAGCGAATCGGCCGCCAGCGTTGCGGCAACGACCCTGGCGATTTCGGTAAAGCCGATTTTCCCTTCCAGGAATGCCTCAACCGCGATTTCATTGGCGGCATTGAGTAATGCCGGGGCGTTTCCGCCCAGCTCCAGGGCGCGGAAAGCCAATGCAAGACAGGGAAAACGCTCCTTGTCCGGAGCTTCAAAGTCGAGCCGGGCGAGTTGAAAAAGATCGAGCGCCGCGACGCCGGAATCGATCCGCTCGGGATGCGCCAGCGCATGCGCGATCGGCGTGCGCATATCCGGGTTGCCCAGTTGCGCGAGCAATGAACCGTCGGCGTATTCGACAAGCGAATGGATTATGCTCTGCGGATGCACCACCACTTCGATCATTGAAGCCGGCGCATTGAACAGCCAATGCGCTTCGATCACTTCCAGCCCCTTGTTCATCAGCGTCGCCGAATCGACAGAGATTTTCTTGCCCATCGACCAGCGCGGATGCGCCACTGCCTGCTGCGGCGTTACCTTCTCCAGATCGGCCCGGGACCAGGTGCGGAACGGCCCGCCGGAAGCGGTCAGCAAGAGGCGGCGAACCCCTTTTTTGAGCAGATCACCATCGAAATCGGGAGGAAGCGCCTGAAAAATCGCATTGTGCTCGCTGTCGATGGGCAAGAGCCGCGCGCCATGTTCGCGCACGGCGCGCATGAACACCGGGCCGGCCATCACCAGCGCCTCCTTGTTCGCAAGCAGGATCTTCTTCCCCGCCCGTGCCGCTGCCAGCGCGGAGGGCAGCCCGGCAGCGCCGACAATGGCCGCCATGACCGCATCGGCTTCGGGCAAGGCCGCCATTTCTTCCAAGGCCGCAGCGCCGTGGCGCACTTCGGTATCGAGATTCGCTGCACCTAATCTGAGCGCCAGCGCCTCCGCCAAGACACGCTCGCCAAGCACGGCATAACGCGGACGAAACTCCAGGCACTGCTCGAACAGAAGATCAATCTGCCGATGCGCGCAAAGCGCGGCGATACGATAACGCCCGGGATGCCGCCGCACCACGTCGAGCGTGCTCTGGCCGATGGAACCGGTGCTGCCGAGAATGGTGAGTTGTTGGGAGGACGGCATGTTTTCAGCCCGGAAACGTCACAAATGGGCTCAACAAGAGCAAAGCGACGACAGGCAGGGTTGAAGTCAGACTGTCGATCCGGTCCAATACCCCTCCATGCCCTGGCAATATCGCGCTGCTGTCCTTTATTTCTGCTTGACGTTTCAGCAGGGATTCAAAGAGGTCGCCGATGATGCTGAGCGCCGTCAGGCAGATCAGGTTGATCAGCGTCAAGGCCAAGTCAAGCCCCGATGACCCATTTGCGGCAGCGATAACAGCGCCATAAACCAGAACGCCGACAACTGCGCCCCAGGCGCCTGCCCAGGTTTTGCCCGGGCTGATGCTTGGCGCCAGTTTGCGTTTTCCAAAGGCACGTCCGGAAAAATACGCTGTAGTATCGGCAACCCAAACAATCGCCATTGTTGCAAGCAATACGGAAGGGCTGAAGAGGTTACGCAATTGCACCAGGGCCAGCCAAGTGGGAAGAATCAGGATGAGACCGAAAAAAAAGCCTCCCATCATCGAGCGTCCCATCGGCAATTTCCAGCGCCGCCAGAGCCAAAGCGGCGCGAGAACGCACCAGAAAATAGCCGAGGGAAGATAAAACCATCGCCCGAATTGCCATGCCTCGCTCCATCCATGGAACGTCCGTTCCATTTCCTCTTTCAGGCTTGTTCCACCGATTGCCGAAGGAAGCGAGATTGCCTCGGGAAGCAACACAATCGCTGCGGCGCACGCCCCAAAAACAACCACCCCGCATGCCACCTTCCCACGCGGCGACAACCTCAACAGCCCTCCCCACTCCCACCCGGCAATGGCGGCAACCAGCGCGACAAACCACGCCCAGCCGAGTGGCGGAAGGAAAAACAGCGCGGAAAGGAAAACGGCAAGCAGAACAACGGCGGTGATGACCCGTGTCTTAAGCATCGGGATGTACGCCGGCCACGACTTCGGCAACGCCGCTGGAAATGGACGGGTGCGGGTCTTCCAGCAATTGTTCGCTGGTTCGTCCAAAACGGCGCTCGCGCCGACGATAGGAAGCGATGGCCTGATCGAGCGCGGCAGCGTCGAACTCCGGCCACAGGGTATCGGTGAAATGAAACTCGGTATAGGCGAGCTGCCAGAGCAGGAAATTGCTGATCCGCGCCTCGCCGCCGGTACGGATGAAAAGATCGGGTTCCGGCGCGTAGTGCATCGAAAGAAAGGGCGCGAGATCTTCCTCATTCCAGTGCCCAGATTTTTCCGGGTGCGCAACGGAGAGGCGATTCATCGCCTGCAAGATGTCCCAGCGGCCGCCGTAATTGGCGGCGATGGTCAGGGTGAGACGGGAATTGGTTGCTGTCTTCGCCTGGGCTTCCGCGACCAGCGCGCGCAACCGAGGCTCGAAGAGGGAGAGATCGCCGACCACGCAGAGACGAACGCCGTTCTTGTCGAGTTTCGTCACTTCCTGCTCCAGGGCCTTGACGAAAAGCTGCATCAGCAGGGACACCTCTTCCTGCGGTCGACGCCAGTTTTCGGAACTGAAGGCGAAGAGGGTCAGGTATTCAATCCCGCGTTCAAGGCAGGCGCGCACGATTTCGCGCACGGTTTCAACACCCCGGCTGTGACCAGCGACACGCGGCAGGAAGCGTTTTTTGGCCCAGCGGCCATTGCCGTCCATAATCGCGGCGACATGGCGCGGCATCGGGTGCGTTTCGGGAATAATTTGCGTCGAACTGCTGAAAAGCGCCATGGCTTTTTCCTTGTAGATTTCTTCCCCTTCCCCGCTTGCGGAAAAATCCGGCACATGCCAGGGAAAGCGGAATTTTCCGGATCAAACCGCCATCAATTCGCTTTCTTTCTGGGCCAGGATCTTGTCGACTTCAGCAATGTACCTATCGGTCAGTTTTTGAATTTCTTCCTCCGTACGCCGTTCATCGTCCTCGGAAATCGTTTTTGCCTTCAGTCCTTCCTTCAACGCATGATTGGCGTCACGGCGCAGGTTGCGGACGGCAACCCTGGCGTTTTCGCCTTCGTGCCGGACAACTTTGGTCAGGTCACGGCGGCGCTCCTCAGTCAGGATCGGCATCGGCACCCGGACGATATCACCCTGGCTGGCCGGATTCAGTCCCAGGTCGGAATCGCGGATCGCTTTCTCCACCTTGCCGACGAGATTTTTTTCCCACGGCTGCACGCCGATCGTGCGCGCGTCGATCAGCGTCACATTGGCGACCTGCGGAACCGGGGTCGGATTTCCATAATAATCGACCAGAATATGGTCGAGCAGGCCGGTATGGGCGCGGCCCGTGCGGATTTTGAGCAGATCGGCTTTCAATACTTCCAGCGTTCTCTGCATCTTGTGTTCGATGTTTTTTTTCAGCTCGGCAATAACCATTTCCTTATTCCTCCATTTTCTGGAAAACCACCAGGGTACCCTCGTTTTCGCCCTGCACGACACGTTTCAAGGCCCCGGCCTTGAAGATCGAAAAAACATTGATCGGCAGGCGCTGGTCGCGGCACAGCGCAAATGCGGTGGCATCCATGACCGCGAGGTTTCTGGCGATGACTTCATCGAAAGAAATACGATCGTAACGTGTGGCGGCAGGATTTTTTTTCGGATCGTCGCTGTAAATACCGTCGACTTTCGTCGCCTTGAGCACGATTTGCGCACCAATCTCGGAACCGCGCAGCGCAGCGGCGGTATCAGTGGTGAAAAAGGGGTTGCCGGTCCCGGCAGCAAAAATCACCACCTTGCCCTCTTCCAGATAGCGGATCGCCTTGCCGCGAATATAGGGCTCGACGACCTGATCGACGCGCAATGCCGACTGCACGCGCGCAGTGATCCCCGCCTGGCGGAGCGCGTCGGAAAGCGCCATCGCATTCATTACCGTAGCCAACATCCCCATGTAATCCGCCGTGGCCCGGTCCATTCCGGTGGCAGTCCCGGCCATGCCGCGGAAGATGTTTCCGCCGCCGATCACGACGCCGATTTCCACCCCCATCTCCACTACAGCCTTGATCTCGGCAACGATATCGCCGATGACTTGCCGGTTAATGCCATAAGCATCACCCCCCATCAAGGCTTCTCCCGACAGTTTCAAAAGGATACGGCGGTAGCGGGGAGACATGATGGGGAGGCTCGCTTGCTCCGGTTTTGCAAAGAGCTTATTTTTGCGCCGCAGCAGCCTGGGCGGCGACTTCGGCAGCGAAATCGCTGGTTTTTTTCTCGATGCCTTCGCCGACGACGTAAAGCACGAAATTGCTGACCGAAGCGTTTTTCGATTTCAGAAGCTGCTCGACCGTCTGCTTGTCGTCCTTGACGAAGGGTTGCCCAAGCAAAGTGACTTCCTTGAGAAATTTCTGCACTGCGCCGGAAACCATTTTTTCCACGATTTCAGCCGGCTTGCCCGATTCCGCTGCTTTTTCCGCGGCGATGCGGCGCTCGGTTTCGATCAGATCGGCAGACACGCCAGAGGCATCGATCGCCTTCGGTTTTGCTGCCGCGATATGCATCGCCAAATCTTTCGCCAGAATGTCGTCTCCGCCGACAAGGTCGATCAATACACCGATTCTGGCGCCGCCGTGAATGTACGAAGCCAGTTTTCCCTTCGTTTCAAAACGTTGAAAGCGGCGCAGGGAGAGGTTTTCCCCGATTTTACCGATCAGCGCGGTACGAGTCGATTCGATCGTACCGGCATCGAGCGAAAGCGCGGAAAGCGCAGCAACGTCTCCAGGTTTGCAGGCCACAACCCGTTCAGCGCAGTCAGAGGCAAATTTCAGGAAATCATCGTTTTTGGCAACGAAATCGGTTTCGCAATTGACTTCGAGAATGGCGCCTTCCTTACCGCCTGCAGCGATATGAACCGCGACCACGCCTTCGGCAGTGATGCGGGAAGCCGCCTTTGACGCTTTGGTGCCGAGCTTGACGCGCAGAATTTCTTCTGCCTTGGCAAGGTCGCCCCCCGCCTCGGACAGCGCCTTTTTGCATTCCATCATCGGTGCATCGGTTTTTTCGCGTAGTTCCTTGACCATGCTTGCGGTAATTTCCGCCATTTTTATTTCTCCTGAAAATTCAATTCGTTTGCGTTTGTTTCCAATACAAGGCGCGGCATAAATGCTCAGGCTATTACGCCACATTCATGCCGCGACGGTACATTGCTATTCTGCTTCGTTTTCCTCGATTTCAACGAAATCGTCCTCGCCAACAGCAGCGCTGACCCTCTGTACCATCAGGTTTCGGCCTTCGAGTACTGCGTCGGCAACCCCACGAGCGTAGAGGCGAATGGCGCTGGCGGAATCGTCGTTGCCCGGAATCACGTAATCAATGGTTTCCGGCGAATGGTTCGTATCGACTACGCCAATGACCGGGATTCCCAGTTTTTTCGCTTCGGTGACGGCAATTTTGTGATAGCCGACGTCGATCACGAACAGTGCATCGGGCAAGCCTCCCATTTCCTTGATGCCGCCGATCGATTTTTCCAGTTTATCGAGTTCGCGCTGCATCATCAGTGCCTCTTTTTTGCCCAGCTTCTCAAGCGAGCCTTCCTGGGCCATCGTTTCCATATCCTTGAAACGTTTGATCGACTGCTTCATCGTCTTGAAATTCGTCAGCATTCCGCCGAGCCAGCGCTGATCGACGAAGGGGCTGGCGGCGCGACGCGCTTCCTCGGCGACGATTTCCCGCGCCTGGCGTTTGGTACCTACAAAGAGAATGGTGCCCTTGTTGGCAGAAAGATTGCGCGCGAATTGCATTGCCTCGTTATATTTGGCAAGCGTTTTTTCCAGATTGATGATGTGAATTTTGTTACGGTGTCCGAAAATGAAGGGGGCCATCTTCGGATTCCAGAAACGGGTCTGGTGGCCAAAATGAACACCAGCCTCCAGCATTTGACGCATTGTTGCAGACATTGGATTGACTCCTTAAGGGTTGAACCACCATCCGCCGAACCGCAGCGTCCCCGTTCAACGAAAGACGCCACCCTTAAGCAGCGGATGTGTGAATTTGGCGTGCCGCGATTTTTTTATCGCACACGCGCCATTGCATCGCTTTTCCGACGCAGATGACGACGGAAAAACTTTTCGATTATAACATTAGAAAGCGCCCTTGGCGAAAGGCGCAGAAGAAGGAAAAGCGGGAAGAAAGGTGGGGCGACATACCGGGATCGAACCGGTGACTCCTGGAATCACAATCCAGTGCTCTACCAACTGAGCTAATGCCGCCACTGGGAATTGAATCGGGCACTGCAACGAATCGCAGCAACCTGGCACGCCCGGCGAGACTCGAACTCACAACCCTCGGCTTAGAAGGCCGATGCTCTATCCGGTTGAGCTACGGGCGCCTGTTTGTCCTACCCTTGCCTCACGCCACCGCCAGAGTCTGCTGGAGTCTTTGTTTCCAAGGCGGCGGCAATTCTAACATTGACTTCGGCTTTGTGTACTTTTTTTTGGAAAACATGATTTTTGGGCAGACTCAGAAATGTTTTTTATATAAAAAATCAAACAGTTATTGAATATATTTAATGTTTTTTATCATGTTCGCCATGATCTTCCGAAACCGTTTCGATCAGCGCAATTTGCAAGCGGGAATGCATTTTGATGAACCATGACCAACCAAGCGCTGTCACCATCGCACCTCCGGCAAGCACCCAGAGGAGCCACGGCGTCGGCGGCAGGATGTTGATGCTGATCACACCGAGCAAGAGAAGCATCAGCAGGATCGATGCCAACGGCAACGCCTCGGCTACAATACGGCGGAGAGATTGCGGAAGGCAAAGTTCTACCAGAAGCATGCTCAATGCTTCCAGCTTACGATACATGGCGATCAGGAATGGAAGCGAAATCAGCAGCGCGCTTGCCCAGACCAGCGTATTCTGCACGTTCTCGTTCATGATGCCGAGTCCCATCAGATAGTGACTGATCGCCTTGCCCGAATATGCTGCAGCAAGAAAAACGGCGGTTACCAGCGCACCATTGATAAAAATCTGGAAAATGATCTTGCGAATCAGGGAGGCTATCTGCGCGCTATCGCCGGTGAATCGCAATGAACCTAGCCAATTGTGATAGCGCTGGCCAGCACGCACCACTATTTCCGGCATCGATGCGCTAACCTTGGCCGAGAGAGGGTCCGCCAGTTTGATCAGATACGGCGTCAGCAAGGTCGTCACCACCGATACTGCGACGGCAACCGGAAAAAGGAAATCGCTGGTCACCCTCAGCGTCATGCCGAGCGAGGCAATGATGAAGGCAAATTCGCCGATTTGCGCCAGCCCCATGCCGACCCGCATCGAAGTCCGCGCCTTCTCCCCCGCTGCGAGCGCGCCCAGGCAACTCGAAAAGAACTTGACCAATACTGTCGCTATCGTGATGACAGCCACCGGAGCTGCATATTCGACCAACACCTTGGGGTCGAGCAGAAGGCCGATCGTGACAAAAAAGATCGCACTGAACAGATCCCGGATCGGTTCCATCAAACGTTCGACCACTGGCAATTGGCGCGATTCGGCAATCACCGCACCGATCACGAATGCCCCCAGCGCGATGCTGTAATCGAGTTTGATGACCAACATGCAAAAACCGAAACAGAAGCCAAGCACCGTGATGACGATCATTTCGTCGCTCTCAAAGCGCGCCGCGTAATTGAGCACTCGTGGAACAATCAGAATTCCTGCCACCAAGGCGACGACCATGAACAGGGAAAGCTTGCCTATCGTCACAAATGCAGATCCGGCGCTAACCTCGCCAGTAGTTGCCAGTGCCGAAAGAAGCGCGATAATGCCGATGGCAAGGATGTCCTCGATGATCAGAACCCCGAAAATGATTTGCGCAAAGGCTTCGCGCTTCATTTTCAATTCATCGAGAGCCTTGACGATAATCGTCGTCGACGAACTGGCGAGCATTCCGCCAAGAAATATCGAATCCATCCAGTTCCAGCCGAAAAAGCGCCCGATTTCATAGCCGACCCAGATCATCACGCAAATTTCCGGTATCGCTGCGAACAAGGCAACGCGGCCGACACGGGCCAGTTTTTTCAGACTGAATTCCAGCCCGAGATAGAACAGAAGAAAAATGACACCCAGTTCGGAAAGCGTCTTGATCGTAGTCTCGCCGCTGATCAGCGAAAACGGCGGCGTATACGGACCGATGATTACGCCCGCGATGATGTAGCCCAGCACCACCGGTTGCTTGAACCGGTGGAAGAGCAATGTCATCATCGCTGCAAATATCATGATGATTGCCATATCCTGGATGAAATTGGCTGTATCGTGCATGAATCAACTATCCTTCGCTACTTGCCGATCGGTGAGAACGAAAATTCTGGAATTGGCTTTTTCCCTTCTCCGGAAGGGAGACATAGAACGAACGCATTCTTGGAAAATTCCGGTTTTTCGCTAATTTATCTGGGAGTTTTCAAGTATACCCCCAGCGTTCAACTCTTTCGCCGTAAGTACCCGAAATGAATATCCAAAATAACTATTTCAATTACGGTTGAATTTATATATATAACTGTAATTATTTTTCAAGTCAAATTGATTCGCTATATTGGAAAATTCAGCGGATCAGGTTCCAGGTAGCATACAAACCGTATAGTCCGTATGCGGCAACCAAGGCGCCAGCTCCGAGGCGCACTGCGCGGTGCTGTGTAAGGGAACGCAAGCGCCCCAAAAAAAAACCCGCGAGCAGCAGGTTGGGCAGAGTTCCCAATCCGAAGGCGAGCATCGAAAAAGCACCAGAAATTGCCGATCCGGCGCCAAGTGAGGTAGTCAAGGCGCCATAGACCAGTCCGCACGGCAACCAGCCCCACAAAAGGCCGAGCGGAAAAGCCTGAAAAATCGTGCGTACAGGCAGAAAACGCTTCGTCGCTGGCTGAATGCGGCGCCAGATCGTGCCGCCAGCGCGTTCGATCCAGGCCAGCACAGGCGTTAGGCCCATCAGATAAATTCCCAGCGCGAGCAACATCAAATTCGCAAGCAGATAAAGCGCGATCCGGACCTGAAATTCTTCCGCCACAGCCAGCGAAGCTCCACCAAGCGCTCCGGCGATGGCTCCGGCCAGACAGTAGGAGGCGATACGCCCGACGTTGTAGGCCAGATGCAACGGAAAACGCGCCGGTCCACCCAGGGAAAGCGCCCCGAGAATGCCGCCACACATACCGACGCAATGCGTGCCGCCAAGGAGACCGATGAGGAAAAGGGGAAGGAGATTGCCGTTTTCGGGCATGGAAAGTCTGCGTAATCGGGGCGCCTTCGGCACCCATTACACCTGTGGTTTAAATCACTTTTGAATACCGCGTATGTTGCCGGCTGGCGCGCAGATAGCGGTCAAAGACCATCGAAATGACGCGCACCAGCAAGCGCCCCGGAGGCAGGACGGTGATCCACTGGTCGTCGACGCGCAGCAGTCCAGCACTTTGCATTTCTTTCAAATCGGCCAATTCGTCGGAAAAATATTTTTTGAAATCAATCAGATGTGCAATTTCTATCGACTCGATAGAAAGCTCGAAATGGCACATCAGGGCCTGAATGATCGCACGGCGCAGAATATCATCGGCAGAAAGTTCGATTCCTCGGAATACCGGGAAAATCCCGTTGTCGAGACGATCATAGTATTCGTCCAGGGTTTTTACGTTCTGCCCGTATACGGGGCCGATCTTGCTGATCGAAGAGATTCCGAACCCAAGCATGTCGCAATCGGCGTGCGTCGAATACCCCTGGAAATTACGATGCAGCCTCCCCTGCCGTTGCGCGACGGCGAGTTCGTCTTCCGGCTTGGCGAAATGATCCATGCCTATATAGACATAACCTGCCTCGAGCAGTTTTTTGATGCCCAGGGAAAAAATTTTCAGCTTGGTGTCCGCCGAAGGCAATTCGGTTTCGTGGATGCGCCGCTGCGGCTTGAAGAGTCCAGGAAGGTGGGCGTAGTTGTAAATCGAAAGCCGGTCCGGATCCATTTCCAGCACTTGTTCGAGAGTGCGGTTGAATCCCATGACCGTCTGCCGCGGCAAGCCGTAGATCAGGTCGATCGAAATCGATTTGAAGCCGTTGGCGCGCGCCGCGTCGATGACGTGCCGTGTCTCTTCCTCGCTTTGAATCCGGTTGACCGCCCGTTGAACGCCTTCATCGAAATCCTGCACGCCGACGCTCATGCGATTGAATCCGAGGGTGCCGAGCAAAGCTACCGTTTCCACGTCGACCTTGCGTGGATCGACCTCGATTGAATACTCCCCTCCTTCGACCAGGCGAAAATGTTGCTTCGTCATCGCCATCAACTGCTGCATTTCGTCGCGTGAAAGAAAGGTAGGCGTTCCGCCACCCCAGTGCAGTTGGATCACCGCATTATCGCCGTCCAGGTAGCGGTGCTGCAAAGCCAATTCTTTCCCAAGATATTTCAAATACTTGGAAGAGCGCCCATGGTCCTTGGTGATAATTTTATTGCAGGCGCAGTAATAACAAATGGTGTTGCAAAAGGGGATGTGAAAGTATAATGAAAGCGGTCGTCCAATCCCGCCGATCGTCCGCTTGGAAAGCCAGTGTCCGTATGTCGCAGCGTCAAACGCTTCAACAAAACGGTCGGCTGTGGGGTAGGAGGTGTAGCGCGGCCCGTTGACATCGAAGCGGCGGATTGTCTGCGGGTCGAAAACCAGGGACTCTGTAGCGAAATTCATGGGGCGCCGATTGTATCGTTATTCCTCGTTTTCTGTTTCTCCCCGTTGCGCGGTAGATTGCAGAAAGTCACTTCAACCGCGTCAGGGCACTGGAAAACACCCTGGGAAAGGGATTATCTTTTTTTGCCAAGGTAATCGCGTTGACGTGGATCAACAAGTAAATACGGCTTCTTTGTGGTTTCATTCCAGGATGATTTAGGAAATAAGCATGTCTTTACTCCATAGCGTTCGTACTGAAACCAATCTCTCGGTTCTGAAAACCGCCTGTTCCAACTGCAATCTGAACGAGCTTTGCCTCCCGATCGGCCTTTCGGAAGAAGAAATGATCCGGGTTGACGAAATGGTGGCACTGCGGCGCAAGGTTCGCCGGGGCGAGCACCTCTACCATGCCGGGCAGGAATTCCATGCGATATACGCAGTCCGCACTGGTTTTTTCAAAACCGACGTTTTGATGGGAGACGGGCGCGAACAGGTAACGGGCTTTCAAATGGCCGGCGAACTGCTCGGACTCGACGGCATCGGCGCGGAAATCCACTCCTGTAACGCGATTGCGCTCGAAGACAGCGAAGTGTGCGCAATTCCATTTTCCAATCTGGAAGAATTCTCGCGCGAGATCGTGACCCTGCAACAGCATTTCCACAAGGTCATGAGCCGGGAAATCGTCCGCGATCATGGTGTGATGCTGCTTCTGGGAACGATGCGAGCCGAGGAGCGCCTGGCGGCTTTCCTGCTTAATTTATCGCAGCGTTTCACTGCGCGGGGCTACTCCCCCGCCGATTTTTATCTGCGCATGACGCGCGAGGAAATCGGCAGTTATCTCGGCCTGAAGCTCGAAACCGTTTCGCGCCTTTTCTCCCGTTTTCAGGACGAAGGTCTGTTGAGCGTGCAGCAGAAGCACATTCGCATTCTCAACATCGTCGGCCTGAAAAAACTGATGAATCCCGCTCGTTCGGGCGCCTGATCCCGGATCAGGAGGCCGCCAGAGCCAGAAAACTCCACGGCGTGCGCCACCAGGCAGCGCCGACGATATAGAAAAAACTCAGCAGCGCGAGTACGAAAAAGAAAATCCGCTGCCGCCTCGTTCGCCCACGCCGCAGCGCCGCCATTCCGCACAGAATATAAACGAGCAGTCCGATCAGCTTGGCTGTCAACCAAGGCCGCGCAAACGGGTATTGCGCGCTCAGTACCGCCAGCGAGACGGCGCTCGTCAGAAGCAAGGTATCGACGAAATGCGGTGCGATACGTACCCAGCGCCGTGAAAGCAGAGGTGATTCGCGCAACATCCAGATTCCTCTCAACGTGAAGCCAAGGCCGGATAGCACAACGCATGTTTGATGAATTATTTTTATAATCAAATACATATGAAATAAACTTCATGTAATTTATTTAATAATTTACATGAAGAAAAAATCTATCCTGGCCGACCGTCCGGGCGCGGCTTCAGATACATCGGCACGTAGACGCGGCACCACAATGCAAAGATCAGGACCCACAGGATGGTGCTCCACCAGAACAGATTCATGAAATTCAAGGAACCCAGAAATTCGCCAGCGAAGCGCAACAGCACGACGCCTTGAAGGCACCAGAACAAACGCCAGCCCCATACATCGGAATCGATCGAGCGCCCCGAGTGTCCGAGTGTTACACGCGTCGCCATCCCGATCAGCACTGAAGCAAAATAGCCGAGCGTCAGCACATGCTGCGGCGCCAGCCCCCCTACGTCCACTCCTCGTGCGTGGGCAATGCTCTGCGCGGCGTACAGTGAAAGTGCAATCCCCAGCCATAAATGCGCGACGTGGTGCATTGCCAGAAGATGCGAAGCGAAAAAACCCCTCCGCAACTGCCATTTCCAACTGAACCAGAAAGAAAGCAGCGCCGCGATACTATCGGGCAGCCACAGCCAGGATTGCTTTCCGACAAGCGCTCCCAGCCCGTGCGCAACCAGGCAAACCAGCAGCACCCAGAGCAGCCCCATGGGGCGATAAACGGTGTAGGGAGAGAGCACATTGCCAGTAAAGAAAGGCAGCATCCGGTGCGTGACGGTAGCAAAAACCGGCAGCAAAAAGCCCCAAATGCCGATTTCTATCCCCTGGCGGGCGGCGGTGTACGCAAGATCATGTTGAAAAAGGAAGATAGTTCCTGCAAAAGGAATTGAAAAGGCGAAGGCGCAGGCGAAAGACAAAATGCCTATCCAGCCCAGCAATAGCGCGATACATACTGCCTTGGCATGCCTTTTGTCCGGATTCTCCCCATCGCGGATTGCCGCAAGCAACGCATAGAGCGCCACGAGCCAGCCCAGCGCAACAACAAGCATCGCGACGGAAAAAACGGGAATTTCCGGCGGCAGGAAAAGACCCATATAAAACAGCAGCCATCCCCCGATCAACAGGAGAAAGGCGCTCAGATAAAATCCCCGCACCACTTCCTTTGCCCCTACCCACTTGGGCAAGGCTGTCATCAAAAAGCCGAAGATATAGAAGGAGAAAAAGCCATAGATCATCAGCGCCGTATGCAGCCAGGAAGCGGGAACTCCCCAGGAGATTGCCGGATAAAGATCGGCATAGCGTGCGCCAAGGTCGAAACACCAGAAAATAACGGTCAAAAGCGCCTGCACTCCCCCGGCAAGAAACATTACGCGATGCGGCGCCGAGAAAAAGACATGCTGGAAAAAGCCGGACGCAGGCAAGGATTCGGACGAAGTTTCGGACATGGAGACCTCAGTGTGGTAATGGAGAGAATGGCGCAACGGGGGCGGGTTCGTAACTTGCGTCGATCGAGGCCAGCGCACGGCGATAAGCGCGCATCGTCATGATCAGGTTTCTTTGCAGAAGAACTCCGGAAAATCCCAGTAATGCGGCGGCAGGATAAAAGAAAAACTCCGGTGCCGCAATTGCCGACGCGAGCAATAGCAAGCCGCTGAAATGGATGATCTGCTGCTGCTTCATTGCGCCCTCCGGCAGAAAATTTTTCATATTGGGAATCGAGGGCCGCCGATCCGCTTTCAATATGCCGCCTGCGGCAACCCATTCAGTACTGCGGTTTTGCAGATGCAGCCAGGAAAGGAAAGGCACGATCTTGTACAGCATCCCGCTGATGACCGACATGAAAGCACCGGGAAAAAGCAAAATACCGAACAAAAGCGGCCAGCCGCGCCAGGAATCAACCGTTTCCGAACACGCAGCCAAAACCCACAACGCGCTTGCCGCCAGCGCGCAGCACATCGCGGCAGCCCAGTAACGTTGCGTTGTATCCAAACGCGCGCGTTTGCTTCGCTGCTGCAGGATCAGGGTCGTCGCGGCAAAGGCAATCACTCCTCCTGCCAGAAAAAAGCGGAGAATTCCGGCCAGAAATTCCCATTGCACGATGGCGAGCACGGTCCAGACAATGGCCAAGGCCAGAAGCACGGGCGCAAATCCTTTTCCAAAGCGGCGCGGATAAGGCGGCGTCAGCAGAAACATCGGCACCACCACATAAGCGACCGCCGAAACCAGAATCAGTCCCCAGGCGATTGCGCCCCAGACAAAGTGAATATCAGTCAAATGCATCAGAAATCCTGCTCCCGGCAATGCGAGCCAGGCATTGCGGGCAGCAACCAGCGCAAATCCGAGCAACACCGCAACCGGCAAGGCGCCGAGCGCGATTTTCAGACCGCTTGCCGTCGGATTGGTTGCCGGGAGGGGCCATAAGGCACGCCCCATCACAAAAACGAAGCCCCCTGCCCCGGCTCCCAGAAAAAGCAGGGCCAGCGCATGGAGCCAGGGTTGCGACCATAGGAGAGCGGCAGCGAGAAACAAGGCTCCCGGAGCAATCAACGCATGAACGAAACGCGCCAGGGCAAGCGGCGATCCAATGCTGGCTCCTGCGACCACGGGGAGAATCTGGATCAGCGCGCCGAGCATTGTTTGGAGCATGAATCCGGCGGTAAAAAGATGAACGAAGGCCAGGACGGCGGCGTTCCAGCGTGACTCGAATTCTTCCGGCCCGGCCCAGCACATCAGAATGGCGGCCAGGATCACAAAGCAAGGCGCGGTCAAAAAAAAACGCGCCGGAACGGCAAAGGGTGGCGTCTGCTCGAAAGACAACAACGCCTGCATGGATTTTGAGTCTTGAGGCACTATGGTTGAATGTTTTTTGGTCGAAAGTTTTTGGGAATCGATCAGCGGTTTTTCACCCAAAATCGAAATACAGGGGAAAGAAATTTCCTTCCGGCGCCTTGCGCCGCTTCCCTCGAAGAGAGAAGCCTGGTAAGCCTATATCGAAGAAGAGGATGTCCGTCAAGGCGGGGATTTCGCCCAAGATCCCCCGTTTGCAGAAATCGGGCGACAGAATGCCGCCTCTACGAATTTCTTCTCAGGTTTGCACCACGCCGAGGAAATCCACTGCACGGCGGATATGGAAATCTACAAGGGAGCGGCTTTCCAGATCAGAATCTCTACCGTGCCATCCTCACCGTAGCTGGTTTTATGCCGATAGCCGTTGTTGGCAAGCGCCTTGTACAAGGGATAAGGCTCGCGGTACAAAAGCAGTAAAAGCTGCTCGCCATCGGGCAGGTCGTCGAGCGCTTCCATCGTCCGCACAAAAGGCTCAGGCGGTTCAAGGCCGCGCGCGTCGAGCACGCGCATCTCGGGCTGTTCAGCCCTTTCGTTCATGCAGGCGCTCTCCCTACCCGTTCGCTGACTTGTGCCAGAACGCCTATGGCTCCTGCCTCCAGATGCTGGTCACACATCGGATAGAGAATGTTCTCCTCCTTCATGTTGTGCTGCTGCATCATGATCAGCAAGGTTTCGGCGGCGCCCGAATATTCCTCGCCGTCCTGCCTTGCCAGCGCCGCTTCCATTTCAGCGAGAAGATCCCGTATTTGCAGATGCTCGGAGCGCATCACCTGCGTCGGCCCCATGCGCATCCCGGTTTTTTCCTCGAAGGCGGGAAACAGGATTTCTTCCTCGGCCCCAAAATGCCGCAGCATCGCAGTGGTGAAATTCTTGAGCGCAGCCTTGGCACCCGGCCAATCAGCGCCGACCACAGCGGCCTCGATGCCAGCAAAGAGATCGTCACAGGCGCGATGATCGCAAGTCATGAATTCACGGATACCCGGCATAACGGCGCTTTCCTTTGGGCCATAAAAGTCTGCCGGGAATTTTCGTGGCGAGCGCCGGAATGGGCATTGATAAAAATCAATCCTGTTTCCTCTCGTCATTCCAGCGGATTGATGAATTAGCTTCCCCCGCCACGCGCAAGGGGGAAAGCAGGTTTCGATAAGTCTTCATCACAAGCTCCCCGCTTGAAAAATTTCGATGCGTTTCAAGAATCTTTGGCAAATTTTCTAAATTTACTTAAAGAATGTTTCGCTACAGTAGTGAGTTTTATTGAATAATTATTACAGTAATTTAGAATTTTTGGCTGTTGATTGGTGCATACATTCAACTGCCATTTTCAGGTCAACACCTCCAGCGTCCATCGGAGCCGGGGTAAGACAGGCGGGAAATGGGCGGCAATGGCGAGCAGGCTCGCGGCATGATGCCCCGGTGCGCGCAGCCAGCGTTTCAATGCGGTATTTGCCACATCCGCCCCCTCCCGATGCGCCAAACGAAAGTGATCCACCAGCGTGCGTTCTGCAGAGTAGCCAAACAGGGGAATTTCTGGATCGGACTCCAGTCGGATACGTCCGACCTCAAAAGTCGCAATATCGAACCGATGCCACGCAACATGTTTGAAACCCGCCGGAAACCGGGTGCGGCGCGGCAGTGCGATATCGCACATATCGGGAACCGCGTCGCTCAACCCGTGATACACCAATGCGCTCGTCAGGCAGAGCGTCGCCCGGGGCTGAAGTAAGGAAGCCGCCACCAGCGCCGCGAAGGCCGGATCGATTACCCCGGGCCGGACAAACACTCCGCGCCCGATGCGTTCGAGTTCTCCGGTTTCCAGCATCCGGTATACCTGATCCTTGCGGACACCGTGAGATCGGGCGTCACGAAGGGTGATTGCCGAAGCGGGAAGGGTTGTCACCTGAAAAGACTCCTATCTGTTTCCATGAGTAGTGTATCTGAAAACAGTTAGAATGACTTAAAAATTTGAGTTATTCAATTTGCAATCAAGAATATTCCGAACAAGTCGAATGGAACCGGCCTTCCTCGATAACATCGGGTCGCTCGCTTAGAAAATCCGCATCTGCCTTGCCGAAGGCGATGAAGGATTCCCATGAAGGTTTGGGCGGATACAAGACGGGCGCATCCCCCTTGTGCCGGGTTTCCAACCCGGCAGCGCTCTCGGATTCCATGTCCTCTGACGACCTTCCGAACCAGAACAAGGTCATTTGCCCTCTCCCGCATCCTTGGCAAGCCCTATTGTCAGATCAAGTCGAAATTTCTACAGAAAAACCGAGGGAACCTCAGGTTGATCCCCCCAAACCACATCATCCGCCCCCCCCTTCATTGCCATCCGGCAAACGTCTTGCCCCCAGATCCTTCGCGTTCAGTCTGCTGACGGCAGATTTTCCCGTTTCCTTTTCCAACTGCTTGCGGGCAACTTTCGCGGCATTTGCTCCACGGCTGGCCACTTTCGCGCTTTCGTTGAAACCCTCCGGTTGTTCAACCATTGAAATTTCCGTCGCGGCGGCTTCGGCGAACATGTTCAAAATCAGTTCCATGTTCGTCATGTTGTCGCGCAGGTTTTCCTTCTTCAATCCCTTGTATTGCCTGTATTCGCGGGTGTTCATCCCGCTCCATGTGCGACTCATCAAATCGGTCAGCGTCGCGTACTCCTCTCCTTGCTTGACGCCGCTTTTATCCCATTCGTCCGTCAGCGCCTTCCGGACTTCAATGGACTTGATACGCTGGTTGATCCAGTTTTCGCTGTACCCCAGATGGCGATAGTTCTGGATGGCACGCTCAATGGATAATTCAGGGTCAATGCTTTCGTCAATACGCTCGTTCCCGACCTTGGCAAGCCATCGCTTGAACGGCTCGGCTTTTTTGCTTGGGATGGATTGGATAAGACGTAACACCTGCTCGGTGTCGGCGGCGTCGGTTTTATAGAATTTCCCGTCGGCGGCTTGCATTTTCAGTTGGTAACAACTTGTTACCGACTCATTTCCCTCCGCCGTCAA
Source organism: Betaproteobacteria bacterium (assembly GCA_009780885.1). Taxonomy (GTDB): domain Bacteria; phylum Pseudomonadota; class Gammaproteobacteria; order Burkholderiales; family Rhodocyclaceae; genus WQZF01. Next base: position 72,467 of record WQZF01000002.1, on the reverse strand, counting down.
GCGGCCTTTCAAGACTTTCCAATATTTGCGGGCAGCCTGATAGTCGCTGCCGGTCAACACCGCGACAACGTCAACGACCGAAAGCCACCATTTTTCGGCTTCTTCGTCCCATATGGCGCGGACTTGCCTTTCTTCAAAGAGCCTGATTTTGTTCCTGGTTTCACTCATGACCCCAGCCCCCCTCGATCTACTCCCACTCAATCGTCGCCGGCGGTTTCCCTGAAATATCGTAAACAACCCGGTTGATTCCCCGAACCTCGTTGATGATCCGGTTCGAGACTCGCGCCAGTAATGCGTGCGGGAGTTCGGCCCAGTGGGCGGTCATGAAGTCCTGGGTTTCGACGGCGCGCAGGGCGACGACGTATTCGTAGGTGCGGCCATCGCCCATGACGCCGACGCTTTTTACCGGGAGGAAGACCGCGAATGCCTGGCTGGTTTTTTCGTACCAGCCGGAGGCGCGCAGTTCGTCGATGAAGATGGCGTCGGCGCGGCGCAGGAGGTCGGCGTATTCCTTGTTGAGCGCGCCGAGGATGCGCACGCCGAGGCCGGGGCCGGGGAAGGGGTGGCGGTAGACCATTTCGTGCGCCAGGCCGAGCGCGACGCCGAGTTCGCGCACTTCGTCCTTGAAGAGATCGCGCAGGGGTTCGAGCAGCTTGAGGTTGAGCGTTTCCGGGAGACCGCCGACGTTGTGGTGGCTTTTGATCGTGTGGGCCTTGGCATGTTTCGATCCGGATTCGATTACGTCCGGGTAGATCGTGCCCTGCGCGAGCCAGCGGGCGTTCGGGAGTTTCCTGGCTTCCCGCTGGAAGACTTCGACGAATTCGCGGCCGATGATCTTGCGCTTCTGTTCCGGGTCGCTGATGCCTTCGAGATGCCGCATGAATTGCTCGCTGGCGTCGATGTGGATGACTTTTACGCCGAGGTTGCGGGCGAAGGTCTGCATGACCTGTTCGGCTTCGTTGAGGCGCAGGAGGCCGTGGTCGACGAAGACGCAAGTCAGTTGATCGCCGATGGCGCGATGGATGAGCGCCGCCGCGACGGAGGAATCGACACCGCCGGAAAGTCCGAGGATCACTTCTTCGTCGCCGACCTGCGCGCGGATCGCGGCGATGGATTCGGCGATGTAGTCGGGCATGTTCCAGTCGTGGATGCAGCCGCAGATTTCATGCACGAAACGGGCGAGGATTTCCTTGCCCTTGAGGGTATGCGTGACTTCCGGGTGGAATTGCACGCCGTAGAAGCCGCGCGCCTCGTCGGCCATTGCCGCGATGGGGCAAGTCGCGCTGCTGCCGGTGAGGGAGAAGCCCGGCGGCAGTTCGGTGACTTTGTCGCCGTGGCTCATCCAGACTTCGAGCAGGCCGTGTCCGTCGTCGTTGCTGCGGTCCTGGATGCCGGAAAAGAGCTTTGAATGGCCGCGCGCGCGGACTTCGGCGAATCCGAATTCGCGCTGGTCCGAATAGTCGACCTGCCCGCCCAGTTGCGTCGCCATTGCCTGCATTCCATAGCAGATGCCGAGCACCGGCACGCCGAGTTCAAAGACGGCGGCGGGCGCGCGCCATTTTTCACCGGCATAGACCGAGTTGGGACCGCCGGAGAGGATGATCCCGCGCGGCGCAAAGGCGCGCACGAAGGGGTCATCGACATCGAAGGGGTGAATTTCGCAATAGACCTGCTGCTCACGCACGCGGCGGGCAATGAGCTGCGTGACCTGGGAACCGAAATCGAGGATGAGGATTTTTTGGTGTGTTTTTTGCGGCGACATGATGATTTTCCAAGCGCCCGCGAAGGGCAAAAGGTGAGAAAGGCAAAATGATAGCGCGAGCCTTGCAAGGGGGGAATGTGGCGTTGCGCAATCTCTCGCACGGGCTCACCCGTGTCGATGAGTTCGCCCAAGACCGCGCTGCCCAGCAGGCAAGAGGCTCCGGTGTCCCATCGGTCTTTTGCAGCGCCGCATTCCACCTTGCCATCGCCTGCCACTGGCCTCGACGCTTGCCCCACCTCTGTCCACGAGTTTCTTCGCTGCGGTTTTCCTGCGTATTTTCCCGCTGGGCATGCTGTTTGATCCTTTTCTGTTGCGAATTCGCCTGTGGCGGGATCTAAAATCACGTCAGGCCGAAAATCTGGCGCGCGTTTCACATTCTGACGGTTTGCGGCTCGTGTATGATTTAATGGTTTGAACCCATCATTTCCACGAGCAAAACCTGCGACAGGTTTCGCTTCTCGACACCCATCCTGCGTAGACTGATTTTTCCGGAGGCATAAACCATGAACCCCTTTCAGGCATATCTGATCGAAGAAATCGAAGGAAAGGTACAAAGCCGGCTTGCAATGATGAATGAATCGGATCTGGACACCGGCGAAGTAACGATCAAGGTGGCCTATTCCAGCATCAATTACAAGGATGCGCTGGCGGCAACCGGCGCGGGCAAGATCATTCGCAGTTTTCCCTGTATCGGCGGCATCGACCTTTGCGGCACCATCATCGAGAGCGCCGACACGCGTTTCAGCGCCGGGCAGAAAGTAATTGCCACCAGCTTCGATATTGGCGTTGCGCACCACGGCGGCTATGCCGAAATTGCTCGCATTCCCGCCAGCTGGGTCGTGCCCCTGCCTGCGGAGCTGTCCCTGTTCGACGCGATGGCGCTGGGCACTGCCGGGTTTACTGCGGCGTTGGGCGTGGTGCGCATGGAAGAAAACGGATTACGACCGGACAAGGGACCGGTCATCGTTTCGGGCGCAACGGGCGGCGTCGGCAGCCTCGCGATCGATATGCTGGCACAGCGCGGCTATCACGTCGTGGCGCTGACCGGAAAGGAAGCGGAAAGCGATTATCTGCTCCGGCTCGGTGCTGCCGAAATCATGCTGCGCGATTCGCTCGACCTGACGAAGATCCGCCCGCTGGACAAGGCGCGTTGGGCCGGAGCCGTCGACAATCTCGGCGGCGACGTGCTGGCATGGATGGCCAGCACGATGCAACAGGCCGGCACGATTGCCAGCATCGGCAATGCCTCTACCATCAAACTGAATACCACGGTAATGCCTTTCATTCTGCGCGGCGTCTCGCTGCTTGGCGTCGATTCCGGCTATATCGGCGAACCGTACCGCAGCGGAGTCTGGCGGAGGCTGGCAACCGATCTCAGGCCGCCGCATCTGGCCGACATGGTGCGCACGGTGAAGCTGGAAGCGCTGCCGGGCGAATTCGGGAATTTCCTGGCTGGGAAGGTGCGCGGTCGTACCGTGGTCGAAATCGGATAATCCGGATCCAGAAAACAAGGAAGCCGGAGGGATTTCTACAGAGGGAGATAGTATGCAAGGAAAAGATCCAACATCGAAACCGCATATTTTGATTGTGGATGATTCCCGTATCGTTCGTGCATCGATCATCAAGAGCATTCGCGACCGGTGCGACTACCGCGAAGAGGTCGATGGCGAGGCCGCATGGCAAACCCTGGTGCTCGACCCGTCGATCCAGCTGCTGATTTCAGATCTGACGATGCCCAAGTTGGACGGTTTCGGCTTGCTCGAACGCTTGCGTTCCTCAGACGACAAGCGTCTCAAAAATCTTCCTGTCATGATGATTTCGGGCGACGAGGACGAAGAAGTCCTCAACCACGCCAAAGCGCTCGGTGTTTCCGATTTCATCGCGAAGGGAACCCCGAGCGCCGAAATCATTGCACGGATCGAAGCCTTGCTGTCCAAAGCGCAGCAAGCGCAGGAAAAGCAAAAGGCACAGCAAAAAGCATCCGAACACATACACGAGCCGGAAACGCCAAAAGCAAGCCAGGAGACGCCTTCCCCCAAGCCTCAGCCAGAAATATCCAGCCCCCGGCAAGAAAAGAAAGCGACCGAAACGCAGCACGAAGCTCCGCAGACGCAGCACGAGCAGGAGGCGCCCAAAGCCTTGCAGGAAATGGCAACGCCGCGCGATTCACAGATTGTCGACCCCGAAACCGGGCTTTTTTCTCGCCGTTATCTCGAACTTCAAGTCAGCCAGGCACTTCCGCGCGTCTTTCGCTACAACAGCGAACTGAGCGTCCTGACGATCGGTTTCGACGCCTATCAGAAACTGCGGGAAGGCGTCGGCGAAAAGGTGATCAACCAGCTTTTGCTGCGTCTCTCACGCCTTCTGGTCAAAAAGGTGCGCAAGGAAGACAGCTTCGGGCACTTCATCGAAGGCGTTTTCGCTATTGCCTCGCCGCAGACCTCGGAATCCTCCTGCATGCAATTCGCCAACCGGCTGCGCGAAGCCATCGGCGTGGCCTCCGTCCCCGGAACACACGGGCAACGGCTGAAACTTTCGGTCAGCGTCGGACTGGCGCACAGCCCCACGGACACGGTCAACGCGCCGGAAGAACTCTTCGACCTGGCACTGAGGCGAATGCGCCAGGCCGAATCGATGGGCGGCAATCGCGTCATCGGTTGCTCGACGAGCGGACGCCCGCTTGTCTCGATAGGATTGGATCGCGCCGCACATCTTCTCAAGGCGGGTCATACCGATGCACTCGGACCGCATATTCTTGCCCTCGGCGAGCGTATCCTGCCCTTGTTGCGTTTTCTCGATCATGAACTCGATGCCGGAACCGATTTTTCCGAACTGGAACAACGTCTGACCGAACAGGAAAGCACCACGACCATCTGGACATAATCCTCTCTTTGGCAGCCCTATATGAACAACGCCATGACCCCGGAAACTTCATCCCCTTCCCTCGGGCTTTCATTGTCGTCGCAGCGTATTGCGCTCACCGCCCCGCTTTCTGCGATTGAGGAAGGAATTGCCTCCTTCCGCCGCACCCTTCTCCCAAGCCTCATCCTTGCCGGATTTTTCGTCCTTCCCGGCATCCTCCTCCACTTGCTCGTCCACCGTCTTGGTCTGGCTCCAATGATCTGGGGATTGGCCGGAGGATTCCTGTTGATTGCGCCGGTGTCGCTGCCGGGATTTTTCGTTCTCGCGCGCCAGGAAAGAAACCCCCAGGCAAGGCCACATCTTGCCGACGCCTTCGCGGCTTTTTTCCGCATCCCGCCGGCATTCCTGGCGCTGGCTTTTTTCTGCGTCTTCATGTTCCTCGTCTGGATCACCGACATCGGCACTGTGTACAGCTTCGTCATCGGCCGTGAATATTTGCCGCTGGCATGGGAAAGCTTCATCCCGCTGCGCCCGCCGCATCTCGCGTTCTATTTCTGGGGCAGCCTCATGGGGACTGCGCTCGCAGCGATCCTCTTCGTGGTATCGGCTTTCGCAATTCCCCTCACCATCGACTGCCGCGCCACGCTCGTCTCCGCCGTGAGCGCCAGCGCACGCGCGATATTCCACAATTTCCTTCCCTGCTTCCTTTGGGCTTTCCTGCTCGCCGCAATCATCATGACGGCGGCGATTTTCCTGCCCCTCCTCCTCTTCGTCCTCCCGGTCATGGCTTATGCTACCGAGATTTTGTATGAAAAGCTTTTTCCCGCGCAGGATGGCCTGCCTTTCTGATCCAGGATTTTCTAAATTACTGTAATAATTTTTACCTAAAACAAAGTACGGTAGCGAAACATTCTTTAACTAAATTTAGAAAATTATGCCCTCCGCAAAGCGATGGATCCAGATCCTGTGACTCCGCTACGCTCCGCGCGGGATGACGTTCAAGCGCATCCTGCCTCCCTTGAAAATCAATCCCTGGCGGACGGATGACCCAATCAAAAATATTCCAGAACCAATGAAACGGAAAACCCGAAAGCGCTCTCCCGGGCGTAAAAAAACGCAGTTCAGAGAGATTTGCCGCACCGCACCATAATTTCACTTATAATTAGAAAATTGTGACGATTCCGCAAGCTGCCCCAAAGCGGTTTGCACTACTCCACCCTGAAGCGGTTTAGCCCATTTGCGCCGGACGCCCAATGCCTTCATCTTCGCTTCCCGCTGCTGCAAACCCCGAGAACGCTTCTTCCGCCGCGACGCCGCTGGCGGTTTCTCCCCCGGACGCAGATTCCGCGATTCGCAGCGGCGCGGGGCAGGCATGGCGCAACAAGCGCCGAAACTCCTCCAGATCCTGGCGAGGAAATTCCAACTCCCGGGTTCGGATGGCCCGGATTGCTTCATGGATCGCGGCGCCAGTCCTGCTTTTTCTTGTGTTGCACCTGCATTTGCTTGCTGCGCTGCTCGGCGGGCTTTTGGTGCATGAACTGGTTCATTTGCTTGCGCCGGGCCTGCGTCGCCTGTTTTCCAACGAACGCGCCAAACTGGTCGTTCTCGGCGGTTTGTCGGCACTGCTGGTTGGCCTGATCAGCTTGCTGATTCTGGGAGTCATTGCCTTTTTTCGCGGCGACGCCGGACATCTGCCCGCGCTATTGCAGAAAATGGCCGAAATCATCGAAGGCGCACGCAATACCCTCCCTGCGTGGATTCTCGAATATTTGCCGGAGAGAACCGAGGATCTCCAGACCACTATCGTCGGCTGGTTGCGCCTTCACGCCAGCGAAGTGCAGGGCGTAGGCAAGGAAGCGGGACGCGCTTTGGCGCATATGCTGGTCGGGATGATCATCGGCGCGATGGTTTCATTGTGCAAGACACTGCCGCATGAGCAACAGGCGCCGCTGGCGCGGGTGCTGACGGAACGGGCCGCCGGACTCGGGGCGGCGTTTCGCAATATCGTTTTTGCACAGGTACGCATTTCGGCGATCAACACCGTTTTCACGACGCTTTATCTCGTCGCGGTGCTGCCGCTTTTCGGAGTGCATCTGCCGCTGACCAAGACGATGATTTTCCTCACTTTCATCGCCGGATTGCTGCCGGTCATCGGCAATCTGATTTCCAATACAGTCATCGTGATCGTCAGCCTGAGCCACTCGCTGCCAGTGGCCTTCGGGTCGCTCACCTTTCTGGTGCTGATCCACAAGGGCGAGTATTTTCTCAATGCCCGGATCATCGGCCAGCGGATCAAGGCGCGAGCATGGGAATTGTTGCTGGCGATGTTGCTGATGGAAGCAGCCTTCGGGATTCCCGGCGTTATCGCCGCGCCGATTTACTATGCCTATCTGAAAACGGAACTGAAACATCAGAAGTTGATCTGAGCAATTTGACCCCACGAGAAAGCACATATGAAAACCCTGAAAATCGTCGCCTACGCCCTGGCAGCCATCGTTATCGTATTGATCGGGCTGGTCGTGTTCGTTGTCGCCACCTTCGATCCCAACAATTTCAAGACCGAAATCACGGCTTTCGTTCAGGAGAAGAAAGGGCGCACGCTTGCCATCGACGGCGATATCGCGCTCTCGCTGTGGCCCAATATCGGCGTCCGGCTGGGAAAAACCTCCTTGAGCGAACATAAGTCGGCGACGCAATTCGCTGCGGTCGAATCGGCGCGCGTTTCGCTGGCGCTCATGCCGCTCCTGAAAAAGGAGCTGGTAATCAATCATCTGGAAATCGACGGCGTGCATGCCCGCCTCGTCCGCCACAAGGACGGATCGCTGAACATCGCCGACCTCCTGAGCGAAGACAAGGAAGAAAGCGAAGCCATGCGCTTCGACATTTCCGGCATCACCCTGCATCAGGCGCAGCTTTCTTGGCTTGACGAGCAGAATGGAGAATCCATCGAGCTTTCCAGGCTCGAAATCGCCACAGGGAGGATCGGCAACAGCGCCAGCGATCATCTGCAATTGAGCGCGAATCTCTCCAGCGCCAACCCGCACGCCGATCTTGGAATCAAATTCGACGGACGCTACGAATACGACCTGGCACGCAAGAATTACGCGATCACAAAACTCAAGGCCCAGTTGAGCGGCAAGGCGCTCGCCCTTTCCGACATCGACATCGACTTCTCCGCCGATGAACTGCGCTGGCAGCAGGAAACACAAAAATTGCTTGCCAAAAGTTTTGCGGTAAAAGGAAAGACAAAGCAGGATGGCAACGAAATCGAGCTTGATTTCAATCTGCCTGCCCTTTCCCTCGGCGGCGAAAAGAGCGAGGCCGAAGGCCAGGACGCTGTGCTCAAGGCCAACCTTTCCGGCCCGCAGCGCAAACTCGCCTCCACACTCAAGATAGGGAAAGTTCGCGGCACCCCGCAAAACATCCGGATCGAGGCGCTCGACCTCCAGGCCAAAGGCAAGGAAGGCGTGGATAACCTCGACCTGGCGCTCAATTTCCCCGCCCTTTCCTTTGCCAACGACAGGATCGAAAGCGAAGGCGGAAACCTGCGCGCTTCGCTCGATGGCAAGGAGCACAAGGCCAACCTTGCCCTTTCCCTTTCCCGGCTGCGCGCTTCGATGGAAGGAATCAACATCGCCAAACTGACGCTGGAGGCTTCCGCTGAAGCGGCTTCCGCCGTCGTCAAGGCCAAATTCGAAACCCCGCTCGATTTCGACCTCAAGGGCCTGATCCTGAACCTCTCCAAATTCACCGGGAACTGGGAACTCACCCACCCGCAGCTACCGATGAAAACCCTCTCCGCCCCGGCCAGCGGCAGTCTGAAACTTGATCTGTCCAAACAGGGCGCGGCTGGCGCCATCGATACCCGCTTCGACGAAAGCAGGATTCAGGGGCAATGGAATGTGTCGCGCTTTTCTCCGCTCGCCTTCGGCTTCGATTTCGACATCGACCGCCTCAATGTCGACAAGTATCTGCCGCAGACCGAAAAAACCGCGCAATCCGCCGCCAAGGTACAGACCGATCCGCCGGTCGACCTCTCGGCGCTGAAGGGATGGAATGTCAATGGAAAACTTTCCGTCGGCGCGCTACAGGTTTCCGGCGTCAAGATGTCCACCCTGAAGACCCAGATCCAGGCTGCAAACGACAAGCTCGACATCACCCCGCACTCGGCGCAACTCTATGACGGCAGCGTTACCGGATCACTGCATGTCGATGCCGCACAGAACCTTGTCACCCTGAAGGAAAGCGCCACGAATATCCAGATCGGCCCGCTGCTCCGCGACCTGCTGCAACAGGACATTCTCGAAGGGCGCGGCACGCTGGAAGCCGATCTCGGCATGCGGGGCCAAACGGTCGGCGCGATGAAAAAATCCCTGAACGGCACTTCCAAACTGGCACTGCGGGACGGCGCCATCAAGGGCATCGACCTTGCCAAGAGCTTCCGCACCCTCAAGGCGCAATTCCGTGGCGAGGATGCAATGATCAACGCATCGCAGGCGCAAAAGACCGATTTTTCCGCGCTCACCGCGAGCTTTGTCGTCCGCGACGGTGTTGCGAAAAACGACGATCTGTCGGCCCAATCGCCCTTTTTCCGGATCACCGGCGCAGGTGAAATCAACATCGGCGCAAGCACAATGGACTATTTGAGCAAGGTCACCGTCGTCAACACCTCCGGCGGCCAGGACGGCAAGGATCTGGAAAGCCTCAAGGGACTCACCATTCCCGTCCGCCTGGTCGGCCCCTTCGACAAGCTGAGCTACCGGATCGAATTCGGCAAACTCCTGCAGGAACAGGCAAAGGCCAAGGTCGAAGAGAAAAAGGAAGAAGTAAAACAAAAGGCCCAGGAAAAAGTGCAGGATTCGATCAAGGGCTTGCTGAAGAAGAAATAGTCAGTGGCCCTTTCTCCCGGAACGGAATGAGTTTTTATAGGGGCGGCGTTCTGCCGCCCCTGCGAACTTTTGAACACCTGTCGAGCGCAATCCCCGCCATTCATGGCGGGGTCAGCGAGACATGGCATAACAGGCGCCGAAGGCGCCCCGCATTGTGTAGGGGCGGGTGGTACGGGCGGGTTTCAAACCCGCCCCTACGCCGCCCGTACAGGAATCCCCAACCTTCTGGTTCGGGTGGCTCAAAACAACCCCATCTATTTTCTAAATTTACTTAAAGAATGTTTCGCTACTGTAGTGATTATTATTCAAGAATTATTACAGTAATTTAGAAAATCAATTCTTCTCCCCTGCGTATTTCCAGCGCAGCCACAGGCGCAGTTGGCGGAGTCCTTCAGGAGGAAGGCTGTCGGCAAGGAGGGGGACGCGGCAGACGCGGGGTGGGGTTGCGGGGTTTTCCGCAGGATCTTCGCAACGCGCAGCCAGCAGGACGCCGAAGGAGAAAAGGCGGGTTCCGGGGAGCAGCACAGCGGAAGCGCTGCGGCCATCGGCAAAGCGGCAGCTGAGATCGCCCTCCTCTCCCAGATGTATTTCCCGCAGCTCTGGCGCGCGCCAGGATTGGAAGAAGGATACGGCAAGCGCCGCCACGAGCAGAAGGCGCAACAAGAGCGGCCAGGGCAGCAGCAGCGCAGCGCCGAAGGCTGACAGATGAATGAAGGCGGAAAGCGCCCGCAGGCGGGGAGATGCGCGAACCGGCAAGAGAACCGGAAAGTGCACGGCGCGGGCGAATCAGGTGAATCGACGAAGGCGGGCGATCAGCCAGCCCTTATTCCACCCGCCGGAAGGCCACCGTGCCGTTGGTCCCGCCAAATCCGAAGGAGTTGGAGAGCGCGGCCTCGATTCGCATCGGGCGGGCTTCGTTGGCGCAATAGTCGAGATCACATTTCGGGTCCTGGTTGAAAATGTTGATCGTCGGGGGAGAAATCTGGTGATGCAGGGCCAGGGCGGTAAACACGGCTTCGACACCGCCAGCGGCGCCGAGAAGGTGGCCGATCATGGATTTGCACGAACTGATCACCAGCTTTTTCGCGTGTTCGCCAAAGGCAGCCTTGAGCGCGATGGTTTCCGCCAGGTCGCCCAGCGGGGTGGAAGTGCCGTGCGCGTTGACGTATTGCACATCCGAAGGATTGAGCCGGGCGTTTTTGAGCGCGGCCATCATACAGCGGCGCGCGCCGTCGCCGTCTTCGAGCGGGGCCGTGATGTGGTGGGCATCCGAGCTCATGCCATAACCGGCAAGCTCGGCGTAGATCTTCGCACCGCGCGCCCTGGCGTGTTCCAGGGATTCGAGCACGACAACGCCGGCTCCTTCGCCAAGCACAAAACCGTCGCGATCCTTGTCCCACGGACGGCTGGCGGTGGCCGGGTCATCGTTGCGCGTCGACAACGCGCGCGGGGCGCAGAAACCGCCGAGTCCGAGCGGGGAAATGGTCGATTCCGCGCCGCCGGCGATCATTACGTCAGCATCACCGTATTCGATGATCCGCCCGGCTTCGCCAATGCTGTGGGTGCCGGTGGAACATGCCGTCACCAGTGCAATGTTCGGCCCCTTGAATCCATAAAGGATGGAAAGGTTGCCGGAGATCATGTTGATGATCGAGCCCGGCACAAAGAAGGGGGAAATCTTGCGCATTCCGTGCGCTGCGTATTCGACGTGGGTTTCCTCGATCAACGGGAGGCCGCCGATGCCCGAACCAATGGCGATGCCGATGCGCTCGGTATCGAGCGTCCCGGAATCCAGCCCCGCATCCTTGACTGCCTGAATGCCCGCCGCCATCCCGTAATGGATGAAGGCCGCCATCCGGCGCGCATCCTTGGCCGGGAGATATTGGCCAATGTCGAAATTCTTGACTTCACCGGCAATATGCACCGGGAAGGTGGAGGTGTCGAAGCGCGTGACGCGACCTATGCCGGAGCGGCCGGCGAGCAGGTTCTGCCAGGATTCCTCGACGCTGTTGCCAATGGGGGATACAACCCCCAGGCCAGTAATGACGACTCTGCGGCGTGTCATACATGAATTCCGGAAACGGTAAGAGCGGGAGGATTGACCCCCGCCGCGATGGAAATCCCTTTAAAGCGAGGCCAGCTTTCCGCTGGCCTGTTCGGAAGACACCGCAATGGAGTTAATTCTTATGGGCAAGAATGTAATCAATCGCCTGCTGGACGGTGGTGATCTTTTCGGCGTCCTCGTCGGGGATTTCGGTTTCGAATTCCTCTTCCAGCGCCATGACGAGTTCAACGGTATCGAGCGAGTCCGCCCCCAAATCATCAGCAAAGGAAGATTCATTCTTGACTTCCGCTTCGGCTACGTCGAGTTGTTCGGCGACGATTTTCTTGACACGCTGCTCTATGTTTTCCATTCAATGCTCCTTCCCTACAGGTATGAAACGAATTGCGAATTTTACCAAAGACCTCGCCGGATTACACGGCAAGGTTCCACTTTTCGACCGTTTTTAATCCATCAACATTCCTCCGTTGACGTGAATCGTGGTACCGGTGATATAAGAAGCTTCCGGCGAGGCCAGAAAGGCTACCGCAGCCGCCACGTCTTCAGGCATTCCCAAACGTGCCAGCGGAATGCCTTCGAGCAATTTGTCACGCTGCTTTTCGTCGAGCGCACGCGTCATGTCGGTATCGATAAAACCCGGCGCAACACAATTGACCGTGATATTGCGCGCTCCGAGTTCGCGCGCCAGCGCGCGCGTCATGCCCAGAACGCCGGCTTTCGCGGCGCAGTAATTGGCCTGTCCGGGGTTGCCCGAATGGGCAACCACCGATGTGATATTGACGATGCGGCCCGTACGGGCTTTCATCATCCCACGCATGACCGCGCGCGCGAGACGGAAGACGGCTTTCATGTTGGTGTCGATCACCGCTTCCCATTCTTCGTCCTTCATCCGCATCGAAAGATTGTCGCGGGCAATTCCGGCGTTGTTGACCAGAATGCCGACCGCGCCGAATTCCTTTTCGATTTCGGCCACCAGCGCGTCGATCCGGGTGGCGTCGCGCGCTTCGAGCACGGCGCCGCGTCCCTTGATTCCCGCTTCCCTGAAGTTTTCGGAGATCTTTTCCGCGCCGCCTTCGGAAGTCGCGGTTCCGACCACTACCGCGCCACGGCGGCCCAATTCGAGCGCAATCGCCTGCCCGATTCCGCGCGAAGCGCCGGTAACGAGGGCGATTTGCCCGTTCAACGCTGTATTCGTCATCGTCCTTACTCCAGATTCAGATTGGCTTCAAGAGAAGCGGCATCCGCCAGCGCCACGCCGCCGATGCCTTCCGCGCAGCGTTTGGTCAATCCGGCAAGCACCTTGCCGGGGCCGCATTCGGCAACTGTGGAGATACCCATCGCCGCCATTTTTTGAATCGTCTCGACCCATCGCACCGGATGAAAGGTCTGGCGCACCAGCGCGTCCCGGATGCGCTGCGGATCGTTTTCGAGAGCGACATCGACATTGTTGATTACCGGAATCCGTGGCGCAGCAAAAGGCACCTCGGCCAGTCGCGCCGCCAGTTTGTCGGCGGCGGGACGGATCAGCGAGGAATGGAAGGGCGCAGAAACCGGCAGCGGCATCGCGCGTTTCGCGCCCCTTGCCTTGCAGCGCGCCATCGCGCGTTCGACCGCGCCTTTATGTCCGGCGATGACCGTTTGACCGGCAGCATTGAAATTGACCGGCTCGACTACTTCCCTTTCGCCTCGTTCGTCAATCGCCGCTTCCGCGCAGGCGGCAACGATATTTTCGTCGTCCAGGCCAAGCACTGCGGCCATCGCCCCCGTGCCCAGCGGCACCGCCTCCTGCATCGCCGCCGCACGCAGGCGCACCAGCGGCACGGCGTCGGCAAAGGCAAGCACTCCGGCAGCTACCAGCGCCGAATATTCACCCAAGCTGTGCCCGGCAACGACGGCAGGCAGTTTTCCGCCCCTTTCCTGCCACAAGCGCCAGACGGCAATCCCTGCGGCAAGCATCACCGGCTGCGTGTTCACGGTTTGCGCCAGCGCCTCGGCCGGCCCGTTTGCGACCAGTTGCCACAAATCCTCGCCCAACGCGCCGGAAGCCTCATCGAAGGTGGCGCGCACCACCGGAGCTTCGCCGTAGGCAGCCATCATCGCAACCGATTGCGATCCCTGACCAGGAAAAACGAATGCAAAAGACATGATCACCTTTTTGGAATGGAGGAATGTTCCGTTCAGAACTCCAGCAGCGCCGCGCCCCAGGTAAAGCCGCCGCCAACGCCTTCGAGCATGACTTTCTGGCCCCGCCCGATCCGCCCGTCGCGCACCGCGAGATCGAGCGCCAGCGGCACCGAAGCCGCCGAAGTGTTGCCATGTTCGGCCACGGTGACGACGACTTTCTCCGGCGGGATTCCCATCTTGCGCGCTGTCGCGTCGATGATGCGGATATTGGCCTGGTGCGGAATCAGCCAGTCGATGTCCTCGACGCCGATATTCGCAGCCTTGCAGCATTCCTGCCCGACTTCGGCCAGCGCGCGCACCGCGAATTTGAACACCGCTTGTCCGTCCATGCGCAGGAACGGGTCGCCAGTGACCTGTCCGCCGCAGATATTGCCCGGAACGGAAAGAATCCTGTGTTGCGAGCCATCGGCGTGGAGCGCGACGGAAAGAATCCCCGGCGCATCGGAGGCTTCGAGCAGCACCGCGCCCGCGCCGTCGCCGAAGAGGACGCAGGTGGCGCGGTCGTTCCAGTCGAGAATGCGCGAGAAGACTTCGGCGCCGATTACCAGCGCGCGCCGGTGCGATCCGGAAAGGATGAATTTCTCGGCAATCGCCAGGGCATAGACAAAGCCGCAGCAGACGGCCTGCACGTCGAAAGCCGCCGCTCCGCGATTGCCGAGGCGGGCCTGGACGAGACAGGCGGCACTGGGAAAAATGAAATCCGGCGTGGAAGTGGCGACGATGATCAGATCCACGCTGTCCGCAGAAACCCCGGCCATTTCCAGCGCACGCCGGCTTGCCTCGAACGCAAGATCGCTCGAAGTCTGGCCGGGTTCGGCCAGATAACGGGTACGGATGCCGGTGCGCGTGACAATCCATTCGTCGCTGGTATCGACTCCGCGCGCAATCAGATCGGCGTTGCTGACGCAGGCGGGAGGCAAATAGCTGCCGGTGCCGACGATCCGGGAAAACATCAGGCGCGCTCCCGCAAATCGCTCGCTGCCGGGGCAAGCGCCGAGGGCAAAGGCATGGGCGAGGCTTGTTCAATCTGGATATCCGGATCGCGTTGAGCTTCATCGTTCAGATGAAGTACGACCTCGTGCGATTCGTGCTGCCGCGCTTCCCGCGCGATACGTTCGCTGATTCGTTCGATCAAGCCGTTGCGTGCCGCTTCCCAGGCCACACCGAGTGCGCATTCAAAGGCATAGCAATCCGCCGAGCCGTGGCTTTTGACGACGATTCCTTTCAGGCCGAGCAGACAGGCGCCGTTATAGCGGCGATGATCGACGCGCTTCCTGAATGCGTTGAGCACCGGCAACGCAAAAAACGCCGAGATCCTGGTCAACAGGTTTTTCTCGAATTCGCGGCGCAGAAAGGTTTTCAGCATCTGCGCGAGTCCCTCGGTAATTTTCAGCGCGACGTTGCCGACGAATCCATCGCAGACGACGACATCGGGATTGTCCATATATACGCCATCGCCTTCCACATTCCCGATGAAATTGAGTCCGGAAGCTTCGAGCAATTCCGTCGCGGATTTTGAAACCTCGTTGCCCTTGATGTCTTCTTCGCCGATATTGAGCAGGCCCACGCTTGGCCGCTCGATATGCTCGATCGCGGAAACCAGCATCGCCCCCATGATGCCGAACTGAAGTAGATGTTCCGCGTCGCAATCGACATTCGCGCCCAGGTCGAGGAAGTAGACGCGCCCGCTCATCGTCGGCAGCACGGCGCAAATTGCCGGACGCTCGATTCCAGGCAGCATTTTCAGGACAAAGCGCGAAGTCGCCATCAACGCCCCGGTATTTCCGGCGGAAAGGCAGGCGTCCGCGCGCCCTTCCTTGACGAGGTTGATCGCGACGCGCATCGAGGAGTCTTTTTTATTGCGCATCGCCAACGCAGGCGATTCGTCCATGCTCACCACTTCGGAAGCGTGGTGGACTTCCACGCGATCCGGGGCATTTGCGCCGAGCAAGGGGCGAATTTCCTCTTCACGCCCGACGAGAATCACGGAAGCATTCTCATGTGCCTGCACGAAGGCAAGCGCCGCCGGCACGGTGACGGATGGACCGTGATCCCCGCCCATGCAATCAATTGCAATGGTGGTAGCCATAAAGGAGAGCGGAATGGCGCCTGTTCAGGCGCTCCGCCTTTTCGGGAGAATTATTCGCCCTTGTTCCTGACGACTTGTTTGCCCCGGTAATAACCGGACGGACTGATATGGTGCCGCAGATGAACTTCGCCGAGAACCGGCTCGACCGCCAGCGCCGGAGCAGACAACGCCTGGTGCGAACGGTGCATTCCACGCTTGGAAGGGGATTTCTTGTTTTGCTGAACAGCCATGAAAAATAACTCCTGCTATAAAAACCGAACTTTGTATTTTACGATATCCGCGCAACTGCCGCCATCATTGCGGGCCTTGCTTTTCGCGCATTTGCTCCAGAACGGCAAAAGGAGATTCCTTGACGCCGCTCTTTGCCGCCGCCGGAGCTTCGCATTCATCGTGACGCGGCACGACCGGCAGCGCCAACAGCACCTCATCCTCGATCTGCTTCATCAAGTCGACTTTCTTTTGCATCGGCAAAAAGTCACGCGAATCGTCTTCCAGCTCTTCGGCCGTCAAATCCGACTCTTCGGTCAGTGACGGAACGAATTCGAGCACCGAAAGCAATTGCAGCGGGTATGCGATCGGCCCCAGGCAACGCTGGCAGCGCAGCGAAAGCTCGCCTTCCACGCTCAACCGCAATTGCGGACGCCCATCCTTGCCGAGGCTTCCTTCCACCCGCCAGAGCAACGCGCCAGCGATTTCTGCCAGCAGATCGTGCACCCGCACCATCTCCACCACCGGAAATTCGCCTTGCAGCGTCTTTCCCCCGTGCGTAAAGGAATGCAGGTCAATGATCATCTGTTGCGACATAGGGCGCGCATGATAGTATCTTTGGCCGTCCAAGTCAAAAACGCGGCCCCGCAACAGCCTCCCGGTTCAGAAAAGCTTCTCCCTTGAAACCATACGTCAATGACGTATAATCCGCCATCTATACAGTCATTGAAACCCCGCTCTTTTCCGCAAAGAGCAACGGAATCTGGTCTGAAGACGAGCGCGGCGCATTCTGCGTATGGCTGGCTGCCAATCCTTTTGCGGGGGATGTGGTGCCCGGCGCAGGCGGTTGCAGGAAAGTGCGATGGAAACGCAGCGGCACAGGAAAAAGCGGCGGAGTGCGGGTGATCTATTTCAACAGGCTTGCACACGGAGAAATACTCCTGCTGACGATTTACACGAAAGCGGTGCAGGAAAACATTCCGCCACACATTCTCAAGGCCATCACGGAGGAATTGCAAAATGACTGAACATGCAATGAGCGGTGAAGAACTGGGGCTGGAGATACTGGAATCCATCCGGCAGTGGAAAGCAGGAAAAATCGGGCGCGTCAGCCTTGCAGATACAGAAGGCTCAGGAGGCACGCTGGCTTCCGAGGCACGCCACAGGCTCGGCCTTTCCCAATCCGCGTTTGCCGGAATGCTCGGAATATCCGTCCGTACCTTGCAAGAGTGGGAGCAAGGCCGCCGCCGGCCCTCCGGCGCGGCGGAAGTGCTTCTGAAAGTAGCCATCCTGCACCCGAAAGCGGTACTGAACGCCAATGTGCCGTTCGAGTTGATTTCCCCCGCCTCTGCCTCATCCGGCGCCACGACGTCTGAATTACGCCCGGACGCAGCGCTGGCTACAGCCTGAGCTTCCATGCCCCAGCCCGCTTCCTCCGGCGCGCCTGCCCTTGCGCAGCCCCTCGTTCTCGCCTCCACCTCCGTCTATCGCCGCGAATTGCTCTCCCGTCTCGGATTGCCCTTCCATTGCGCCAGCCCGGACACCGACGAAACCCCCCTGCCCGGAGAAGCGCCCGAAGCCCTGGCGCTGCGGCTTTCCGAAGCGAAGGCGCGGGCGGTCGCGGCGGAATTTCCCGGCGCGCTGATTATCGGCAGCGACCAGGTGGCGACATGCAATGGGAAGATCTACGGCAAACCCGGCACCCATGAACGCGCCGTGGCGCAACTGCGCGCGCTTTCCGGACGCCGGGTCAATTTCTTTACCGGCGTGTGCCTCTACGACGCCGCCCGCGACCACGCCGAAACGCGCGGCGTTCCCGTCTGGGTCACCTTCCGCGATTTGAATGACGGAGAAATCGAACGCTATCTGCGCCGCGAACAGCCCTACCACTGTGCCGGAGCCGCCAAATCGGAAGGATTGGGAATCGCGTTGATCGCGCGGCTCGAAGGTGAAGACCCGAACGCGCTGATCGGGCTGCCGCTGATTGCCCTGTGCGCCATGCTCCGCGCGGCGGGCGTTGCCGTTCCATAATCCCCGCGCCTCATGAATCATTCCCCGCCGCGATCCGGCATCCTGTACCTGATCCCGACGCCGCTCGGCCCGACGCCCCCGGAGTCGGTCCTGCCGCCTCCGGCGCTCGCCACGGTGCGGACATTGCGCCATTTCGTCGCCGAACGCGCCAAAACCGCCCGCGCCTTTCTCAAGGCGGCGGGGCATCCCTTGCCGCTGACGGAAATCCTCATCGAGGAACTGAACGAACACACCCCTCCCGCAGCGCGTCACGCCCTCCTTGAACCCTTGCGCCGGGGAGAAAACCTCGGCCTCGTCTCCGAAGCCGGTTGCCCCGGAATCGCCGACCCCGGCGCAGAACTGGCCGCATTGGCGCACGCCGAACATTTCCGCGTCGCCCCGCTCGTCGGCCCCTCGTCGCCGCTGCTCGCGCTGATGGCCTCCGGCCTGTGCGGACAACGATTCGCCTTTCACGGCTACCTCCCGGCCAAAAAAGTGCCCCGCGCCGAGCAGATCCGGATGCTGGAACGGGAATCGCGCCTGCGCGACCAGACCCAGATCTTCATCGAAACCCCGTATCGCAACACCCAACTCCTCGAAGACCTGATCGCCTGCTGCGCCCCGCAAACACGGCTCTGCGTCGCGGTCGACCTGACGCTGCCGGAAGAGACGATTCTCACGCTCGATGTTGCGGGATGGCGGGCACTGCCTGTGGGTGAACGTCCAATGCTGGAGAAGCGGGCGGCGATTTTTTTGGTTTTGGCTTGAACTTCCGGGGCATGAAAACAGGATTTTTTCTCAGCCCTTTTTCCTGTCATTGAACACCTGTCGAGCGCAATCCCTGCCATTCATGGCGGGGTCAGCGAGACATGGCGTAACAGGTGCCGAAGGCGCCCCGCATTGTGTAGGGGCGGGTTTCAAACCCGCCCCTACAGGAATCCCCAACCTTCAGGTTGGGGTGACTCAAACTGTCTACGACGACAAGGCTTGAAAAATACCGGGTTTTCACTTCTTTCTCCGTTCAATTTTCTAAATTTAATTAAATAATGTTTCGCTACAGTAGTGAATGTTAATCAAAAATTCTTTAACTAAATTTAGAAAATTGGCACAAAATGATTTGCCAATCTGCCCGTGGATCATGCCGTAGGGGACGCTGCAATCGACAGGCAGGCCTGTGCCAAAGGCAAAACGCCGGCAGGAGCCGGCGTTTTGCGGATGCACGAAAGACGAAATTCGTTTACAAAACCTTGGCAATTGCTGCGGCGACGTAATCGATATTTTTTGAATTCAGCGCAGCGAGGCAAATCCGGCCCGTGGAAACGGCATAGATTCCGAATTCGTCACGCAGCCGGTCGACCTGGGCGGCGGAAAGGCCGGTGTAGGAGAACATGCCGCGCTGCTGGACAACGAAGGAAAAATCCTGCTTCGCCCCTTGTGCTGCGATCCGCTCGACAAGGGCGGAGCGCATGGCGCGGATGCGGTCGCGCATTCCGGCCAATTCGCTTTCCCAGGTCTGCCGCAGGGAGGGCGTACTCAGCACAGCAGCAACAATGGCGGCGCCGTGCGTCGGCGGGTTGGAGTAATTGGTGCGGATCACGCGTTTCAACTGCGACAGGACCCGTTCTGTTTCTTCCTTGCCGGAGGTCACGATCGTCAACGCGCCGACCCGTTCACCGTAGAGCGAAAAGCTCTTCGAGAACGAACTGGAGATGAAGAACTGCTGGCCCGATGCGGCAAACAGGCGCACGGCGACGGCATCGGCCTCGATTCCGTCGGCAAAACCCTGATAGGCCATGTCGAGGAAGGGGAGCAACTTTCTTTCTCCGCACAGGGCCACCACTTCGCGCCACTGAGCTTCCGTGAGGTCCGCGCCGGTGGGATTGTGGCAGCACGCATGAAGCACGACGACCGAACCGGCGTCCAGCCTGGCGAGCTTTTCCTTCATGCCGGCGAAATCGACTCCGCGCGTCGCGGCATCGTAATAAGGATAGTTTTCCACCGTGAAGCCGGCGGCAGCGAACAGGGCGCGGTGGTTTTCCCACGAAGGATCGCTGATATAAACCCTGTGCTTTTCCCCATCGGAGAGGACTTGCCGGATGAAATCGGCGCCGATTTTCAGGGCGCCGGTGCCGCCGAGCGCCTGCGCGGTCACGGTGCGGTTTTCAGCCAGCAAGGAGGAGCCTGCGCCGAACAGCAATTCCTGCACTGCCCGGTTGTAGGCCGCCAGTCCCTCGATCGGCAGATAGCCGCGCGGCGGCATCGCGCCCAAGCGTGCCGCTTCTGCTTCCCGGATGGCCGCGAGCAGCGGAATCTTGCCGTTGTCGTCGTAGTAGACGCCGACGCCGAGATTGACCCTGGTCGCGCGGGTGTCGGCATTGAAGGCTTCGGTCAGGCCCAGGATCGGGTCGCGCGGCGCCAGTGCGACTGCCGCGAAAGGAGAAGAGGACATAAGAACTCCGTTGAAGAGGAAAAAATATGGAAGAACCCTGGGCCGGCGCGAGACTGGAGTGAAGTCTCCTTGCCCGCAAGCCCTTCAGGAAAAAGCGGTCAAGTTTGTTCTAAACGATCGGTAAAATCAAGATGCGTATATCGGTCCCGTCCATTTTGCTTCGACATATACAGCGCTTCGTCCGCACGCTTCAAATAATCTTCCCAGCGCTGCATGTGCATGACCTGCCCTGTCGCCACACCGATCGAGACAGTGACATATGGCGCGGCAATGCTTTCGGCATGATCCATCTTCAAATCCCGCACATTATTGAGCAACTTTTCCGCAATCATGCGCGCGCCGGCCGCATCGGTGTTGGGTAATACGACTGCGAATTCCTCACCTCCATACCTGGCCACGAAGTCATTCGCCCTTGTTATACTGCCGGCCAAAACCTGCGCAACCGCTTTCAGGCAGACATCACCCTGTTCATGGCCATATGTATCGTTATACTTTTTGAAAAAATCCACATCGAGCATGAATACGCTCATAAAACTGTTCGAGCGGGACAGCAATGCCATGGCATGCTGCAAACTGTTTTCCATGAACCGCCTGTTATAGATGCCTGTCAGCGCGTCACGGTTCGCTTTTGTAAACAAATCCTGGATCGTGTGTGCAAGGCTTCCCAACTCATCATTCCGTTCGATGCCATAAACCTGCTCTCCCTTGTTTTCCTTCAACCGCGCCAGGCTGCGTTCCAATTTACCCAGCGGCAGGAATATAAGGCGATAGCCGACGGCATTGGTAGCCAGGGCGAAGCCAATCAGCAGGGCAAGCATTATTGCAGAAACCGGTATAAACAACGACATGTTGAGCAAGCTTGAAGAGTCGTAGAGAATGACTGCCGACCAGTTTGTAAACCGGATGGGCGCTATCGTCATATAGCGGTACTGTCCGGAAGGCGATCTTATGACCTCGGCTTCGATCGCCCCCTTGAAGTAACCATTGATTCCGCCCAGATGCGATTGGATGGCCGCGAGAAAAACCGGATCGGAAATCACTTCCTCGATCCGGACCCTGGAATCATGATCTGAAAACTCTTTCTTTTCCATCAGGGAACTGTCCATATTGATGATTCCTTTTTCATCAATAATGAAACCGCGCATATCATGTTTTCCATATTGGGAAAAGAGTTCCTGGACCACATGGGAAAACTCCAGTCCGGTGCAAATCAATCCAAGCGTAACGCCATCCTTGAAAACCTTGTAATCGATCCAGAGCCGTTTTTTTTGCAGCACGCGATCTATGTCCACGCTGAGCGTATAATCTTTATCCGATTCGATAACCTCAAAATACCAGGCGTCATCCTTGTTATTTTTATCCAACACAGTGAATGGCTTGATATTCTCTACGGTATAACCTTTTTCAACCTTATATTCGTGCCGCGTCCTTTCCAGGCCAATATATAAATTATTACTATATAGCAAACTTATGATATCCGACATTTCCTCATGGGCGAGGAGCTTTTTCTCATTGTTCTCCTCATCGGCCATCCATTCAATGACAGCGCTGGAATGGGCCACCTTGGCCATAAGGTCAAGTTCCTTGGAAATATGGGCACTGAGCGCCTCTGCAGAACTGGCGGCATAGCGTCTGGCATAGTCAGAAGAGATCGTCCGTATGACATCGTTAAATGCTGCCAACATCACCGCTGTCATTATGAAAAATGCCAACAGAAACAGTATGATATTGATATTGCGAAAGCGCGCGGCAATCCTGCCGGAGCCTGGCAACCGCCGGAATGGTGTTTTTTGGGTTGCGGGGTTATTCTTCGAAGTCATTTTTTCAACTCCAAACATAAGGATACTCTGAACAAGTCGAGCGGTAAGCGCGCGCTGCGGATTGGGATGGGATGCAAGGCGCAAACCACAGCCATAGCCGTCGCTATGGCGAGGATTTGCAACGCCGCAGACCGCCCAATTCCGCAGATGCGCGCGGCGCGGTGACTTGTTCAGAGTATCCTTAAGTTGCGCCTGGCATCCATGGACACCCTGTGATTGATTCGCTTGTCTCCGGGCGGTTTTCCAGGTGCCTGTGGAAGGTTTCGGGAGACGGCGCCCAAGGACGCCCTGCCGAATATCCCGCAGCCCTCGTCAGACAATCCATGATTTTATCATGCCCCCGAAAGTGAAATCTCCCGAACCCGGCACGCGCCGCAACGATAAGGCGCCCCCCGAAATTCCCGTCCTCGCGTTTGAGGGCAGCCCCTTTCGCCTCCACCAGCCCTTTCCGCCCGCCGGCGACCAGCCGGAAGCCATCGACAAGCTGGTCCAGGGGCTGGAAGACGGTTTGTCCTTTCAAACCCTGCTCGGCGTCACCGGATCGGGCAAGACCTACACCATGGCCAACGTCATCGCCCGCTGCGGCCGTCCGGCGCTGGTGCTGGCGCCGAACAAGACGCTGGCGGCGCAGCTTTATGCCGAATTCAGGGAATTCCTGCCGGAAAACGCGGTCGAATATTTCGTTTCCTACTACGACTATTACCAGCCCGAAGCCTATGTTCCCTCACGCGACCTCTTCATCGAAAAGGACAGCGCGATCAACGAGCATATCGAGCAGATGCGTCTTTCCGCGACAAAAAGCCTGATCGAGCGCCGCGATTGCGTCATCGTCGCCACTGTCTCCTGCATCTACGGCATCGGCGACAAGGAAGACTATTACCAGATGATCCTCACGATGCGCGCCGGCGACCGTCCCGGCCAGCGCGGCATCATCAAGCGCCTGACCGAGATGCAGTACGAGCGCAACGAAACCGATTTCCGTCGCGGAACTTTCCGCGTGCGCGGCGACATCATCGACATCTTCCCCGCCGAACACGCCGAACATGCTGTTCGCGTATCGCTGTTCGACGACGAAATCGAAAGCCTGCAACTCTTCGACCCGCTGACCGGGCATTTGCAGCAAAAACTCCTGCGCTTCACCGTCTTTCCTTCCAGCCATTACGTCACCCCGCGCTCGACGGTTCTCCGCGCGATCGAGGCGATCAAGATCGAGTTGCGCGAGCGCGTCGCCGCCTTTCAGGAAGGCGGACGGCTGGTCGAAGCGCAGCGGATCGGCGAGCGCACCCGCTTCGATCTGGAAATGCTCGACGCGCTCGGCTTTTGCAAGGGCATCGAAAACTACTCGCGCCACCTTTCCGGGCGCCGCGCCGGCGACCCGCCGCCCACGCTGATCGACTACCTGCCCACGGACGCGATCATGTTCATCGACGAATCGCATGTCACCGTCGGCCAGGTTGGCGGCATGTACAAGGGCGACCGCTCGCGCAAGGAAAACCTCGTCGAATACGGTTTCCGCCTCCCCTCCGCGCTCGACAACCGCCCCCTGCGCTTCGATGAATTCGAGCGTCATATGCGGCAAACGATCTTCGTTTCCGCAACCCCGGCGGAATACGAAGCCAAGCACCAGGGGCAAGTCGTCGAACAGGTGGTGCGCCCGACCGGCCTCGTCGACCCGGAAATCAGCGTGCGCCCGGCCTCCACCCAGGTCGACGACCTCCTCTCCGAAATCAGGAAACGCGCCGCCCAGGACGAGCGCGTGCTCGTCACCACGCTGACCAAGCGCATGGCCGAAGACCTGACCGACTACTTCGGCGAACATGGCGTCCGGGTACGCTACCTGCATTCGGACATCGACACCGTGGAGCGCGTCGAAATCATCCGCGACCTGCGCCTGGGCGAATTCGACGTACTGGTCGGCATCAATCTCCTGCGCGAGGGACTGGATATTCCGGAAGTCTCGCTGGTCGCCGTGCTGGACGCGGACAAGGAAGGATTCCTGCGCTCCGAACGTTCCCTGATCCAGACAATGGGACGCGCCGCGCGTCATATTCACGGGACAGCCATTCTCTACGCTGATAAGATAACGGAATCGATGCGTCGCGCGATCGCCGAAACCGAACGGCGCCGCGAGAAACAGATGAGCTTCAACGCCGAACGCGGAATCGTTCCCAAAAGCGTTTCCAAGCGCATCAAGGACATCATCGACGGCGTTTATGACGCCGAAAGCGCGCAACAGAGCCTGAAAGCGGCCCAGGAGACCGCCGCTTACGAGTCAATGAACGAGAAGGCTCTCGCGCGTGAGATCAAACGACTGGAAAAGGAAATGCTCGACTGCGCCAAAAACCTCGAATTTGAAAGGGCTGCCGCCGCGCGCGATGCGCTGTTCCACCTCAAGGAACGGGTTTTCGGCGCCGCCGTCCATGACACGGAGCCGACACCATGATCAAAATCCTCTTTGTCTGCATGGGAAACATCTGCCGCTCCCCCACGGCGGAAGGCGTATTCCGCCACCTCCTGCGCCAGCGCGGCCTGGAAAGGGAGATCGAAGTCGATTCCGCCGGAACGCACGGCTACCATGCCGGCGAACCCCCGGATGCGCGCACGCAGCGTGCGGCAGCGGGACGCGGCTACGACCTCTCCAACCTCCGCGCGCGCAAGGCGGCTCCGCAGGATCTCGAATATTTCGACATGATCCTGGCGATGGACCGCAACAATCTCGAAGCCCTGCGCCGCATGTGTCCCACGAGCCATCACGCCCGCATCGAGCCTTTCATGCAATATGCCCGCAGCTTCGACGACACCGAAGTTCCCGACCCCTACTACAGCCTCGGCCACAGCTTCGACCTCGTCCTCGACATGATCGAAGACGCCTCCAAGGGTTTGCTGGAAGCGGTTTGCAAACAACTGCCCCCGAAGGAAAATGGAAAATCTCCTTCCATCTCTTCCCATCCGGAAGATCTCCCTCAGCCCACGCGCAGCCAACTGCGGTAGCAGACAATTTTCTAAATTTACTTAAAGAATGTTTCGCTACTGTAGTGATTTTTATCAAAGAATTATTACAGTAATTTAGAAAATTTCATCGAAAAATCATATCAAGCCTTCCTCTTCGAGGGAGGTGGCGCGAAGCGCCGGTGGGAGTTCCCCTCGCCCGCTTGCGGGAGAAGGGCTGGGGGAGAGGGTAAAAGTATACGCACTTGAATCAAAACCGCTGCTTGCGTTCCACGCCTTTTAGGGATAGAAAGTATTTTTTGCGCTTGCCATCCGGGAAAAAATCCCCGCCAATGAAACACCCCACTATCCATAAGCTCGCTGCAAAACGCCACGCGGGCGGGAATTTCCTGAAGTTTCTGTTTTCGCTCGGCACGGGGCTGATCCTGAGCTTTTCTCCTGTGGCGGAAGCGCAGGTCTATAAATGCCAGAGCAATGGAACGACGCAGTATTCCGACCGGGATTGCGGTCCCGGTGCGGAGCGAATGCCGGGCACATGGAATCCGGAGCCCACGCCCCCGCCGAAGACGGAAGAAGAAAATCCCGTTTACTTCTTCGCTCCATCTCCCGAAAAGGAGACGAGCTGGTTCGAGAACTGGAGTCTCGACTGGGAGAAAATCAATTTCGGTCCTCTGTGGAAAAACAGGCTCCTCTGGAAATTCCTGATCCTTTTCGTGCCGCTCCTGATCTGGTGGATGCTGCATGTGCGCTTTCGCTGGACGCGACGCTGGCGCGACCGTCGGCGGCGTTTTGCCTGGGGATGGGGAATTGCCGGCGCGCTCATCGGATCCCTTTTTGAAATTGGCGGGATCGGCGGCTTCCTGATCAGCGGCGCGATTCCCGGCGCGTTGATCGGTTTTTTCGTCGCCAGCAATTTCATGAAAGAGGATTTTCAGGACATCGTGCGCTACAACGTCAACGCAACCCCGCAGCGGCGTTCTTCGGATGCGCCCCGGAAAGCAGCGCGGAAGCGCCCCGCCCCGAATTATTACGATCTTCTGCAAATCAGCAGAAAGGCCGGCCCGGAGGTCATCCAGGGCGCTTTCCGTTATCTGGCGCAGAGGTGGCACCCCGACAAGAATCCCGGAAACCGGGAAGAAGCCGAGCGCATGTTCAAGATGTTGAACGAAGCCCACAGCGTGCTCTCTGATCCGAAACAAAAGACGGAATATGATAAAAAACTGGATTCCGGCGAGACGCAAATTGCTTGAGTAAAACTTTCGGCGCCTTGTGTTCATGACGATCGAGGGAAAAGAAAATGGGATTTTTTACATTCCTGCGCGTGCTTGCGAAAACGGTTTTTGCTGTCAAACAAACCAGAAAAAAGGAAAACGCATTGGCGCGGCTGCCTCTTCCGGAGTTTCTTCCGAAATGGCTGGATGTGATGTCTTCCGACCCGGACGCACCCTTTCCCCTGATGCGCTCCCCCGCTTCCGCTTCGGAAATTGCGGATGCGGAACAACGGCTTGGCACGACGCTCCCGGATGAGTTGAAAGGCTTTTATGCGCTCAGCGACGGCATCGGCTGGAGCGAACCGGATTGCCGCAACGACTTCGTCCGGATTTCGGAACTGAAACCCTCCTGCCGTTACGATCCGCCCTTGAGCGAGCAGTTGCGCAGAGAATGGGAAAGTTGGGGGCGGGAAAACGGAACGCCGGAAGGTCTTCCGGTATTTTCCACGAGCCTGGTCAAACTGGCGCTCGATCGTCATAAATTCGTATTGCCGTTCGAGGAAATCGACAACATGCTCGCGCTTGAAGCGCCGGTTTCCGGCTCCGGGGTTCTCATCGTCGCAGAAGCGCATCCCCTGCTCCCGAAAGGTACGGTGCTCGCCCTGGAAAACCTCAGCGCTACCCGCCACAACGGTATTGGAGAATGGCTTGCAGGATACGCAGGAGTGGTGATGTTGATGAACTACGCGAATCCGTCAGCGGGAAAAACCGCTTGTTGATCCAAGCCTTGCTTGGGGAATCTGCGCTTCACCCAAAATGGGGCATTTTGGAAAGCGCCGCTATATAATTTAAAGCTTTTTCTCCTTTTTCCTTCTTATGTATGTCCTGCGCGGCGCTTCGCGCCCTCTTCCCTGGCCTACCGTGCTGACGATCGGTAATTTCGACGGTGTGCATCGCGGTCATCACGCCCTGCTCGCGCGTTTGCGCGAAGTTGCGGCGCAAGCGGGCGGCGACGAGGCGCAAAGGCTGCGTTCCGCCGTGCTGACTTTCGAGCCGCATCCGCGCGAATATTTCACGCCGCAGACCACGCCGGCGCGGCTTTCTTCCTTGCGCGAAAAGCTGGAACTGATCGCCGCCGATGCGGTGGAGGTGACTTGCGTCTGCCGTTTCAATGCCGCGTTCGCGGCGCTTTCGGCAGAGGAATTCATCTCCCGCATTTTGGTGCGCGCCTTGCGGGTCAAGCATTTGATCGTCGGCGACGATTTCCGTTTTGGCGCGGATCGTCGCGGCGATTTCGCGCTGCTCGAACGCGCGGGCGCGGATGCGGGATTCACCGTCGAGGCGCTGCCTGAAGTGACCGTCGGCGGCGCGCGCGTCTCCAGTTCGGCGGTACGTCTCGCGCTTGCCGAGGGCGATCTCGAAGGCGCTTCCCGGCTTCTGGGGCGGCCTTATGTGCTTTGCGGGCGCGTCGTGAGAGGCGCGAGTCTGGGGCGGCAACTGGGTTTTCCGACCGCGAATATTCACATGAAGCACGAGCGCTCGCCCTTTGCCGGGGTTTTCGTCGTCGAAGTGACCGGGCTGGAAGAAGGCGGGCACCCTCTTCCGTTGCCCGGCGTCGCCAATCTCGGCTACCGCCCGAGTCTGGACCGGAAGACGACGCGGCCAGTGCTCGAAGTGCATCTGTTCGATTTCGACCGCGCCATTTACGGCGCGCATCTCAATGTCCGCCTGCTGCACAAGCTGCGCGACGAAATGAAGTTTCCGGATCTCGCCGCGTTGAAGGCGCAGATCGCCCGCGACGTGGAAGACGCCCGCCGCTATTTCCGTGTATAAATTTCTCCCGACAAAACCAAAGATCATGGCCGACTACAAAGATTCCCTGAATTTTCCCGAACCCTCATTCCCGATGCGCGGCGACTTGCCCAAGCGCGAGCCGCAATGGGTGCGGCAATGGCAGGAGCAGAAGCTGTACGCGCGCATCCGCGAAGCCTGCCGTGGCCGTCCGCGCTTCATGCTGCACGATGGCCCGCCCTATGCCAACGGCGATATTCACCTCGGCCACGCGGTCAACAAGATTCTCAAGGACATCGTCGTGCGCTCGAAAACGCTTGCGGGGTTCGACGCGCCCTACGTGCCGGGTTGGGATTGCCACGGTCTGCCGATCGAGCACCAGATCGAAAAACAGCACGGAAAGAATATTCCCGCCGACCGGGTGCGCGCGTTGTGCCGCGCCTTCGCCGCCGAACAGGTGGAACGGCAACGGCGCGATTTCATCCGCCTCGGCGTGCTCGGCGAATGGGAAAACCCTTATCTGACGATGAATTTTGGCACCGAGGCCGACGAAATCCGCGCCTTGGGCCGGATGCTCGAAAAGGGCTATCTCTATCAGGGATTGAAGCCGGTCAACTGGTGTCTCGATTGCGGTTCCGCGCTCGCCGAGGCCGAAGTGGAGCACGAGGAAAAGACTTCGGACGCGATCGACGTGGCCTTCGCCGTGAAAACGGAGGATTGCCAGAAGCTGGCGCGCGCCTTCGGTCTGGAACGGATCGACGCCGCCGCCTTCGCGCCGATCTGGACGACGACGCCCTGGACCTTGCCCTCGAACCAGGCGGTCACGGCGCATCCTGAAATGGAATACGAACTCGTCGCTACGCCCAAGGGCGCCCTGATCCTCGCGCGTGAGTTGAAGGAAGCCTGCCTGGGCCGCTACGGGCTGGCGGGAAATACGCTCGGCACCTGCAAGGGGGCCGCGCTCGAAGGGCTGCGTTTGCGCCATCCTTTCCGGGACGACGCGGTTCCCGTGTTGCTCGGCCTGCATGTGACCGTCGATGCGGGCACCGGCCTGGTGCATACCGCGCCGGCGCACGGCATGGACGATTATCTGATCTGCCGCCAGTACGGCATCGAAACCCTCACCGTGGTCGACGGCGCGGGCCGCTTCACTCCGGCGGCGCCGACGCTTGCGGGCACGCCGCTGGCAGGCAAGACGGTCTGGGAATCCAATCCGCTCGTGATCGCCACGCTGGAAGCCGCAGGCGCCCTGCTCTTCAAGGAAAAAATCCAGCACAGTTATCCGCACTGCTGGCGGCACAAGACGCCGATCATTTTCCGCGCCACGACGCAGTGGTTCATCGGCATGGAGCACCGGCAAGGAGCGAACGAAAACGCGCCAACGCTGCGCGAAATCGCCGAGAACGCCGTGACCGCGACGCAGTTTTTCCCCGCCTGGGGCCGCGCCCGGCTCGAAGCCATGATCCGCACGCGCCCCGACTGGTGCGTTTCGCGCCAGCGCAACTGGGGCGTGCCGCTGCCCTTTTTCCTGCACCGGGAAACCGGGATGCCGCATCCGCGCACGCCGGAATTGATCGAAGCCGTCGCCCGGCGCGTCGAAGAGCAAGGCATCGAAGCCTGGTTCTCGCTCGACGCGAAAGAATTGCTCGGCGACGAGGCGGCGCATTACGAAAAGATGAGCGATACCCTCGATGTCTGGCTCGATTCCGGCGTCACCCACCTTTCCGTGCTGCGCAGGGCGGGCGCGGAACAGGATTACCCCGCCGACCTTTATCTCGAAGGCTCCGACCAGCATCGCGGCTGGTTCCAGAGTTCGCTGTTGACCGGCTGCGTCCTCGACGGACAAGCGCCCTACAAGGCGCTTCTGACCCACGGCTTCACCGTCGACGGCCAGGGCAGGAAGATGTCGAAATCGCTGAAGAACACCACCGCGCCACAAGCGATTTCCGACACGCTGGGCGCGGAAATCCTGCGACTTTGGGTCGCCGCCACCGACTACTCCGGCGAACTGGCGATTTCGGACGAAATCCTGAAGCGGGTCGTCGAATCCTACCGCCGCATCCGCAACACCTTGCGCTTCCTGCTCGCCAACTGCGCCGGAACCCTCGACGGCGCCCCCGATTTCGATGCCGCCGCCGACATGCTGCCGGTTTCCGACTGGCTCGAAATCGACCGTTACGCGCTGGCGATGACGCGCCAGTTGCAGGAACAATGCGCCGCCGATTACGCCGCCTATGAATTCCACCGCGTCGTGCACCGGCTGCAAACCTTCTGTTCCGAAGACCTGGGCGGCTTCTACCTCGATATCCTGAAGGACCGCCTCTACACCATGCCGCAAAAATCGCGCGCGCGGCGCTCCGCCCAAAGCGCGTTGTGGCACATCACGCAAAGCTTCGTCCGCCTCATGGCCCCGGTGCTCTCCTTCACCGCCGAAGAAGCCTGGCGCGCGCTTTCCGGCGACGAACACGATTCGGTCATGCTGCGCACCTGGCACGAACCGCCCTCCTGCCCGGACGAAGCGGAACTGCTCAAAAAATGGAACGCGCTGCGCGTCCTGCGCGGCGAAGTCGCCAAGTCGCTCGAAGCGCAACGCATGGAAGGCAAGATCGGTTCCTCGCTGCAAGCCGAAGTCCGCCTCACCGCAAGCGGCGAAGAACACGCCCGCCTCGCCTCGCTCGGCGACGAACTCAAATTCCTCTTCATCTGCTCGGCAACAACCCTCCTCCCCGGCGCGGAAGGCACGCCAACGCAAATCGAAGCCTTTGCCTCCACTCACGAAAAATGCGAACGCTGCTGGCACTACCGCGCCGATGTCGGTTCGGATTCTGAACACCCTGCCCTTTGCGGTCGGTGCATCACCAATCTGGGATTGCCGGGGGAAACACGGGAGTTTGTTTGAGATTATTGGGGTGTGCGGAGGTATTTGATTTTCTAAATTACTTAAATAATGTTCCGCTACTGTAGTGGTTTTTGATACAGAATTCTTGATTCTAATTTAGAAAATACAGATGGGTAAATTTGAAGTGCGCAGGATGGATTGAGCGAGAAGCGAAACCCATCGGGGTTTCAATTCTAGGTTGAGAAATGATGGGTTTCGCTTCGCTCTACCCATCCTACGTAATTGGAATATTAATGGGCCGGGTTAATAATTATTTATGCAAAAAGGATTTTTCGGTCTAACTGCATGCCAATAAAATTTGATTTATATCAAAATTGCTGATGGGATGGAAAGATAGAATAAAAAGCTGGGTCGGGAGTGTGCTAACTTTTTCGTAGTGCCTTGGGCGAATGTCCCACCTGGCTCACCTCTTTTCGCAGACCGCCTTCGGGTGGTCTGTTTTCACATCCGATCATAATGTACCTTCTTTACGTCGATGAATCCGGCTCGGTAGCAAGCCCCTCAGAGCAATATTTTGTTCTTGCCGGGCTTTCGGTTTTCGAAAGGAAAGTTCATTGGGTTGAGCAGAAACTTAATGAAATTGCATGCGGTTTTGCCCCTGACGACCCCTATTCGATCGAACTGCACGGATCGCCGATGCGTACCGGGCATAAAGTCTGGAGAAAACATCCCCAAGCAGAACGCATCAACGCTATCCAAAATGCCCTCAAGCTGGTAAGGGGGCCAGATATTCGACTATTCGGGGCGGTTGTCAAAAAATCTTCTCTTTCTGCTGAAGACCCGGTTGTCCACGCATTTGAGCAACTCACAAGCCGTTTCGACATGTTTCTGAAACGTCTCCATAACAAATACAAGAATACGCAACGCGGCATTATGCTGTTCGATAAATCAAAAACAGAGGAACGTATTCAGACTCTTGCACGCGAGTTCAAGTATGTCGGGCATAAATGGGGCAAAACGAGCAATTATGCTGAAGTCCCGGTATTCCTGGATTCAAAGGCATCGCGATTGATCCAGCTTGCCGATCTGGTTGCTTACGCGCTCTTTCGTTTCTATGAGCATAATGACTCTATTTTCTACGACATTATCAAAAACTGCTTTGACTCCGAAGGCGGAACAATACACGGCCTGTATGTCCGGGCATAAGGCACTTTCAAGTGCGTAGGATGGGTAGAGCGAAGCGAAACCCATCGGGGTTTCAATTCCAGGTTGAGAAATGATGGGTTTCGCTTCGCTCTACCCATCCTACGGGATTGTCATTTTTCGCGGAGTCGAAGGATCGAGTTTGTAGGGGCGGAAAACCTCCCACCGGCGCTTTCGCGCCAGCTCCCTCGAAGAGAGAGGCTTGATCAGGTTCAGCGGGACGATTGCCATCGTCTCCTACGAAGGCGGTGTGTATTTCAAGGATATCGCTCTCCCAAAAAAAACCGGAGCCTGGGGGCTCCGGGGGTAATGAGGCAGAAGGGGTTGTTATTCGATGGAAAGGTCGCGCCAGTAGGAGCGGGCGGGCTTGAGTTCCGGAGGCAGCGGGCTGGCCTTTCCCTGCTCGGCACCGATGACCGATTCGTTCGGCTGGCATTGGTACCCTTTGCCTCGCAAGGTATCGCAGTCCTTGGCCGAAAGGGGCGCGTCGGTGGAGAAGAGCGCCACCAGCTTGTTGTCTGCCGTCCTGACGATCGTCATCGCGGTGATGGTGAGCGAACCGAGGCTGAAGCCGGCACTGATCGGCGTGGTGCCCCGGTTCAGCAGCAGCCCGGTGGCCAAGCCGGTGATATCGACCAGCGGAACGATCAACGCGGAACCCGTGCCGCGCAGGTTGCAGGGATCGACGGAAGGCGCGTTGGTAGGAACCACCGCAGCGACGGTCGTGACCTTGAAGGGGACGTTGATCCGCTCGTAAATGGTGCTGCCGTCGTTGGTCAGGTCGAAGAAGAAGCCCTTGCGATAGCTGATCCCGTAGCCCAAGTCCCTGCTCAGGGTGAATGTCCGCTCTGCGCCTACCCCGCTAAGGGGGTTAGTATCCGGCGGCGACAGTTGGTATTGGTTCAGATAATCGCGCAAGGGATCCAGGGTTGCGTTACCTTCCAGCGGGTTCCCATCCTGGTCTTTCTGGAAGGGATCGCGGAACACGTAGAAGGATTGCGTTTGCTTGGCGGCGGCATTGGGGCCGATTGGCAGGGGGTTCCCTGGCCGGTCGGTGACATCCAGGTAGCGCCCGGTGCCAACCGTGATGAAGGTGCGCTTGACCGATTTGAGGTTCAGGTCATCCCAGTCCGGTCCATCGTAGAGTACCGGCGGGGTCGTGACCGGCTGCGGCTTTCCGGCGGCGTCCTTGAGAGCGGCAACCTTTTTGGCTTCCCAATTGGAGGGATTCTCGCTCGTCAGGTCGAAACGCCAGAGGTTGCCGAGCTGGTCGCCGCCATAGGCGAGCGTGCCGGCGCCCTGGTGGGTCTGGTCGTAGGTGTAGATCGACAGCCAAGCCATCCCGGCGGGGTTGGCCCCGTTGCCATCGGTGGCGCTGCCGTTGCCGGCGGGAATATCCCGGATCAGCGCGCCGGTTTTTGCGTCGAGGACAAAGAGGTGGGCCTTTCCGTCGCCGCCGGTTCCGGCAGTTCCGTTGCTGAAACCGGAAGGCACATAGGCCACCCAGGTTCTCTTGCCGCTGATCGTTACATGACCGATGCGAATCTGGTCATAAACGTAGCCCATGTTTTTGGGGTCATAAGTCGTCGGCGCCGTGCCGTCGCTTTGCCTGGACGGGAATTCCCACAGCAGCTTGGTGGTGAGACTTTCCTCGGTAGCGGAACTGCCGAAGGGATTGGTCACATCGAGCGCATAGACGCCACGCCCGCCCTTACCCAGCGAACCGGTGAGTATCGTGCGCCAGTCGGCGCCGGCATCACCACTGAAATCGAGATCGCTGACGAGCGGCGAGGCGTTTACAAAGAAGCGGTGCTCGAAACCGAAGGCCATCGCCAGGTCGCGCAGGTAATTGGTGATCTGACCGGTGGCGGAAACCGTCGGGCAGGCCGTCGTGCCGGAAAGACTGCAATCCCAGGTGAAACTGGGGATATAAGCCCAGGATTCCTTGCCGGTCTGCGCATCGAAGGTATGCAACATTCCGTCGTTGGCGCCGACGAAAAGCGCCCTGGGTTTTGCCAACTGCGCGGCGCGGAAGGCCGTAAAGCCGGGGTAGGCATCCTCGGAGTATTTCTCCATCGGAATGTTGACGGTCGGGCCGGAGTCGACGATGTCGCCCAGCAGCGGGATATCGTTCGGCTGGCCGCGCTCGCGGTAGTTGAGGTCGTCCAGCCCTTCCTTGCTGCGGTCGCCGCGCAGGTACTCGATGACCTGGTTGCCATCGCCGGTGGTCGGGCCGCTGACGTTATTCAGGTTGAATTTGCTTCTCAGTTGAGTAGCGCCGTCAGGCAGGGTCTGGGCGGGCCTGAAAGGAATGGCGCCCCCCTGCCCATTTCCGGTAATGATGACGCGATCATCCTGAGTGGGGGGGTTGCCAGGCATGCCCGCGACCCATATCGGATTCAAGGGCACCGTCGTTTGAACACCGGTGATTGGGTCGGTCGTGGTCATGGAGAATTTCACGAAGCCGGTCGCCGGGTCGATTTCAAAGGCCCGTAATTGCCCGGACCAATTGGAGGCGTCGTAACCGGTGACATAGGCAACACTGCCGTCCGCGAGCGGCTGATCCGCGTTGTTGTCGATGGCGACCGGAGCCGAGGTGCTGCGCCCGACTGCGTCGGCCAAGGCTGCTATAACCGCCCGGGTCAGATCCTGCTGCTTGCTGGATTCAAAATACCCGCCACGGCTATTGAGCGCAGCATGAGCAACGTCAAGGACAGAGGCAGAACTGGGCCAAGGTGTGCTTGGAAGTGCGGGAAGTGCGGGTGGTCCCTTGCTGGCAAGGTACGCAGGAAAAGCTCCGCGAGTGG
Source organism: Betaproteobacteria bacterium (assembly GCA_009780885.1). Taxonomy (GTDB): domain Bacteria; phylum Pseudomonadota; class Gammaproteobacteria; order Burkholderiales; family Rhodocyclaceae; genus WQZF01. The sequence continues at coordinate 37,333 of WQZF01000002.1, read as the reverse complement.
AGGGATCCAGGGCGATCCATTCAAACATGGCGTCGATTTGCGCTTTGGTGGGGCCACTTGTATTCGAGGGTGCTGTTGGTGCGAAAAGATTGATCGCTACACCGTAAACCACCATATGCTGCCAGTCCGCAGGATCCTTTGTCGAAGTTGGAACGTTGTTGGCGAGGTTTGGCCTGAGGTCGTTTGTGTAATAGTAATAGGCAACGTCGCCAAGGTAGTTGCTGTAAGTGTCTGCAAACGGCACTCCCAAACTCCCATCCAGGTTGCCGACGTTTCTGCCGGAGGAGGCGGATCCGCTAGGATAGCTGTCGTTCCATTGTCCATCAGTCAGCAGGATGTTGTAGTTGGCGCGGCAACTCCGTATCTGCCCTCTATCGCTGCCTGTTTTTGACGGGTTGTCGTAGTAGGGATCATCCATACTGAAATATTTGCCGGCGGTATCCAATGCATAACGAGTGTATGTAGATCCCTGGAGTCCGGTTTTATCCAATAGAGTACTTTGATAAAACTTGAAGCGATCGCTGGCGGAGGTCCTGAGGGTGCCTGTCGAATCCGCAGCATCCAGCACCCGGATTTGAGTGATGGCACCTACCTGAAAATTGCCGCTATTGGCGGTGGCGATGACGGTTGAACTGGTCGTACTGGAAAAAGGCATGAATCCCACGCGAACGTTGTACTTTTGGCGTCCCAACGCTTCCGTAATGGCGCCGCGCGCGGACTTGAAACGGGTTTGGTAATACTGGATGTAATTGGCGTAATTCTGGGTTTCTTCATCTGATGTGCAGCTTGTAGCGCTAGCGACACAATCCACCCGCGTTGAGGGTTTCGGCGTGATGGCTGACATGCTGGCGATGTTTACCGTGGTAGTGCCGCCGCCGCCACAAATGACATCCAACCAGTCCTGGCCACTGGGATTCTGCTTATAGGCCGAGCCTGTCGCGACATACGGCGAACCATAACCAGCAGAATTAGTGCCGCCATTGCATACTCCCGTGAGACCGGTGTTGGTGGTGGTGACTTGGTTCTTGCCGCTGCCTGTGGTGGTGGTCCAGGAGCCCGGAGTCCCGGCATTCTTTAGACGAACCGGGCCGTGGGGCGGAGGGAGCACACCATCGAAAAGCCAGGGGCGGTAGGTTTGATTGTTGTTATATTGCGCACCTGTATCCGTTGTGGTGTTCATCGAGGTACTATAGTCCAATGTAATCAATATGTTAGGCTGCACCGACTGCAACACGGCGAGCGGAACATCGGCAAGGGCTGTCTCTTGTGCCTGTGCAGCCAGCGGCAGACCGCCGCAAATGATCGCTATCGACCAGGCGATTGGGCGCAGGCGGAACAGGGGAACGCGGCGGAGGCTCTGTTGGGGTTTGGGTGCGGACATGATGTTCTCCCTAATCAATCGTTGTTGAAAGCGTGCTTCAGATCAGCACGACGGCCTGCGAGAAATGCACGGTGGCGCGCGGGCCGATGACCTGGACGGTGACGCGGTAATAAATCTGCTTGTGCGTGATGGTTGCGCCCTCCTCTGTCCCGGTGGCATATTCGGCGGAACCCTTGGTGTTGTTGTCGATTCCTCCGCAATTGAGGCAGTCGTTCGTGGCTTCCCGCGTGCGGCAGAATTTATTGACCGATCCCGGCTGGTTGAGGGTGGGGGGTGTCGGGTCGGCGGGGGTTCCCATGCTCGGATTCCAGGTAGCCGGCGTATTGATCGACTGGGCGGCGCACTGGCGGTCGATGATGTAGCGGATCTTGTAGCCCTTGGGAATCTTGCTCGTCTCGGCCGCCATTCCGTCGCTGGTGATCGGCTTGAAATTGCTGTCGTCGAACCAGTCGATGGCTTTGGTGGCTGTGACGCCGGGTTGCACCGGCATGCAGACCGGAACTCCTGCCGGCACGAGGGCGCTTTTTTCGTCCGTACTGACCGGGGTAACGCACCCGGAGGGCAGTGCATTGCTCGTCCCGATGCGGGAATCGCGGGCCAGCAATTCGCGCGGGTAATACCAGCATTGGTTGCTTGCAAAGCTGCATTCAAGCCCGGCGTCGGTGACGGGTCTGACGTTGTTGGCATTCCACCCCTTTTCCAGCCCTACGGCAGTGGTGTCATTGGCCCGATACGCGAGCCGGTTGAGCGCCATCTCGAAGCCGATGGCCGCGACGCGCTCGACCGACTGGCGCATCGCGATATTGCCGGCGACCTGGCTCATGGCCGTTGCGCTGCGCACGAGCCAGGCGGCGGCGATACTCATCGCGACCATCCCGATCAAGGCGATGACCAGCACCACCCCGCGCACTTGGCGCGGCAGTGGAGAGAGGGGCCGGAATTTCCGGCCAGGCGCCGGCCTCAGGGTGTAGGCGCGGGCGTGGATGCGTCGGCTGCAATGTTCCATATCGCACTCCGTAAGGGAACCGTGGTTTGAAGGGTGTAATAGCGGTAGTCGTCGCCTGCCGCGACGGTGTAGGTTGGATCGGCGGCAGGACAATTCAGGTTGGCGCCGCAATTCCATTTCCAGAGCGTGACCGTCTCGGCACTGTCACGCTTGATCGTCTTGTCGTGCTGCGGCGAGCGGACGACGATCCCGAAACGCACCGCGACCAGCCGTTGTGCCGCCGGCAGCCGGGTGCTGTCGATCCCCGTGCAGGTCCAGCCGGGATCGGCCGCCCGGGGAACGGTACAGGCATCGGCGCCCAGCCAGTGGGTCACCCGCCCAGCTGAAGCGCTTCCGGCCGGATCTCCGTTGTCGAAGCCGTAATAGGCTTTCAGGAAGACCACATACGGCGTATCGAAACTCTTGCGGGCCAGCGTCGGATAACCGGCATCGCTGATCTCGCGCCGCTCGCGGGTCAGCCCGGTGTCGCCATTGCTGTTGCTCTGCCCCACCTGAATCCGTTCGTAGGCCAGGATCCCCATCCCCAAGATCCAGTGCGCCGAAGGCGTATCGGAAGGGGTGGTTGCGCCGGGGGAAGGCGCGGTCGTCGAGAGCACCGCATCGCTGCCCAGCCCGCTGATTAAATTGTCCGGCAAGGTGGCGGCGTACTGGACATTGAAAAGCTTGGTCACGGAATCCTGGTTGATGGCATTGTTGCCGCTGGCCATCTCGACCAGCGCGCCGTGGTAGGTGTTGCTGCCGTCCGTGTAGGTGTTCCCGGCCCTGGAGACCAGCAGCCAGCTCTTGCTGCCCGTCGTTGCCGCCGCTGCCGGGCCCGGCTCGATTCCCTGGAAGGAGCGCACCAGGAAGCTGGGATTGGTGCTGTCGACCGCTCTCCACAAGGCCTGCCCGCCGTTTCCGAATACCCCGCTTTGGGTGAGAACTTCGATCGAATCCCCCAAATTGGAGCCATTCGGGTTCGTCGAAATCCGCACCGGCAAGGTGGGCAGGAACAACGGGGTGGTTGCCGCCCCAGCGCTGCTCAGGATTTCGACCCGGTCCGAAGAAGCGATCGTGGCGCTATCGGCATCGGTCCGGGCACGCGCCGCGAGCACACTGCCGCCGGCTTCGGCCAGGCTGTGCGTGAGCGTATAGGCGGCGATCTGGGCGGTGCTCTGCGTGTCGCCCCCGGCCGTCGCGTTGCGGTTCCATTGCTCGGTCTGCGAAAAGAGCTGCATGATGATCAGCACGACGATCATGCCGATCAGGATGGAAATCATCAGCTCGATGATGCTGAAGCCTTGCCGGAAGCTTCTTTTGGGGGAAGCGCACGGCAGGGGACGGCGCACCGCAGAGCGGGGGAAGGAAGAAAGAAGGACGAGGTTCATAATCGGGCCTGTTCAAACTTTGATCTGTGTCGCGGTGGAGTATTGATGCCAGGTGTTCGGATCTTCCTTGGGCCCCTGCCAGCACAGGGTGATGCTGACCAGGCCATTGTCGGGACTGTTGGGATCGGCAATGACGCTGACGCTGGCCCGCCCGTTGGGCAGCAGCCCGAAGACGGTACCGGGGTCGGGAGGAGAAGCGTTCTGGGTGCCGAGCCAACTGCTGAGGGCGGTGTTGCTGGTCGTCGTCGTCGTGTAGCTGGTGCAATCGACCGCCGGGGGATTGCCCAGGTCGATCTGGTTGATCTGGTAAGCCCCCAGATTCGGGATGTCGCCCCACATCGTGCCGATCAGTTGCTCGCCCAGGAGTGCAGCCTCGGCGCGATAGCGGGCATCGGAGAGGTTGGAGCCCATCGTCGTCTGCAAGGCGACGATCCCCAGAATGCCCAGGCTCAACAACAGGATCGAGATCAAGACTTCAAGCATCATCGCGCCCCGCAGTGCGCGCCGGAGAGGGAGGGCTTGGAATGTGCGGCTCATGGTGAGATCGCTCCTTTGTCGAATCGGTGTCAGGAGGCCGGACAGGCGCGGGGGTCGGAAGTGTTGCTGACTTTCGTGTCGCAGGAGCGGATCTGCCCGTTCTCGTACACGAAGACCTGGATCGGACGCGCGTAGTCGTCGTCGACCGAAAGACCGTTCTTTGCCTTGAAGATGCGTATGCCGTTCTCGGCGTCGTTCAGATTGACCACACGCCCCAGGGCATTGAAGGTAACCAGCCAGTCGCCGGTGCTTTCGATCTGCGCAGAGCCTCCGGTCATGACCGAGCGCTTGGAGAGGATGACGGGGCCGGTCGTAGTGGTGCTGTCCGCCCCGGAACCTTCGGCTGCCGGCATCGAGGAACAGCCGGAGTAAACCGGCGTCAAACCATCCGGAGGGCTCATGATCGTCACCGCGTTGACCGTGCCTTCCATCGGGCTGCCGCCAAAAGCTTCATTGCACAGGAGCACGGCGACGCGCCGTCCGTGCTGGATCGCTGCGGCGCGGCCTGCGCGCAGGTTGTCGGCCAGGTTTCCGCTGGCCGCGCGAATCTGCCCGTTGGCAATCCACGAACGCCATCCACTGGCTGCCATCGTCACGAGAATGCCGATGATCACCAGCGAGACCATCAACTCGATCAGGGTGAATCCGCCACGGCGCCGGAAAGCTTGCTGCCGCTTGATGCCTGTGTTGAGCAACATGACGGTTTCCCCTTTCAGTAGCATGTCCGGTCCTGCTTGGCGATCCAGCCATTCCCGCCGCTGAGGCAGGTGTAGGTCGAACCCCAGCCGCTGCCCAGGCTCGCAGTGCTTCTCTGGTCCTGGTTGTCAATGGTGTATTGGAATCCACTCAGCTTGCCAATGCCCGTGGCAAGAATCGTGAACGTCTCGCCGCAGGCCCGCTGAAAGCTCAGCGTGAAATACTGGCTGTTGACGGTGTCGAGCACTTCTGCTTGAGGGCAGCCGCCACTGTTGGCATAGCTGTGGTTGTCCTGATAGAACTGCTCCATCTTGACCCGCGCGTTGGAAAGCGCAGAGAAACCATCCTGGATCCGGGTACGCACGATATAGTCGTTGTAGGCCGGCAAGGCAATGGCCGAAAGAATGGCAATGATGGCCACCACAATCAGGACTTCGATCAGCGTAAACCCGCGAATGCAGGAGATCCTGCCGGATGGGACCACACCCTCTCGGCAACGCAGGGCACCATGTGACATGAATAAACCTCCTGAAAAACAAATGAAAACGGGGAAAAGCGGAAACTCTTCTCTCGTGTTCTTTATAGTGCCTGCCGTTATGAGCTTCAATTCCCCGGAAATTGTTTAAAAATATGTCAACATGATTTTATCCTCATGTTTTTATTGGTTTTTTATGTGTCAAATAAATTTTTTCAGTGTTTTCGGAAAATGCTTTTTAGATTTGGCATCCGACAAATGGTTGATTTCGGGGAGCGAACGGTCAAGGGGAAGAGGAAAGTAATTCTTAAGGATGCTCTGAATAAGTCACCGCGCCACCTCAAGGAAGGCCACTCCCACCGGCACTACGCGCCACCTCCCTCTGAGAGGGAGGCTTGATAAACCCCAGTGCTTTCGGAATAAACACCTTGTCGTATCGTTTCACGCGCAAGGCATAAATCTTCCCAGGCTCTGCGTTTGTCCGGCAGGTTGCGCAGCAGATAGGCGGGGTGCCAGGTGACGATCACCGGGCAGGAAAAATCGCCGTCGCGGTATTCATGGGGCTTGCCGCGCAAGGAGTTGAGCGCAACTTCCCGATTGAGTACTGCGTGCGTGGCAACACGACCGAGCAGCACGATGAGGCGGGGGCGGATCAGCGCAATCTGGCGCCGCAAAAAAGGCCCGCAAATGGCGATTTCCCCCGTTTCCGGGGTTCGGTTGCCCGGCGGGCGGCATTTCACCGCGTTGGCGATATAGACGTTTGCTTCGCGTTTCAGGTTGATAGCCGCCAGCATCGCGTCGAGCAGCTTGCCCGCCTGCCCGACGAAAGGTTCACCCTGGATGTCTTCTTCCGCGCCCGGGCCTTCGCCGATGAAAAGCCATTGCGCTTTTTTGTCGCCGACTCCGGGCACCGCCTGCTTGCGCTTGGCGCACAGGCCGCAGGCCGCGCACGAGCGGATTTCCTGTTCCAGTTCCGGCCATTCCAGCGCGGCAATGCGTTGCCCGCGTTCTTCCGAAGAGGGGAAGCCGGAAAATGCAGCGGGCGGCGCAAAGCTCTCCGCCACCGGCGGCGGCGCTTCCTGCAATTGCGTTGCCTGCGGTTCCTGCGCTTCCACCTCCTCTACCGCTGCCACCCGGCGCAAGCGCCATACCGGCGTAATGCCCATTTCCTGCAGCAGGCGCGCGCGCGTCGTGTTCATCATTCCTCCTCCTCCCCCAAACCTCCGGCTTCGTCCGGCCCGTCCGTTTCTTCGAGTTCCCGGTACAGCACCAGCGCGGCTTCGCGTCCTTCCGCCGCCGGGTAATAATCCTTTCGCACGCCGATCTGCCGGAAACGGAAGCGGCGATACAGGGCGCGCGCCGGCCCGTTCGACGGACGCACTTCGAGAAAGAGCGCCCGCGCGCCTCCGGCCCAGGCCAAGGCCATGATGAAGCGCAAGAGCCGCGCGCCCCATCCCCGATTTTGATAGGGGGGCGCAACGCAGATATTCAATAGATGGGCTTCGTCGAGAACGTGCATCCATACTGCATATCCTGCCACCGTGCCGCCGGAACGCAAAACCCAGACCTGATAGCCGGCGGCCATCGAATCCGTGAAATTGCCGGGCGACCAGGGAAACGGATATGCCTCCGCTTCGATCCGCGCTATTTTGGGAATATCGCCTTGCATCGCCGGAAAAATTTTAAAGGGCGGGGGCGGCAATTCGTAGAATTTCGGCGTATTCGAAGCCAGGTTCATTTTTTCGCCTCACGCTCAGCCCGCCGTTCGGCTTCGGTGCGCGCGACCCTGTCGCGCACATAAAGCGGAGCCGCCAGCGCTGCGTCGATTCCCTCCCCGCGCGCCAGGCGCGGCGCGGCCAATTCCGCGACGGAACCCGCATCCGGCAGGGTTTCGGGAAGCAGCCTGAATCCGGCGGCAGAAAGCCGTCTGGCAAGTTCGGGATATGCGGAAAGCGCGTTTCCCGCCGCGACCCATCCGCCCGCCTCTTCCGGCAAGGGCAGCGCCTCCGGCGCGTAGACGCCCGCCGCTTCCAGCACCGCACCCTCGGAAAAGGCAGCGCTGTACACTTCCCCCATCCGGGCATCGAGGCAGGACAAAACCTGTTTCGCTCCCGTTTCACGTCCGGCTCGCCAGGCCATCGCCTCCAGAGTGCCGACCGGCAGCAACGGCTTTCCCAAGCCGCACGCCAGCCCTTGCGCCAATCCGCAAGCCACGCGCAAGCCCGTAAAGGCTCCCGGCCCGGCCCCGAAAGCAATCGCGTCGAGTTTGGGAAATCCTGTCCCGGCCTCTCGCAGCAATTCCTTCGCCAGCGGCAGCAAAGCATTCGACGAGGGCATTCCGGGCGGGCATTCGCGCACGCTGACAAGCCCATCGCGCCAAAGCGCGACGGAAGCAGCATCGGTGGAAGATTCAAGCGCAAGAAAAAGCATCCGCTCATTTTACCCGCTGCGACGTTTCATACTTTCGGGGGAGGAAAAGCTGTGCGCCACGAAAGCCCGCGATGCTCCAGGCAAGTCGAGCGGAGAATGCCGTGGTTTGCAAACGCGGCCTAAACTGCGGCTGGCGGGTCAAATTTTCTAAATTTGTTTAAATAATGTTTGGTTACAGTAAATAATTTTAGTTAATAATTATTTAAACAGATTTAGAAAATTTAGCCCTCAATAAGCCATTGGATTAGAGCGTTTTCGATTCAAGCCCGTACAAATCGACGCGAAGTACGGAAGGAGATTTGTAGGGGCGGATGGCAATCCGCCCCTACGAATCCCAATAGGGTCAGGATTAAATCAAAACCGTTCCAAGGGGCTTCAGGTGGAAATCGCCGTTCTGTCAGGGCTGGAAGGATTTGGAGGATTGGAAGAAGCAGGCGGCGGAGAATCGCGCAGCGACCACAGCACGGCAAGAAGGATCAGCGCCGCCAGCGCAATCCAGCTATGGCGGGTGTAAAAGGGAATGGGATGTGCCGGGAGTTCTGGTTCGACGATGCGCGGCTCAAGTTCGAATCCTTCATGGCAGTCGTCGCACAAGCGGTAATAGTGGCGATCCGTCACGAAGGAAAAGAGGAACCAGAGGTGATTGCGCCGGTACGCGAGGAAATGGCTGAAGCTGCGCTCGCCCTGGCATGCGGAACAATAGTGGCTCCCGGCCGGGGAAAGTTTCTGCATCCTGTCGTCGTATCCCCAGATCAGCATCGTGTTCATTCCCTTCCGGCGCGGCGACGAGATCCCTAGCCCGAAGGCAGGTTCAGGGCCATTTGATGACTGTCGTCATCATCGACATGATCCGGCTCCGGAGCGGTATTGCGTGAAGTTTCGATTTCGTCGAGATATTCGGGGCTGATGTCGCCGCTGACGTATTGCCCGTCGAAACAGGAAGCGTCGAAGCCGGTAAGCTGCGGGTTGAAGGCGTGGACGGAAGCCTTGAGATCTTCGAGATCCTGGAATATCAGCGCGTCGGCGCCGATTTCGCGCATGATTTCAAGTTCGCTGCGCCCGCTGGCGATCAGTTCGGAACGTGTCGGCATGTCGATGCCATAGACGTTGGGAAAGCGCACCGGCGGCGCGGCGGAAGCGAAAAAGACCTTGTGCGCGCCGGCAGCGCGCGCCATTTCGACGATTTCGCGGCTGGTGGTGCCGCGCACGATCGAGTCGTCCACCAGAAGGACGCTCTTGCCGCGAAATTCTTCCGAAACGGTGTTGAGCTTCTGGCGTACCGATTTTTTTCGCGTCGCCTGCCCCGGCATGATGAAGGTGCGGCCAATATAGCGGTTTTTGACGAACCCTTCGCGATACGGAATGCCAAGTACATGCGCAAGCTGCATCGCCGCCGGACGGGAAGAATCGGGAATCGGGATGACGACGTCGACCTCGCCCGGAGGCAACTGCCGCGCGACTTTCCGCGCCAGGGATTCGCCCATGCGCAAGCGGGTTTCGTAAACAGAAACGCCGTCGATCACGGAATCCGGACGCGCGAGATAAACGTATTCAAAAATGCAGGAAGAATACATTGGCTGCTGCGCACATTGGCGGGTATGAAGTTTGCTCTCAAGGTCGATGAAGACCGCTTCTCCCGGCTCGACATCGCGGACGATTTCAAAACCGAGGGTATCCAGCGCAACGGATTCGGAGGCGACGATGTATTCGTATCCGTCGGGAATTTTGTTTCTGCCGAAGACCAGCGGGCGGATGCCGTAAGGATCGCGGAAGGCCAGCAGCCCATAGCCGGAAATCATCGCCACCACGGCATAGGCGCCGCGACAGCGGCGGTGTACTCCGGCGACCGCCTGGAAGACGCTGTCGACATCGAGTTCGTAACCGCTGGCCGCCGCGTAAAGTTCGTGCGCGAAAACGTTGAGCAGGACTTCGGAATCGGAATGGGTGTTGATGTGACGCCGGTCGAGGCGAAACATTTGTTCCTGCAACTGCGCGGTGTTGGTCAGATTGCCGTTGTGGCCGAGCATGATGCCGAACGGCGAATTGACGTAGAAGGGTTGCGCTTCGGAAAAATTGATCGCCGATCCCGCCGTCGGGTAGCGCACATGGCCGATTCCCCAGTTGCCTGGCAAGGCCCGCATGTTGCGTGTGCGGAAAACGTCGCGCACCAGCCCCGGTCCCTTGTGCAGGTGAAACATGCTGCCCCTGGCCGTGGCAATTCCGGCAGCATCCTGCCCACGGTGTTGCAATACCATCAGTCCGTCATAGATGAGCTGGTTGACGGGCGTGCTCGCCACGACGCCGATAATTCCACACATGATGCAATCCCTTGAATAAACGAATACGGTCTCTAAGTTGGAGCCCGAAAATCAGTGCCCACGGAAGTCGAGCCGCTCTGCAGCGAAATGCGGCATCCAGGGGCGCAGCGCCAGTACTGCGGTCTCCAGCGGCGGCGCCAGCATGGCGGCACGCCACCAAGGCTCCTTCGGCGCAGGCGTCATGCCGCCGATGGCTACCAGCAGCAACACAATCAGCAAACCGCGCGCCAGCCCGAACACGAGGCCGAGAAAGCGGTCGATGAACGAGATGCCGAGCATTTTCAGCGTACCGCGAATCAACTGGCGCAACAGCGCAAGCAGGAGCAGAACCGCGATAAAAACCAGTACGTAGCCCGCAGCAAGCCTGATTCCGGGATCGCTGATTCCAACCAGCATTCTGGCCGCCTCCGGCCCGAAAAGCCAAGCGGCAAGAAATCCCGCGATCCAGGCGAGCAAGGAAACAATTTCGCCCACCAAACCACGCCAGCAACCCACCGCTGGCGAAATGATGAGAATGCCAAGCACGGTAAAATCGAACGCCGTCATGAATGCGCGGAGATTTCTCCGGAAATGCCGATGTCTTTCATTTTCCGCAGCGCCTTTTCGGCGGCTTCATGCGAGGGGAACGGACCGGCGCGCAGGCGCGTAACACTTCCCTTGGGCAAGCTGAGCGCTTCGGTATAGGTTTTGATACCGATGGAGCCCAGTTTGTTCTGCGTTTGCTTGAGGTTGGCCTGATTGGAAAAGGCTCCGATCTGAATGACGTACTGCCCCGCCGAAGGAGGGGATACGGAAGATGAGCCACCCGCCGCGTTGGGAGAAGCGCCAGAGAGAATCGCAGCGGCGCGACGCGCCTCGGCTTCCTGGCGTTTGGCTTCTTCGGGGGTTGGCGGCTGCTGAGGTTTTGCTCCCTGTGTCTGCTGCGCGTGTTGCGGCACGCTTGCAGCGGGTTTGTTGTCCGGTTTTTCTTCCGGTTTTTCGATACGCGCGGGTTTGAGCGTTACGGCAGGAGTCGATGGGGCGGGCGGCGATGCTTCGGGATGGGGTGCCGCAGGCACCGGGACAGCAGGCGCGACCGCCGGCTTTTCTTCCGGAGGCGGCGCCAACGGCGGATTGAAAGGCGGCGCTTCATTCTGGCCGGGAATGTGGATTTGCACTTCCACCTCATTCTGCCTCGGAGTGCGATCCATCACCATCGGCAGGACAATTGCCGCCAACAAGACCAGCGCCACGGCGCCGATCAGGCGGCGGCGCGCGCGTTTGGCAAACAGAAGGGAAGTGTCGGATTCGTCGCGGTGTTCGGGAAGCATCGTCGATACCTTTAGCATTCTTTCGTTTTCAGGAACCGCAAGACTGCGGCCACCGTGAGGAAAGAACCAAAGACGAGGATTCTATCATTCTCCCCGGCCCCCTTTGAGGCAGCGGCAAACGCATTTTCAGGCGTGGAATGAAGCTCTGTGTGCGGAAATGCTCTTTCTTCAATCTCAAACAGCGCCTCCCGCAACGATTCCGCGCCAAGGCCGCGCGGGCCAGGCAAATCGGTGAAAAACCAGCCATCGGCCTTGCCGCGCAAAGAAGCCAGCGTGGCGGTGCGATCCTTGTCCGCGAGCATTCCGGCAACCACCCAGGTGTGATCAAAAAATCCCATGTCATCGAGATTGGCAGCCAGCGCGGCAGCCGCCTGCGGATTGTGCGCGACATCGAGCACCACGACCGGCCTGCCGGGCAAGACCTGAAAACGCCCGGGCAGTTCGGTTTCAATCAGGCCCCGGCGGATCGCCGCCATATCCACCGGCAACTTTTCTTTCAGGGCATCCAGCGCTGCCAGCGCAACCGCCGCATTACCCAATTGCTGCCTGCCGCGCAGGGAAGGAGGCGCCAGTCCACCACGACGTAGCCCCGCGCGCGTCCAGAAGCTCCACTGCGTCCTGTCGCCGAAATAGCCGAAATCTCGCCCGATCAAACGCAAGTCGGCGCAAATTTGTTCCGCGTGTTCGACGAGGCTTTGCGGCGGTTCGGGATCGGCGCAGAAAGCCGGTTTGCCCGCGCGAAAAATTCCGGCTTTTTCAAAACCGATCTCTTCGCGCGTCGGTCCAAGCCAATCGGTATGGTCGAGCGCAATACCGGTGACGATAGCGATATCCGGCTCGTAAACATTGACCGCGTCGAGCCGTCCGCCCAGACCGATTTCAAGCACGATCACATCGCATTCTGCTGCTGCGAACACGTCCCAGGATGCCAGCGTTCCGAATTCAAAATAGCTCAACGACTCCTGGCCGCGCGCCGCTTCCACACGCGCAAACGCGGCCACGAGCGCATCGTCGTCCACGGGAACGCCCGCCACGCGCACGCGCTCGTTGTAGCGCAACAGATGTGGCGAGGTGTATGCGCCGACACGATAGCCCGCATTGCACAGGATCCGCTCCAGATACGCCACCGTCGAGCCTTTGCCGTTGGTGCCGCCAACGGTGATCACCGGGCAAACTTCGCGCTGCCCCAACGCTTCCTTGACCCGCCGCACCCGCTCCAGCCCCAGCTCGATCCCGGCTTCGCCGCGCGGATGCAGCGATTCGATATGCCGAAGCCATTCGTCGAGCGTGCGCGGCATGTCTGGGGAAAAGGAAGGCATCGAAAGAAACTTTCGGGAAACAATCCGCTTGTATGGGGATTAAATGATGATTATTTTCTAAATTTGGTTAAATTATGTTTCACTAATGTAGATGTTTTCATTAAATAATTATTACAGTAATTTAGAAAAATATCGTTCGAGCCCGAAAAAAAACCACGGCCCAATACTGGGCCGTGGCAGGGAGGATTTCATCGAATATCGGGTTCAGTCACCGTCAACCGCCCATTCTGGCCAACGCTGCCCGCGCTTTCTCCTGATAACTGGCATCCCCTTCATTGAGCACTTCCTGCAACAGTTCACGCGCGCCTTCCATGTCGCCCATTTCTTCGTAAGCCTTGGAAAGATCGAGTTTGGTTGCCAGTTCGTCATTCAGGGTTTGCGGCACGTCGTTGTCGGTATAGAACTCGGTTTCGGCAATCTCCGGAGCCGCCAGATCAAGATTGATCGAAGTCATCTTCGACTCGGGCACCGAATCGCCCAGAACCGGAGCAAGCCCCGCAGGCCGGGAAGCTTCCACAGCGGTTTGCGCCGGATTGCTTGCGACTCCGAAATCACTCGCGGCGCCAAAATCGAGCGGTTCGATCTCGGTATCCGACAGTGGAGACGGAGGCTGAAGCGAAGCGGTCCGGGCCATCTTCTGCTCCTGCGTCAGGATGTCGGTAGCAACGCCCTGCGCGTCGAAATCGAAATCCAGCGGCTCATCGCTCTTGATCGGAAGGATCGTCGAAGCCTGATTGGTTTCAGGCTCATCGCTCAGATCGAATCCGACCTGGGTTCCCGTGATATTCGTATCGGTTCCTTCGTCCACGAGATCGCTTTCTCCCGGAATTCCCCGTCCTGCGGGAAGATCCGTGAATATGAACTCGGGATTGGAAGTCACCGCAGCCTGATCCGGAGATGGGGCAGGAGGCGGAGTCCTGACCGGCATCACGGCTTCAGGTTGAGGCGGGGGAACGGGGCGTGGCTCCGGTTGCGGGGCGGGCCGTGGCTCCGGTTGGGGAGCAGGCTTCGGCGCCGCCGGCTGGGGCGCCGGTTGTTTCGGAGGCGGCGGAGGCGGCTCATTGACAGGAGGAGCCACAGGCGCCGATCGCAAGGTATTGAAAAGCGGGTTCGTCGGGTCAAGCTGTGCGCCAAGCGTGGCTGCTTTTTCCCATTCCGGTCCCGCACCCCTCGTGAGGGTGTATAGCTCGCTGGCTAGCGCCTCGAATTGATTGAGGTCTTGCCGGGAAGCGTAGATATCGAGCAGTTTGAGATGAATCGCCAGACGCTCCGGAGTTTTCGTTTTCGCTTCCAGCAGAATTTCTTCCGCCTGCGCGTCACGGGCATACGCCATGTAAACGTCCGCTTCGGCGACCGGATCGACTTCTCCGGTATCAATGGTGCCCGGCCCGACCTGGCTGAAATCGGTGGTATGCGTCAGATGCGAGGTATCGACACTTTGACCTCCGCCAGTGGAGCGGAAAATGGAGCTGGCCCCCAGACTGGATTGGGACAGGGAACTGATCGAGACCTGCGACAAGTCCTCGGTATTCGCCGATTGTTTCTTCTTGCGGAACCAATAGAAACCGCCTCCCAAAACCACCAGCAAGGCCGCGAGACCTCCCAGCGTAAGACCGCCAATCTCTTCCAGAAGTCCAGGTTCTTCCGGCTGCGGCTGCGGCTGAGCCGGAGGTTTCGGCTCTACCGGCGGCGGTGGCGCTTTTTCGGGTTCAGGTTTCGGCTCGGGCTTGGGTTCCTGCTGCGCTTCCTGTGGCTGCGGCGAAGTTTCGGGCTTGGGCTGTTCCGTCGTCTGGGATGCCGACCCCGGTGCTCCTTCCATGCCTTTCGGTGTCTCGCCTGTAGCCTGGACAGGCGGCACAGCAACCGGCGGCTGTTCAGGTTGTGGCTTCAGCTCCGGCTTTGGCTCTGGTTTTGGTTCCGGTTTTGGTTCCGGTTTTGGCTCTGGTTTCGGTTCCGGCTTTGGTTCCGGCGCCTGTTGAACCGGCGCGGGCGGCTGTTGCTTTACTTGCCGTTGTGCCTCGGTGAGTTGCTTCTGCAACTCAGCCATGCGTTTCTGCGCTACTTCGAGTTCGCGCTGCCCCGCTTCGAGTTCGCGCTGCTTCGCTTCAAGCTGGCTCTGCTGCTGGTTCGACAATTCCTTCAGCTTGGCGTTCGTGGCTTCCATTTCCCTGGCGCGATCATTGGCCTCCTTGATCGCCTTTTCCTGCGCCACGCGATCCGCTTCGGAAATCCCCTTTCCTTGCGGCTTGGCAGGTTCATTTTTCGAAATCAGAAGCTTACCCCCGGATGGCGCTGCCGAGGCGCCCTTGTCATCGACCTTGGGCGTAATCACGCCGGAAGAGGAAGACTGGGCATCCCCTTCGGTCGGAGTCGCCTTTCCTGCTATCTCTGCCAAACGGTTGCGATAACGATTCCAGTCAGCGGCTTGCGCAACGACAATTTTCTTCGCCTCGGGAGCGGATACGGATTCGATGGCGGATTTATCGGGAATATTCAGAATATGGCCGCTCTTCATGCGATTCATATTCTTCTGGAAAGCATCCGGATTCGCCTGGTAAATACCGACGAGCATCTGCTCGAGCGAAACACCCTCGGGGCGAACCTCGGTGGCAATCTTCCTCAAGGTTTCGCCGGGTTTGACCTGATGTGTCCCCGCAGTTGCCTGGGGAGGCGCCGGAGCCTTGGGGGGCTCCTTGGAATCCGCTTTCGGTTCTGCCTTCGGCGCTGTTTCTGCGGTTTCCTGTTGCGCCGCCTGCTGCGCCCGCTTCCGCGTTTCGGCGTCGATCGTCGACACGTCGCTCGTGGCGGGTTTTGTTTCGGTAGACGCCTCTTCCGCGCCTCGTGGCGGAGGAACCCCTTCCACGCGCGGCGGAGGCTCTGCGGCGATGGGCGTCACCGCCACCACGGGAGGAGCGGGCGGAGCGACCTCAGGTGGCTTCACCGAGCTCTCGGTTTTGTTTTCGGGAGGGTCGAGCAGGAATGTGAATTCGCGCACCAGCCGCCCGGATGACCAGTTCAGCTCGACAAGCATATCGACGAAGGGATCATTGACCGGCCTCTCAGTGGTCAAAGTGAGCATCGTTTGGCCGGAGCTTCTCTTGTCGAGCTTGAACCTAATGTTGAGAAGGTTGCTGGCATAATCGAGGCCAGAAGCACGGAAGGCATCCGGCGAAGCCAGCCGCGCCGTCATCCCCGACAATTCATCGGGCGTCGCGATGACTTCCACTTCTGCGCGCAACGGTTGCCCCAACGCAGAAAAAACGACCACCTTGCCCAACCCGGCGGCATTCGCACTCAACGAAACCCCGCTCAATGCCAAGCCTGTTACGACAGCCAGCGTGGAATAACGCAGCTTCTTCATTCCGGGAATCCCGGTTCTCAAGTTCATGTTATTTCTCACAGCACCCCCTGGGTGGCGATTGCATAATGATCTGGAAGATTAAAAATAACATCATATAGTTACGAGTGCAAGCTAATCTGACTTGTTATGTACTGCACTGTGGCAAAAAAACCCGCTAAAGATTCCTCCGGCAGATTCTGGAGAGAAAATCCCCTCCACCGGGAGGAAATCCGAACCCCTGCGCTCGCGACTTTTCAGGCTTCGAGCAGAATCCGCAGCATTCTGCGCAACGGCTCGGCAGCGCCCCACAGCAACTGGTCGCCACAGGTAAAGGCCGCAAGATATTCCGGCCCCATCGCCAGCTTATGCAGGCGTCCGACCGGCACAGTGAGCGTCCCCGTGATCGCTGCCGGGCCAAGTTCCTGCTCGCTGGCCTCGCGCTCGTTCGGAACGACCTTCACCCAATCGTTGCCGCGCGCCAGGATCTCGTGGACTTCATCGAGCGGCACATCCTTTTTCATTTTCACCGTCAAGGCCTGGGAATGGCAGCGCATGGCGCCGACGCGCACGCACAATCCGTCGATCGGAATGCTTCCGGGCGTTCTGAACGGCGCCTTGCCGAGGATTTTGTTGCACTCGGCGCCGCCTTTCCACTCTTCCTTGCTTTGCCCGTTCTCGACTGGAACGTCGATCCACGGGATCAGGCTGCCGGCAAGCGGCGTATTGCGGAAATTCGAGGTGGGGAACCCGGGAGAACGCAGCGTTGCCGCAACCTTGCGGTCAATATCGAGAATCGCCGAAGCAGGATTGGCCAGATCATCCTTGACTGCTTCATAAAGCATCCCCATCTGCATCAACAGTTCACGCATATTTTGCGCGCCAGCGCCGGAAGCTGCCTGATAGGTCATCGCCGAAACCCATTCGACCAGATCGGCCCTGAACAATCCGCCGAGCGCCATCAGCATCAGTGAAACGGTACAGTTGCCGCCGATCCAGTTGTTGCATCCGCGCCCACGCGCTTCGTCGATGACGTTGCGATTGACCGGATCGAGAATGATCACTGCATCATCGTTCATCCGCAGCGCCGAAGCCGCGTCGATCCAGTCTCCCTTCCAGCCTGTCGCGCGCAACTTGGGGAAAATTTCCTTTGTGTAGTCTCCCCCCTGGCAGGTGATGATGATATCCATATTTTTCAGGACATCGGTATTGCTGGCGTTATGCAGGGTATCGCCTCCCTTGCCGCCGAATACCGGCGCTCTGCTGCCCGCCGCCGAGGTGGAAAAAAACACCGGATCGATCAGCGCGAAATCGCCCTCTTCCTCCATCCGCTGCATGAGCACGGAACCAACCATTCCGCGCCAACCTACCAAGCCTACTTTTTTCATCATGACTCCTGAAAAATCAAAACCAGAATTCCGAATTCCTTCACAGTGCAGCCCGCACGGCCTCGCCCATTTCCTTCGTGCCGACGAGGCGTGTTCCGGCCTCGTGAATATCAGCAGTGCGCAGTCCCTGTTTCAGAACCGCTTTCACCGCGTTCTCGATGCGTTGCGCCAACTCTTCGCGCGCGAAGGTATATCGCAGCAACATCGCCGCAGAAAGAATGGTCGCCAGCGGATTGGCGATATTCTTTCCGGCAATATCCGGCGCCGATCCATGCGAAGGCTCGTACAGCCCCTTGTTGTTTGCATCGAGCGAAGCCGAGGGCAACATGCCGATCGAGCCGGTCAGCATCGAAGCCTCGTCGGAAAGGATGTCGCCGAACATGTTGCCGGTCACCACCACGTCGAATTGTTTGGGATCTTTCACCAGTTGCATCGCGGCGTTATCGACGAGCATATGCGAAAGCGTCACATCGGGATAACCGGCAGAGAGTTCAATCATCACATCGCGCCAAAGCTGGGTGCATTCGAGCACATTCATCTTGTCGACCGAACAGAGCCGCTTCTGCCGCTTGCGCGCCGCCTCGAATGCAACGCGACCGATACGGCGGATTTCCGATTCGCTGTAGCACATGGTATTGAAGCCGAAACGCTCGCGTCCTTCTCCGGTTTCGCGCATCTCGATCCCGCGCGGCTGGCCGAAATAAATATCGCCGGTGAGTTCGCGCACAATCAGGATGTCGAGACCCGCGACCACTTCCGGTTTCAATGTCGAGGCATTCGCCAGTTCCGGATACAGGATCGCCGGACGCAAATTGGCGAACAGTCCGAGTTGCTTGCGAATGCCGAGCAGCCCGCGTTCCGGACGTTGCTCGCGCGGCAAGTCATCCCATTTCGGACCGCCGACCGCGCCAAGCAGCACCGCGTCCGCTTCTTGCGCCAGTTTTTGCGTTGCCGGAGGATACGGCTCGCCCGTAGCATCGACCGCGCAGCCGCCGAGCAAGCCTTCTTCCATTTCGCAGCCAATATCGAGTGCCTTGAGCACACCGACTGCTTCGGCGGTAATTTCCGGACCGATCCCGTCTCCGGGGAGTACACAAATTTTCATCGAATTCCCAATCAATAACTTCTCAAAAAGTAATTTCTGTGTTCATCAATACCGGCAACAAAACTCTTTTCACCCGGAAAAAAGCCAAGGCTGCGTTTCACGGCGCCGGTCTTCAAAAGCGTGGATTTTATCGGCGTGGCGCAGGGTCAGTCCAATATCGTCCCAACCGTTGATCAGGCATTCCTTGCGAAAGGGGTCGACGGCAAACGGAAATACCCGCCCGTCGGGGGATGACACCGTCTGCGCCGGCAAATCGATGAGCAGGGTGCACCCCGGCATCGCTTCGACCACCGCAAACAGCGCCTCAATCGCCGCCGCAGGCAAAACGATCAGCAACAGACCGTTTTTGAAGGAGTTATTGAAAAAAATATCGGCGAAGGATTCGGCAATAATGGCGCGAAAACCAAAATCGAATAAGGCCCACGGCGCATGTTCGCGCGAGGAACCGCAACCAAAATTCTGGCGGGCCAGCAAAATGGAGGCGCCACGATAACGCGGCTGGTTGAGCACAAAATGGGGATTCAGCGGGCGTTTGCCCGCATCCTGTCCCGGCATTCCAATATCGAGATAACGCCATTCGTCGAAAGCATTGGGGCCAAACCCTGAACGCTTGATCGACTTCAGGAACTGTTTCGGAATGATCGCGTCGGTATCGACATTATTGCGGTCGAGCGGCGCTGCCAATCCTTCGAGGTGAATAAATTTTTCCATTGATTATGCTTTCATCGAATTCCGAAAAACGACATACCCACTTATTTTTTCCCTGCCCGTTCGATGGCTTCGCCACCTTTCTGGACATCCTTTCCGACGCCCTGAACGGTATTGCAGGCGACGCAGAATAATGCGATCAGAAACAGGGAAATGATTTTTCCAAGTTCCATTCTCATTTCCTCACAACAATTCCCGCACATCGGCAAAACGACCGGCGATTGCCGCCGCTGCCGCCATTTGCGGACTCAGTAAATGCGTGCGGCCCCCGGTTCCCTGGCGTCCCTCGAAATTGCGATTGGAAGTAGAGGCGCAGCGCTCGCCCGGTTCCAGGCGGTCGCTATTCATCGCCAGACACATCGAGCAACCCGGCTCCCGCCACTCGAAACCGGCGGCTGTGAAAATCCGGTCCAACCCTTCCTGTTCCGCCTGCCGTTTCACCAGACCGGAACCGGGCACCGCCAACGCCAGTTTGATATTGTCGGCGACATGCCGGCCCCTGAGCACCGAAGCTGCCGCGCGCAGATCTTCGATCCGCGAATTGGTGCAGGAACCGATGAATACCTTGTCGACGGAAATCGCCGTCATCGCCGTTCCCGGTTGCAACCCCATGTATTGCAAGGCGCGCTCCATGCCTTCGCGCTTGACCGGGTCGGAGACCGTTGCGGGATCGGGAACCTTGCCGTTGATGGGAACGACCATTTCCGGAGAAGTTCCCCACGTCAGCAACGGAGCAATTTCTGCGGCAGCGATTTCGATGATCTGGTCAAAATGCGCGCCCGGATCGGAAACGAGGGTACGCCAGCGAGCTACTGCGCGATCCCACAAATCTCCCTTCGGAGCGAAAGTACGGCCCTGCAGATAGCGGATCGTCGTTTCATCGACGGCGACCAGGCCCATCCGCGCGCCCGCCTCGATTGCCATATTGCACAGCGTCATCCGCCCTTCCATCGACAGCGCGCGCACGGCGCTGCCGCCGAATTCAATCGCGTACCCGGTGCCGCCTGCCGTACCGATCCGCCCGATCACCGCAAGCGCCAGATCCTTTGCCGTCACGCCCTTGCCGGGAAGTCCGTTGATCGCAACCAGCATCGTTTTCGATTTTTTCTGCAAGAGGCATTGCGTCGCCAGCACATGCTCCACTTCGGAAGTGCCGATGCCAATGGCCAGACAGGAAAATGCGCCATGCGTCGAAGTATGCGAATCGCCGCAAACCACGGTCATTCCCGGCAATGTCGCGCCCTGTTCGGGGCCGATAACATGAACGATTCCCTGGCGCGGATCCTTGAACGGAAAATAAGCCAGCGGGCCGGTTTCACGCAGATTGGCATCCAG
The DNA here is from genome assembly GCA_009780885.1 of Betaproteobacteria bacterium. Taxonomy (GTDB): domain Bacteria; phylum Pseudomonadota; class Gammaproteobacteria; order Burkholderiales; family Rhodocyclaceae; genus WQZF01. The sequence continues at coordinate 16,621 of WQZF01000002.1, read as the reverse complement.
CGTATCCACCTGCAGGCGGGAAACCGGATCCTCGATGGCCTCATTGCCCGGAGCCAGATTCCAGCCCTGCGTAGGAGTATTGTGATCGGCAGTGGCCACCACCGACGAAGCACGCCAGGCTTTTCTTCCCGCCAACTTCAATCCTTCAAAGGCCTGCGGGCTCGTCACCTCGTGCACCAGGTGGCGGTCTATATAGAGCAAGGCGGTGCCGTCAGGCTCCTCATGCACGACATGATCCTGCCAAAGTTTTTCATAAAGGGTCTGCGCCATATCGAAAAATACCGGAAAGGAAAATCGTTGATTATGTCACAGCCGCCTTGCCCGCATCTACTGCTGCGGGTTCCGCAATGCCTCTTCGTACAGCGGTTTTACTTTCTCGGCATAGGCCCTGAGATCGGAAAGACGGGATTGGTTCGAAGGGTGCGTCGAGAGAAATTGTGGCGGCTGGCTGCCGGAGGCGCGACCCATCTTTTCCCAGAGTGTGATTGCCGCAGCCGGGTCGTAGCCTGCGCGCGCTGCCAGTTCTACGCCGATGCGGTCGGCTTCGGTTTCATGCTCGCGGCTGTTGGGCAATGAGACGGTGAGATTGGTGACGACCTTTGCCAGGTCTGTTTGATAGCCTTTCAAGCCCACAGCGGCAGAAAGGACGCTCAGGCCAACACTCGTCGCCATGGCTTCCGAGGCGCGTTCGCGGCTGTGCTCGCGCAGGGCATGGGCGATTTCGTGCCCAAGCACCGCCGCCAGCTCGTCATCGCTCGGGTCGATTTTTTCCAGAAGACCCGTATAGACAGCCACCTTGCCGCCGGGCATGCACCAGGCATTGATTTCAGGCGAAGTAATGACATGGACTTCCCATTGCCAACCCAGGGCATCCTCACGAAAGACCGCAACGCCGGGCAGGAGACGCAGGCCGACTGTCTGCACCCGTTCCAGTTGTTTCGGATCCTGATCCAGCTTCCCTTCCTTTTTCGCGTTTCCAACGGTTTCGCCATAAGCCTGCAAGGCGGCGCTGTCCATTTCCTTCGACGACACCAGCATGGATTGTTTCCGGTCAATGCCCACTGCACCGGATTGCGTCGTCTGGACGCTGGCGCAGCCGATCAATGAAAGCGCGCAGACCGCCAGAACGAGGCGTCGCAGATAAGAAAGGAATAGATTCATTTGTGGACTCCAGAAAAATTCCGCTCCCGGTGACAAATCTTCTTTTGGATCGCCATAAATGAAACATCCGGCAGCGGCATCCAAAAACGCCGATACTGCCGGATGAATGCGATGCGTGGAAAACGGTCAGGGATGCGCCTCTTTCAATATCTGATAAAGCTCGTCCTTGAGTCTCAAGCGTTTTTTCTTCAGATTTTCAAAGGAAAAATCATCCATTGGCGTTCCATCTTCCTCAACCTTGATGATTTCAGCGTCAAGACCGTTGTACTGGTCGTACAAATGCGAGAAATGGCTATTGGTCCTCGCCAAGGCATCGATCTTTTCTGCCAGGTTAGGGAATTCCTGGTGCATATCGTGTGAAAGCATCGGATTACCTCCAATGAAAAAAACCTCACCGCGGAACTACGGTGACTCGTTCATTCTAACCTTTTCGGGCGCCAATTTTTGCTGCGGCGCATCTCAATTTTCTAAATTACTTAAATAATATTTCGCTACAGCAGTGAAATATTATACTAAATTCTTTAGTTGAATTTAGAAAATCTCTTGCTTGATTGGATCAATCGCCGCCATCCGGCGCAAGCCCGGGAACCGCCGGGACGACATCGCCGCATTGCGCCCGCCAGCGCAGCGCGTGATCGATCAGCACCAGCGCCAGCATTGCCTCGGCAATAGGCGTGGCGCGGATGCCGACGCAGGGGTCGTGCCGCCCCTCTGTCGCGACCAGGGCCGCAGCCCCGGCACGGTCGATCGAGCGGCGCGGCAGCCGGATACTGGACGTGGGTTTCAGCGCGATCCTGGCGACGATTTCCTGACCCGTGGAAATCCCGCCAAGAATCCCGCCAGCATGATTGGAAAGAAAGCCTTGCGGGCTCATTTCATCGCCGTGCTCGCTTCCCCTTTGCGCGATACTGGCAAAGCCCGCGCCGATCTCGACCCCCTTGACCGCGTTGATGCTCATCATCGCCCCGGCAATCGCGGCGTCGAGCCGGTCGAACACCGGTTCGCCCCATCCCGCCGGAACGTTGCTGGCCCTCACCGTAACCCCGGCCCCAACCGAATCGCCGGAGGCGCGCAAGGCATCCATATACGCCTCCAGCTCCGGCACCAGCGCCGCGTTGGGTGCGAAAAACGGGTTCGCGTCAATCGCCCCCTCCTCCACGAAAGGAATCGCGATTTCCCCAAGCTGGTGCATCCAGCCGCGAATCCGCACCCCGTAGCGCTCGCGCAGCCACTTCCGCGCAATCGCCCCCGCCGCCACCCGCACCGCCGTCTCACGGGCGGAAGCACGTCCGCCTCCGCGATAATCGCGGATGCCGTATTTCTGCTCATAAACATAATCCGCATGACCGGGCCGAAAGCGTTCGGCAATTGCGCCGTAATCCCCGCTGCGCTGATCCTGATTGCGAATCAGCAGCGCGATGGGCGTCCCCGTCGTTTTTCCGTCGAACACTCCTGAGAGAATTTCCACGGCATCCGGTTCGCGCCGCTGCGTCACATGGCGCGAAGTCCCGGGCTTGCGCCGATTCAGATCGGCCTGGATATCCCGCTCGTTCAACTCCAGGCCAGGCGGGCAGCCATCGACGACACAGCCAATCGCCGGCCCGTGCGATTCGCCAAAGGAAGTCACGCAAAAAAGAGTGCCGAAGGTATTGCCGGACATGAAACCCCCCAAAGATGTTCTGAATAAGTCGAGCGAAAAGTGTGCGCTGCGGATTGGGATGAAATGCAAGGCCCGACAGCGTAGGGGGCGATGGCAATCGCCCTGTTTCAAAAGCCAAAAATCCGGCGCATCCCGCCGCTGAGCGCATGAAAAGCATTATGCCCTGAACGACCCGCCGCACAGTGTGCCTCTACAGCGCCGGGTGATCCACCGCATTGCAAATCCTCGTCACAGCTCTTGCGCTCCTGCAACTCCTGCAGTTGTGCGGTCTCTTTCGGCATAGGGCATCCAGAAATGATGAGCTTGGGCGCACGGATCGGAAATATAAGGGCGGCAAACCTGTTCCACCTTCTCCAGCAGGACATGGTTGGCCAACACAGCCCGGCGCAGTTCAGCCAAATCCCGCCACCGGCCCCGTGAAATCACCTCGTCGATTGCGACAAGGTTAAAACCTTGATGATTGAGGTGGCGATGAAGCATGGCGAATTGCATGGCTTTACGATCCTCCTATCCTACGTAAGCCACAAGCAGGAAGCAACACGGTTTTGCCTTCAGGGGGACGTGGCGCCATCCAGGAAATTCACCAAAAGACAGCTTCCGGCCTCTGCGCTTTGGCGAATGACGAAAGTATTCCCGCGCCGGCCATTCTTCCCTGGAAACCTTGTTTATTAAGGATTTCTTAGAAAAAAGCTGACAAAAAACGGCACCCTGCCTGACAAAAATGGGCGCTTTTTCCGACCTGTTTTTTCTTCCCCTTCCCGCCCCCGCCGATTTACGGTGCATTGGAAATTGGCACGGAAAATGCTCTTACTCAGTCGGAGCGCAATATCCGCGCTTTAATCTGACATAAGGAGATTCACATGAAAAAGATTCAACAAGGCTTTACGCTCATCGAACTGATGATCGTCGTCGCCATCATCGGCATCTTGGCCGCCATCGCGCTGCCGGCATATCAGGACTACACGATCCGCGCCCGCGTTTCGGAAGCCATCCTGGCCGCATCGCAGTGCCGCACCTCGATCACGGAATCCGTTCAGGCGGCAATGACGAGTCCGATGGATCAATCTGCGGGCACTCACCTGTGGGGTTGCGAAGCAGGTATAGGCAATAAAAACCCGAACGGCAGGACAGACCGCCCGACGAAATTCGTAGACAGCGTCTTGACGGACACAAATGGCGTTATTACCGTCACGACTTCCACCGTCGAGCAAACTTTCATCAAGGCCAATCCTCCAGCGGATGGCAAGGAAATCCAATTGATTCCGTATGTTTTGGATAAAGGTGCTGCAGCTCCCAGAACCCTGGACGCCACCAAAGATGCCGGCATGCAGATTTACGAATGGCATTGTGGTCCCGGAACTTCCAAGAATCCTCTGCCCACCAACTATCTGCCGGGTTCCTGCCGCGCAACGAGCTAATCGCAACGAACCCCATAAGAATCGTTTAGTCTGAACCTCCAGCCCCTCGATTTCGAGGGGCTTTTCTTTTGTGAGTCCTCTCCTTATTTGCACCTTCCAGGCGGAAAATGAAGTTCCGCACAGCCCGGATAAACGCAGGGGCGGATGGTAATCCGCCCGCTGAAAGCTACGATTTTCTAAATTTACTTAAAGAATGTTTCAAGGTAGTAGATGGTAATATAAAATAATTATTACAGTAATTTAGAAAATCAAAAACCCGGAATTCGCCCCCATCCCCTAAAAATCCGAGGTATCGGGATCGGGGCCGATGCGGCCCTTGGGGTTGTCCAGACCGTCCAGTAGCGCGATGTCTTCGGGGTCGAGGCGGAAACCGGAAGTCTGGAAATTTTCGCGCAGCCGCGCGGGATTGGCCGATTTTGGAATCGCGACCAGCCCGTTGTCGAGATGCCAGCGCAGCACGATTTGCGCTGCCGTTTTCTGATGTTTTTGGGCAACGCGCAGCACATTTTTCTCGCGCAGCAGATCGCCTCCCTTTCCGATCGGGCTCCAGCACTCGGTGACGATGCCATGCCGGGCGTGGAACTGGCGCAGGGCGCGCTGCTGGAAATACGGGTGCAATTCGATCTGGTTCACCGAGGGCGTCACGCCCGTTTCGTCGAGCAGGCGTTGCAGGTGCGGGATCTGGAAGTTGGAGACGCCGACCGAACGCGCGCGCCCTTCGTTCTTGAGCGTGATGAGCGCCCGCCAGGCGTCTGGATAACGGTTCCGGTGCGCCATCGGCCAATGGATCAGATAAAGATCGACATAATCGAGCCGCAGCCGCCGCAGGCTTTCGTCGAAGGTGCGCAAGGCATCGTCGTAGCCATGACGGTTGTTCCACAGCTTGGTGGTCACGAAAATTTCTTCGCGCGGAATGCCCGAAGAAAGGATTCCTGTGCCGACGCCTGCCTCGTTGCCGTAAATCGAAGCCGTGTCGATCAGCCGGTAGCCTTCTTCCAGCGCGATCGAAACAATCGCTGCGGCGTTTTCATCCGGGGTTTGCCAAGTGCCGAGTCCGAGTTGCGGAATCTGCTGCCCGTCGTTCAAAAGCAGGGATGGGTGTGTCATGGGTTGTCTCCTTTTAGAGTGTTTTGATTGAATTCAGGCGAGGGGAGTGTTGGCGTATACCTCGCCAACTTGCGCCCCGCCACCACCCCGCCGGCTTCGCCGCTACCCCTCCACGGGAAGGGAATTATCCCGGCGCTACGCGCCACCCTCCGAAGGGAGAGTGTTTTTCCTCTCCTCTGGAGAGAGATGGGAAAAATGTTCAGACTTGAGGGCGCTATTCATAATTAAACAATAACTATAGATCGGAATCCGTGGATTATCCGGGGAATCGCTATATGATCGAAGAATTAGCCTTTGTAGAGAATGGAGACCTCCATGAGCAGGGACAACGCCAGAGAGCAACTGCGCGCCGCCGCGCTGCATTACCACCGCCAGCCCAAGCCGGGCAAGATTTCGGTGCAGCCGATCAAGCAGTTGACGAACCAGTACGATCTTTCGATGGCCTATTCGCCGGGCGTTGCCGCCGCGTGCGAGGAAATCGTCCGCGATCCGGGCGAGGTGAGTTCGCTGACCTCGCGCGCCAATCTCGTCGGCGTCATCACCAACGGCACCGCCGTCCTCGGGCTGGGGAACATCGGGGCGCTGGCCGCGAAGCCGGTGATGGAAGGCAAGGGGGTGCTGTTCAAGAAATTCGCCAACATCGACGTTTTCGATCTCGAAATCAACGAACGCGATCCCGACAGGCTGATCGAAATCATCGCCTCGATGGAGCCGACCTTCGGCGGGATCAACCTCGAAGACATCAAGGCGCCGGAGTGCTTCTACATCGAAAGGAAACTGCGCGAGCGGATGAGCATCCCGGTCTTTCACGACGACCAGCACGGCACCGCGATCGTCGTCGGCGCGGCCTTCCTGAACGGGCTGCACCTCCAGGGCAAGGCGCTCGACAAGGTCAAGGTGGTGACTTCCGGCGCGGGCGCGGCGGCGCTCGCCTGCCTCGATTTGCTGGTGATGCTCGGCGTTCCGGTCGGGAACATCTGGGTCAGCGACATCAAGGGCGTCGTCTACAAGGGGCGCACCGAGGAAATGGACGAGATCAAGGCCCGTTATGAAAAGGAGACCCCGGCGCGCACGCTGGCCGAAATCATCGACGGCGCCGACGTTTTTCTCGGCCTTTCCGCCGGCGGCGTACTGAAGCCGGAGATGGTCGCGAAGATGGCGAAAAAACCGCTGATCCTCGCACTCGCCAATCCGCATCCGGAAATCCTGCCCGAGGAAATCCGCTCCGTGCGCGATGACGCGATCATCGCCACCGGACGCTCCGATTATCCGAACCAGGTCAACAACGTCCTCTGCTTCCCCTTCATCTTTCGCGGCGCGCTCGATGTCGGCGCGAGGACGATCACCGAGGAGATGAAACTCGCCTCCGTCCATGCGATTGCCGACCTGGCCCGCGCCGAGCAATCCGAAGTCGTCGCCGCCGCCTACGGCAGCGCGCCCGCCGGTTTCGGCCCGGAATACATCATTCCGCGCCCCTTCGATCCGCGCCTGATCGTCAAGATCGCCCCGGCAGTCGCGCGCGCGGCGATGCAATCCGGCGTGGCCACGCGCCCGATCGCCGACTGGCCCGCCTACCTGCAAAACCTGGACGAATTCGTCTACCACTCCGGCCTCATCATGAAGCCGGTATTCACGCAGGCCAAGAGCGCGCCCAAGCGCATCGTCTTCGCCGAAGGAGAGGAAGAACGGGTGCTGCGCGCGGTGCAGATCATCCGCGACGAAGGCATCGCAACCCCGATCCTGATCGGGCGGCGCGAGGAAATGGCGCGTAAGATCAAGGAGGCCGGGCTGCGCATTCGTCCCGACATCGACTTTGAAGTCATCCACGGCGACCACTGCGAATTCTTCAAACGTCATTTCGATGAATTCTGGCGCGAATACCACCGGATCATGGAGCGGAACGGCATCACCCCCGATTACGCGCAACGCGAAGTCCGCCGCCGCGCCACGCTGTACAGCGCGCTGATGGTGCGCCTCGGCTATGCCGACGGCCTGGTCTGCGGCGTCTTCGGCAAGACCGACGTGCACCGCTCCTACGTGCGCCACGTCATCGGCTTCGAGGCTGGCGTTTCCGAATACGCGGCAATGAACCTGCTGATCCTGTCCGGCCGCACCGTCTTCATCGCCGACACCTACGTCAACTACGACCCCAGCCCGGAACAACTGGCGCGCACGACCCTGCTCGCCGCCGAGGAAGTGCGGCGTTTCGGCATGGCGCCAAAAGTCGCCCTCCTCTCGCATTCCTCCTTCGGCGCCGCCGACACGCCCAGCGCGCTCAAAATGCGCGAAACGCTGCGCCTGCTGCGCGAACGCGCGCCGGAACTCGAAGTGGAAGGCGAAATGCACGGCGACGCCGCGCTCGACGAGGCCATTCGCGCGCAGCAATTCCCGAATTCCCGGCTCAAGGGCCAGGCCAACCTCCTCATCATGCCGACGCTGGACGCGGCGAACATCGCCTTCAACCTCCTGAAAACTGCCGCTGGCGACAACCTCACGATCGGCCCGATCCTGCTCGGCACCGCCCGCGCCGCGCAGGTGCTGACTCCCACCGCCACCGTGCGGCGGATCGTCAACATGACCGCTCTCACCATCGTCGAGGCCGGCATCCGGGGCAGCGCAACGCGCCCGGCAGAACCCGGCGCGTAGGATCCCTTGCTTCGCGCCCCGGGATCGGGGCGCTTATTCATCCGGTTTACGTCATTGGGGGGCACAAGGCCCCCCAATGACGTAAACCACCCTCGCCTTCCGGCAAGGGAGAATTTGAGTCACCCCAACCTGAAGGTTGGGGATTGCGCTCGACAGGTGTTCATTTTTTCTTCTTGGCGCCAGCGGCGGCCTTGAAAGTGCTGCCGGCGCTGAACTTCGGAACGGATGCTGCCGGAATTTTCATCGGGGCGCCGGTCTTCGGGTTTCTTCCGGTACGTGCCGAACGGTTCGACAACTTGAACGAACCGAAGCCCACCAGGGTCACTTGCTCGCCCTTGGAGACGGCTTCGACAATGGAATCGATCGTTGCATCCAGAGCGTTTCCGGCTACGTTTCTGGAGAGTCCGGTACGATCGGAAATCGTTTTGATCAGTTCGGATTTGTTCATTTCGGGTTCCTTTGAAAAAGTGGGATTGTTTATTGCCACCGGCGAATGATACTCGTTCTGGAAGGAAAATTTTCAGCCTGCGCCGGGTAAACCTTGCATCGCTCCTTGCCTGCGGCGCGTCTGGCGACCATCGAGCCGCTCTCGGGATTCAGCCAAGGAAATGATGGATTTCGCTTCGCTTATCCGGCCTACGGGCCGGATCGTTTGCCGAATATCCTCCCATTTCCAAAAAAAATTCTAAATTTACTTAAATAATGTTTCGCTACTGTAGTATGTTTCAATCAATAATTCTTTAAACAAATTTAGAAAATCTATCCGCCTTTTGACTTCAATGGCTCGTGCCTTCGGAGCGCGTGATCTTGTTCCAGATGTTGTATTTGCCGACCGGCTTCGAGGCCGGGATGCGTTTGACTTCCTTCAAGGTTTTCGCGTCGAAGACGATCAGCGCGCCGTCCATTTCCCAGAGGCTGGCAAGCGCATATTTGCCGTCGCGGGTGAATTCGATATGCGCCAGCGTCTTGCCCGGTACCGGGGTCAGGCGCGCGACGACTTCGAGGCTTTCCTTGTCGATCACCTGCAAGGTGTCCTTGTATTTCGGACTCATCATCGAGTCGACCCAGGCATAGCGGCTGTTTTCATGGCTGCGCATGAAGAAGCCAGGGCCGAGGGTAGGAATTTTCTTGATCGTTTTCCAGGTTTCCATGTCGATGATGCTGACTTCAGGGTCGTTCAGATTCGGGGTTGCGAGCACCGTGCGCTGCGCGCCCTTTTCTCCGAAAATGCCGTCGACATCCTTCCAGGCCCAGGTGATGCCGGAGCCGAGGTGCGGCATTCCGGTCAGGTCGAGATCCGCGACTTTCTTGCGTCCATCGAGAAAGATGACTTGACCCTTGCTCGCGGTGCGCGAAGCGCCAACGATTTCGTCATAGCTCTGGGTGAAGAAGAAGTCGTCGAGATAGTCCTGGAGGAAGGTGCGGCGCGGATAGAGAAAACCCGGTTTGAAGACGCCTTCCTTGTACTGGAAATCGTGAATCATGCCTTCGCTGACTTCTCCGGCGTTGGGGTCGTAGCTGATTTCCCAGGCTTCCGGGATGTCCTTGAGCGCGGCGATGAAGCTCTTGCGCGGCGCAGCGTCGTAGACGGCGGAAACGCGCGAACTTTTCCCGCTGCCGTCGCCCGCGATGGCGGGAATGATCCTGGCCAGCGAAAGGTCACGGGCATCGAGCACCACCAGCGAATGCGGCAGATAGTTGGCCACCATGACCCATTTGCCGTCGCTGGAAACTGCGGCGTTGCGCGCATTCAGGCCGGCGCGGATTTCGGCGACGGTGACCTGGTTGTAGATGTCGTATTTGGTAATCCAGCCGTCGCGCGAGGCGAAATAGACGAAGCGCCCGTCGGGCGAGAATTTCGGCCCGCCGTGCAGCGCGTAACGGCTCGGGAAACGGTGCAGGCGCTTGAATTTGTCGCCATCGAGCAGCGAAACATGCTGGTCGCCGGTTTCGACGACGATGAAGAGATTGAGCGGATCGACGCCGGAGAGCAGTTTGTTCGGAACCGCCGGCAATTTGAAGGTTTCTTCGTTGAGGATGTGCGAGGCTTTGATGTCCTCGGCTTCCCATCGCGGCGCCGGCACTGCCTTCGAGTAGATATAGCTGACAAGGGCTTCGGCCTCTCCGGGTTTCAGAAGGGAGGAATAGCCGATCATCTGCGTCGCCGGGCGGCCATTCTTGATGACATCGAGGGCTTCGGCTTTTTTCAGGCGCTCCAGGTTTTCCGGCAACAGCGCCGGGCCGATGCCGCCGAAACGGTTTTCGCTATGACAGATGGCGCAAATTTCCCGGAAAACTTCAACGGCCCGCGCCTGGGAAACTTCAGACGTTGCGGAGGCTGCCGGGGTTGCAGTGCCGCCCCCCTCGCCTCTTCCCGCCGCCTGGATCGAGGAAACGCAAGCGCAAAGAAAAAACAGGGCGCAGAAAAAACGTCCGTTCATGAATCCCTCTCCCTTCAAGAATGAAACTGTTTGATTTCCTCGTCGTCGAGATAACACCCCGGATCTTCGGCCCAGAGATCGCCCGTCAATTGCTGCGCCCGGACGCGGGTGTTCCCGTTGCATATTTCCTTCCAGGCGCACTGCCCGCATCGCCCCTTGACGGGGCGCGGACGTTGCCGCAATTCCGCCAGCAAGGGATCGGAAAGATCGCTCCACAATTCCGAAAAAGGCCGCTCGCGCACATTGCCGATCGTGTAATGCCACCACATCGTGTCGGGGTGGACATTGCCGAGGTTGTCGATGTTCGCGACGTTCAGCCCGGAGGCATTGCCGCCCCACTGGCGCAGTTTCGCCTCGATATGCGCGGCGCTTCCGGGAAAGCGGCGGCGAACCCAATGCAGGAAATAAACGCCGTCGGCATCGTTGTTTCCGGTGGTGAACTCTCGCGGCTGCCCCTTTTGCCGCGCGGCAAGGCAGGTTTCAAACAGCAGATCCATCGCTTCGCGCGTCATGCGATAGTGCGCATCGTCGCGCCGGTTCTTGTTGCCGCGCCCGGCATAGTTGAGATGCGAAAAATAAAAGCGCGCGATTCCTTCCTCTTCGATCAGGCGCAGCAGCGCCGGAAGATCGTGGGCGTTGTCCTGGGTCATCGTGAAACGCGCGCCGACCTTCAGGCCACGGTCGCGGCACAGGCGCATCCCGTTCAGCGCTGCGGCAAAAGCGCCCTGGGAACGGCGGAAACGGTCGTGCGTCGCCTCGATACCATCGAGGGAAATACCGACGTAATTGAAATCGCAGGCGGCGATGGCGTCGATGTTGCGCGTGTCGATCAGCGTGCCGTTCGACGACAGCCCGACATAGAAGCCCATTTTTTTCGCCCGCTGCGCAATCTCGAAAATTTCCGGGCGCAGCAGCGGCTCGCCGCCGGAAAGGATCAGCACCGGAACGCGGAACGCGCGCAAATCGTCCATGACCCGGAAAATTTCGGCAATCGACAATTCACCGGCGAAATCCTTGTCGGCGGAAATGGAGTAACAATGCTTGCAGGTCAGGTTGCAGCGCCGCACCAGGTTCCAGATGACCACCGGCCCCGGCGGCCGACGCGAGGGGACGACCGGCGTCGGCGTGTCGATTTCCTGGATATATTGGGAGAGACGGAACATGGCATGGCTTTCCAGCAAGAAACGCACGGCGGGCTCCATTACAGGACAGCCCCGAGCCCCGGACTTTAACGCGGATCAAAGGGGGTACGCAGGGGTTCAACTAACGCCATCCAAGCGTATCACAACGTACCTTGTGTACCTCCCGTGTGGGTAGTACCTGCGCTGTATGTTCCGCAAACCAGGTACCCGGTTTTTAAATTCAAGTTTTATCTTTCCTTGTGCGCCCTCACCGTCTCCCACACATTATGAAAAAAATTCTATTACTTTTGCTGCTTTTGCTACTGTCATTTCAAGATACACCTTCGCAAGAAGCTCCGCATCCAACATTGCTCCATGAAGATTTCGCTGCCCATTTGAAACTCCATACCGCTCACACAACGCATCCAAGCTATTCTTCTTGTTCGGATGCAGCTTCCGAGCAAGCTTCAACGTATCGAGAACACGACACTGCTTTTCGACTTCTGGAAGGCAAAGCCTAGAAAGCTCGGCATTCATAAATCCAACGTCAAAAGAAGCGTTGTGCGCAACCAATTCAGCCCCATGGATGAAGTCACAAAGTTCATCAGCAATCTGTGCAAACTTTGGTTTTCCCCTCAAAAAACTATTGCTTAACCCATGAACCCGCTCTGCCCTGGGGTCAACAGGCATTTCTGGGTCTATGTAGAAGTGTATGCGTTTCCCTGTAAAACAACGATCTCGCATTTCTATTGCTGCGACTTCAACAATGCGGTGCCCCTGTCTGTGACTTAGACCGGTAGTTTCAACGTCAAAGAAAACCTGCCGAAGAGCGTCACGCTGATCTATGCCATAAACTTGGAACCTAGGCCCTTCCCCAGTAAGCGGCAAATCATAAATATCCCCACCATCTGTCTTTGCCACTGGCAATTTACTAGGTCTGTAACCTCCAGCGCCCCCTACAGTAAATGCTTTCCGATCCCCATTATTTTTCGCAGGTGTGCTATTTTTGCCCCCGCCATCTGAAGCGTCATCATACCCAGCTAAAGGCTTACCCACCCCATCAAGAACCCCCATATACGCATCAGCACTACTGGTGCGCTCACTACCTAGGTACCGCTTATCAAGCGCTTCGCGCGCTTGAAACAACGCCGCCGTGACCTCTTTCAACTCTGTGGATGCTGTATCCAGCTCGCCCAGAAGTCGCGATACCGTCGATGAAAGCACATCGCGCCCGTGGGACACCTCCTTTAGCCTGCCGTCAAGCTCTGCCGCTTTTTTTTCCGTGTCATCACGCGCTGCCTGCACAATCTTGATCTTCTCGTGCATAGCAACCATAGTTTCCGCCGCCTTGGCGCGAAGCTTTATCGCTGCATCGCGTTCTTCCAAGGCTCGAATAAGCTTTGCCTCTACTATGCGGCACTGCTCCCGCATTGAAGCAAGCACCTCGTCACACGCAAACGTTTGCTCGCTTCTTGCCGGTTTCTTTTTTCCTTTCCCGAAACAAAACAGCCCAAACATACAACACCATACCCAAGCTGTGATTAAAATTATATGCTATTGATGTGCAATGTTGAATGTCAACCCCCCTCCTCTCAAACCCAAGCGTACTGGGCCGGAGCGACGATGTGCCTTTTTTCGTGCTGGGCGCCCTGTGCGAATAGCGCGCCGCCGTCGTGGTGCAGGCACGCATACTGAAGTGCGGGTGCACCTTCTCCGGCAATTCATCCTGCACTCCCTTGTTGTTGACCCGATCGATACTACCATGGCAGCGCCACCCCCTGAGCCGTCGGCGACGCCAGCCGCACCTCGAAACCTGTATTTGCGCCGGGCTCGTTTTCTGGAATCGCATCGGCAATCTTTGCGAATGCTTCGAAGGGTCGGTCGTTTCCAAATTTGGAAAGTTCGCTCTTGGCAAAGGATTCCGTGTGCGCGTACTGTCCGCGTATCTCGCGCTCCACGCCCCGGGCCTTGGCGGCGCCATCCACGGCGCGCACGAAATAATGCTCCGGGTTTTGTTCCATATCCTCGATGTTTTTTCGCAGTTCGGCAATGTGTGCGCGATCCCCGTTACCCGCGTCCAGGGCTTCCTGCGCTTGCTTCAATTCGTGCTGAGCGTCCAGCAATTCCTGGGAACGCCCGATCACCATATGATCGCCTACCCGCTGCATCGGCACGTAGAGCAGCAGTTTCTGGTTGCTTGGGTTGAACGGCGCTCGGGCATCTTCCGCCTGCTTCTTCACTTCCCGGATCTCCCGCGCCGCTTTCCGCTCCGCTTCCTTGAGTGCGCTGGCACGATCCTGCTCGTTCATTCCCTCGTCACGCTGGATCTTGACTTTCTCTGCGGCCAGGGCGTTCTCGATGTCCCCGATGCGCTGCGCTGTCGCATCCTCGATTTCCCGGTTTGCCAGATCGAACAACTTGGTGCGTGTGTCGTTGCTGTGCTGGAAGATTGCGTCGATGGCCGCCCGTTCTTGTGGTGCGAAGCGCTGATACCGCGCTTCCATTTCCGGATCCACCTTCGCCCCCTCGGGGAACCAGTGGTACAGCTTCGGCGCTTTTTGCTCCAGCGTCGCCTCCTGGATGAAATTCCACAGCGCTTCCCGGCGCTGCGTAGTGGGGGCTGCGGTATCCAGCTTGCGCAGCACCTCGCCCACGATGGCCTCATGCTCGGTCTTGACCATGCTGCTTGCGCGAAGGGCCTTGCGGAAGTTGCTGGCCGCCGAAGAACCCAGCCGTTCCGCCTTGCGGATCAGGGAGTCGGTTGCCGGCAAAACGGTGGCGAGCTTCGAGAATGCCGAGCGTGCGTAGTCGTCTGTCCAGACAAGCGCATCACCCATCATCCTGGGCATCTTCGGATCGGCAGCCCAGCGCTCGGTCATGTTCCGTGGATCGTCGCGCCAGTTGCTGCCGGCGCGCGCGCTGGATTGGTAGTAAGCGTCGTCTTCGGGTGCTATACTGGACTCTGCGCTCCGATCGGTACGTGCCGGCGTGTCCAGATCCCCCCCGTGGGTCTGGCCCTTGGCGGACCTCATAACCGCCTGCTGACTCGCTGGAGCTTCTCCAGTGCGTGCGTCGATGTACCAGGGCGTACCTTCGGGCGCACCCTCCACACTTTCAAGCTCTACGCTATACACTCGATGCTGGACACCTTCCTTTTTAGAAGGAATCGTTTCCTTCATCAGCATGTGCGCAATTCGCGCTCCCGTAGGAGTAGTGAACCTTGTGGAAAATCGCTGGATGGAAAGCACATTGGCCTGTTTGTTTTTGTCTGTTCCTGGGTCTCCAGGATTCCGAGTAGCTACTTTCCACAGATCCTCGATATGCGCCGCAGCAGCATAGTGCTGCATGCGGGTAAATCCGTTGCTCATGCTTTTGAGCACTGACTTCCCACTGAGTAGCTTCCCTGTTTGCGCATCATTTACGCGCGCGTCTATACCGGTTGCATCGTTGTGCAAAGGCTTGTCTGTAAGTGCGTCCAGCGCTTTTTTCGCCTTGTCGAAACTCATCTCATCCACAGGCAAATGCACAGGCGCCGCAGACTGATTGAGTTCATCGGGCGCTGGATGATCTTCTTCCGGAACTTCATGCCAGCCTTCTTCATCGTGCGCTCCAGGCTTTTTCTCGACCGGAATTGCCTGTAGTTCCTGCGGCACGATTCCTCGTTTGTCGAGATTCGCATCCTTGTTTTGGTCGCGTATCAGTTTCGCCAGTTCCGCATTTTCTTCCGGGGTGCTAACCGCGACCTCCCCAGGCCTCTTGTCCTTCGCTGAGATGCTGCGATCATTAACATCGCGCGCTGCTTTATCTGCTAGTGTCCCTTTGCGCGCGCCGACGGCAAGCCCTTCGCTGTGGGGCGCTACACGTGTCGTCGTTGTTTCCTCACGGACTCCGGCGCCAGTGATCGCCTCTTGATAGGTGTTGCTGCGCTCCATGTAGAAGCGGTAGGGCTCGCTATCGCGAGCGTAGTTGCGCGCGGTCTGACGCATAAACTTCGATGCTTGCTCCAACTCGCGCGATGTGGCGATTCCGGCACCCAGCCTTTCGTCCATCGCTTCGATCACGCGTTCGGACTCCAGGGCTGTTTTCTGCTGCTCCTCGCTCAATGGTTCTCCGCGATCCAGGGTCTTGCGAATGTCTGCGTGGCGCTGTTCTTCCTGCCGCGCTTGCTCAAGCCACGTTTGCGCCATTTTGTACTGACCCCGATCAATCGCTTTCTGCACCTTTGCACGCGACTCTTCGAGAATCTCGCCAGCGTCGTATGCGGCTTCCAGTTTCTCAGTGTGCCGCTGCTTCAGTATGCCGCGTTGGGGAGGCGCAGAATCTGCGGCGGGCGCGGGCTCCGCTGACGCGGTGACTTCTCGCTGGGCGGCTTGTTCTTGCGGTACCGCGTCCCGAGGGCGCCCAACAGGTTCCGGCGCCGCTTCCAAGCGCTCGCCCGTACCACCCAGCATCCGGTCGTAAATGCTGCGAATCTCAGGAGAAAGCGAAATGTGCAATCCCAGAATGCTGTGATAGCAATCGAGCAGCCAGTTCTTGAATTGCTCAAAGACGCCCTCCAACCGCTTCGTAGGCGCCTTGCCCTCCATCAGGTAGGCTTCGAAGCCACGGGCAAAGCGTTCGTGCACTGCACGCTTTTCATTGGCCGTTGCATTGCGCCATTCTGTGAAGGTTCCCAGACGCATCTTGCCGTCTTCGCCCCGCACCTTGAAGCCTGCCCATTTCAGCGCCTCCATGAAATCCGCGCGCATCTGCACCATCCCGGAGTCCATGAGGTTCTTTCCGATGGCGTCGGCGAGCACTTTCTCGTGCGTGTCCAGAAAGAAATGCCCCGTTTCGTGCAGGAAGGTGGACTTGTTTGCGTCCTTGAACAGCGACAGCAGAGACTTCGTAGGAATGTAGCTGCCGCGATACTTCCCTTGGTCCAGCGCAGCGTCGTTGGGTTGCCATATTGATCCGGCCAGCAGAAGTATGAAGTCTTAAGCGGCATATTTGACGTGCGGGTCTTGGAAGAAGCTCTTGACCCGTTCGGGAGATTGTTCGAGTTTTACCATGTGCTCGGTGGCGGCG
>WQZF01000001.1 GCA_009780885.1 Betaproteobacteria bacterium | reverse complement strand
GGAGTTGGGCGGTCTGCGGCGTTGCAAATCCTCGCGATACCTTCAGGTATCGCTGTGGTTTGCGCCTAGCATCCCATCCCAATCCGCAGCGCACGCTTACCGCTCGACTTATTCAGAGGTTCCCTAGAAAATCATTGAGATAAAAATTGAGATAAAAATCAGAACGGCATCCTGCCGCCCACATATGCCGCCATTTCCCGGGCGCAGAAAGGCCTGCCCTCCTGAAAAGAAGAAAGCGCCCGGAAGTTATTGAAAGTTATTTTCTGACAATAATTATCTGGCTCAAATAATTTTAATAATTCCGCGCGTAGTCCTCCGCCGGCCATTCGCACTGGATGCAGGATTGCTCCTTTCGCGTCAGCGCGGACTGATCGCCTCAGGGCAATGCCGCTAAAATGGCGCTTTATTTTCCGCAAACGGACGGCAAGAAATAATGGCTGACAATCGTAAGGAGCAGGAGCGGGCCGAACTGCACCGCACCATCTGGAATATTGCAAACGACCTGCGCGGCAGCGTAGACGGATGGGACTTCAAGCAATATGTGCTCGGTATTCTTTTCTACCGCTACATCTCCGAAAACATGGCCGCCTACATCAATGCCGGGGAACACGAGGCCGGAGACGAATCCTTTGATTATGCGAATCTGCAGGATAAAGAAGCGGAATCCGCCCGCGCCGAACTCGTAGAGACGAAAGGCTTCTTTATCTTGCCAAGCGAATTGTTCGAGAATGTCCGCAATCGCGCCTCAGCGGATGAAAACCTGAACGAGACGCTGGAGCGGGTTTTCAAAAATATTGAAGCCTCTGCCCTTGGCACAGAGAGCGAAGACGACCTCAAGGGGTTGTTTGACGATATTGACGTGAATAGCAACAAGCTGGGCGGCACGGTTGCCAGGCGCAATGAGCGTTTGGTCAAGCTGCTCAATGGCGTGGGGGAGATGAAGCTCGGCGGCTACAAGGACAACACCATCGACGCCTTCGGCGACGCCTATGAATTTCTCATGGGCATGTACGCAAGCAACGCAGGCAAAAGCGGTGGCGAGTATTACACCCCGCAGGAGGTTTCGGAACTGCTGACCCGCCTGACCCTAGTGGGAAAAACCGAGGTCAACAAGGTGTACGACCCGGCTTGCGGTTCGGGTTCCCTGCTCTTGAAGTTCGCCAAAATCCTTGGAAAGGAAAAGGTGCGGCAAGGTTTTTTCGGGCAGGAAATCAACATCGCCACCTACAACCTTTGCCGCATCAATATGTTCCTGCACGATATCGACTACGACAAATTCGATATTGTCCACGGCGACACGCTGACCGAGCCGCTTCACTGGGATGACGAACCCTTCGAGGCCATCGTCTCCAATCCGCCCTATTCCATCCGGTGGGAGGGCGACGCCAACGCGCTCTTGATCAACGACCCCCGTTTCAGCCCTGCGGGCGTGCTTGCGCCGAAGTCCAAGGCAGACCTTGCCTTTATCATGCACTCCCTTTCATGGCTTGCCACCAGTGGCACGGCGGCGATTGTCTGTTTTCCCGGAATTCTCTATCGCGGCGGAGCGGAACAGAAAATCCGGAAATACCTGATAGACAACAACTTTGTGGACTGCGTGATTCAGTTGCCGGACAACCTTTTTTACGGCACCTCCATTGCCACCTGCATCATGGTGCTGAAAAAGTCGAAGAACGAGAACAGCACCCTCTTTATTGACGCTTCGCGTGAATGCGTAAAAGTGACCAACAACAACAAGCTCACAGAGGCGAACATTGCTGCCATTCTGGACGCCTTCAAAGCCCGCGCGGATGTGGCGCATTTTGCGCGGCTTGTGCATAACTCTGAAGTTGCCGGGCAGGACTACAACCTTTCTGTTTCCATGTATGTAGAACAGGAAGACGCCCGCGAAGTCATCGACATCAAAAAGCTGAACGCCGAAATAGAAGAAATTGTTGCCCGTGAGGATGTTTTGCGCCGGGAGATAAACGCGATCATTACGGAGATCGAGGGGAGCGCAGCATGAGCATGGGCGGAAATCCACCACTGTTTTTACTCTATAACACACCACAAGGCGACGCCAGGATTGAAGTTACCATTAAAGATGAAACCTTGTGGGTTACACAAAAGGCAATGGCAGAACTTTTCGGCGTTCAGATTCCGGCAATCAGCAAGCACCTTAAAAACATTTTTGAAGAGGGCGAACTTGATGAAAAAGTGGTTATTTCCATTTTGGAAACAACCACTCCGCACGGCGCGATTGCGGACAAGACTCAAACGAGCGCAACGAAGTTCTATAACCTTGACGCCATTATCTCCGTAGGCTATCGCGTGAATTCCGGGCAGGCAACGCGATTCAGGATTTGGGCGACAAAAACCTTAAAGGAATACATTCAGAAGGGGTTCGTGCTGGATGATGAACGGCTAAAACAAGGGCAAAACTTTTTTGGCAAGGATTACTTCAGGGAATTACTGGAGCGAGTTCGTTCAATCCGCGCAAGCGAGCGCAGGATTTGGCAGCAAATAACCGACATTTTTGCCGAATGCAGTATAGACTACGACAGGAGTTCGTCAGTTACACAAGAATTTTATGCGACCATACAAAACAAATTTCATTACGCGATAGCGGGACAAACGGCCGCAGAAATAATTTATGCAAGTGCTGACAGCAACAGGGAGCACATGGGATTGACGACCTGGAAAAAAGCCCCCGATGGCCGCATTTTGAAATCGGATGTGACCATTGCAAAAAATTATTTGTCCGAAAAAGAGATAAGGCGCCTGGAACGTGCGGTAACGGGGTATTTCGATTACATCGAAGATTTAATCGAAGGTGAAAACATATTCACCATGAATGAGTTTGCAGAAAGCGTGAACGAGTTTTTGGCGTTTAGAAAGTTCAAGATCTTATCGGACAAAGGAAAAATATCCAAAGCAGAGGCCGATGCAAAAGCAGATGAGGAATATGAGATTTTCAATAAAACGCAGAAAGTCATTTCTGATTTTGACAAGTCTCTGCGGAAATTAACAAAGAAAAAAGAAGCGGACAAATCAGACAAGGGGGGCGATGATGAGTAAACTTGAACGGATGATTGCGGAGTCATGCCCGGATGGGGTGGAGTATAAGACACTGGGTGAGGTATGCTTGAAAACTCAAAACATCAACTGGAAACGTGATACTGACGGCCAATACAACTATATCGACTTGACTTCTGTTGACCGCGATACCCACACCATTACCGAAACGCAAATAATTAACTCATCCAATGCACCAAGTAGGGCCCAACAGATAGTCCTTGAGAAGGATGTGCTTTTCGGCACAACAAGACCAACGCTGAAACGATTTTGCTCCATTCCACCCGAGCATGACGGACAAATATGCAGCACGGGCTTTTGTATTCTTCGCGCAAACCCCAGCTTGACTTTACCGAGGTGGATTTATCATATTATCGGCGGAAACATTTTTTATGAATATATAGAAACCGTCCAGAGAGGCGCGAGCTATCCAGCCGTAGCCAATAGTGATGTTATGCGCTACTCAATCCCTGTCCCGCCCCTTCCTGTCCAACGTGAAATTGTCCGTATTCTGGACAATTTCACGGAGCTTACAGCGGAGCTTACAGCGGAGCTTACAGCGAGAAAAAAACAATACGAGTATTATCGAAACACCCTCTTGACTTTTGGCTCAGAGCGTATCTCAATCCTTGACAGACAGACAGACAGACAGACAGACAGACAGACAGACAGACAGACAGACAGACAGACAGACAGACAGACACGATGGCTGACATTAGGCGAGATTGCAAGCATGAAGGCCGGTAAATTTATTCAAGCGTTTGATATTTCAGATAATCAAACCGATGATTGTCTGTTTCAATGTTATGGAGGTAATGGAGTACGTGGTTACGTCAAAAACTATAACCACGATGGGGCGCACCTTTTAATCGGTCGTCAAGGTGCATTATGCGGTAATGTAAACCGTGTAACAGGCAAATTTTATGCGACGGAACATGCGGTTGTCGTGAACGTTAAAGCTGGTGTTCATTTAGATTGGTTATTTCATATGCTTGTCCACATGAATTTGAATCAGTATGCTTCAAAATCAGCTCAACCTGGATTGGCGGTCGGCAATATCGAAAAACTTGTTATTCCTTTACCCTTACTCGCAGAGCAAGAACGAATTGCCTCCATCCTCGACAAATTCGACGCCTTGACCACGGACATTTCAATCGGCCTTCCCGCCGAAATCGAGGCGCGGCGCAAACAGTACGAGTATTACCGGGATCGATTGTTGCGCTTTGAAGAGAAAGAGGCCGCATGAGCCAATACCACATCGTCGCCGCCGACAACGAATCCACGGTGGTCGCGGAATACACGCCAAGCCTGCGGGCGGAGGACTCCTATCAGTCCGAAAGCATGCTTGAGCAAAGCTTCATCAAGCTGCTGCAAGGCCAGGGATACGAATACATCAAAGTCTCCAACGAGGCAGGATTGACCGCCAACCTGCGCCGCCAGTTGGAAGCCCTGAACAATTACGCATTTTCCGATGCCGAGTGGGAAGACTTCTTTCGCAAATCCATCTCCGGCGAAAACGAGGGCATCGCGGAAAAAACCCGCCGGATACAGGCCGACCATGTGCAAATCCTCAAGCGCGACGATGGCAGCAGCAAAAACATTTCCCTGATCGACAAGAAGAACATTCACAACAACCGCCTGCAAGTGCTCAACCAGTACGAGGAGGCAGGCGGGGCGCGTGAGAACCGCTACGACGTGACGATACTGGTTAACGGCCTGCCGCTGGTACACGTCGAACTGAAGCGGCGCGGCGTTGCCATCCGCGAGGCGTTCAACCAGATCAAACGCTACCATCGGGAGAGCTTCTGGGCCGCTTCAGGGCTGTATGAGTATGTGCAAATCTTCGTCATCAGCAACGGCACGCACACCAAGTATTACAGCAACACCACCCGCGACCAGCACATCAGGGAAACAGGCGGCAGCGCAGGAAAATCTGCCCCGGGCCGCTCCAAGAAAACCAGCAACAGCTTTGAATTCACGAGCTATTGGGCGGACGGCGCCAACAAGACCATCGCCGACCTTACGGACTTCGCCAAAACCTTCTTTGCCAGGCACACCGTCCTGAATATTCTTACCCGCTATTGCGTATTCACTACGGAACAATTGCTGCTCGTCATGCGCCCGTACCAGATCGCGGCAACCGAGCGGATTCTCTCCAGAATCCAGATTGCGTCCAACTACAAAAACTATGGCACGGTAGAAGGCGGCGGGTACATCTGGCACACCACCGGCAGCGGCAAAACCCTGACGAGCTTCAAAACGGCACAGCTTGCAAGCGCCCTGCCCTGCATGGACAAGGTACTGTTCGTGGTCGACCGCAAGGACCTCGACTACCAAACCATGAAGGAATACGACCGCTTCGAGAAAGGCGCGGCCAATTCCAATACCTCCACGGCAGTGCTCAAGCGCCAACTGGAAGACGAGAACGCCCGGATCATCATCACCACGATCCAGAAGCTGGATATTTTCATCAGCAGAAACCCAAGACACCTCGTATTCAGCAAGCATATCGCGCTGATCTTCGACGAGTGCCACCGCTCACAGTTCGGCGAAATGCACCGGACAATTACCAAGGCGTTCAAGCGTTATCACCTCTTCGGCTTTACCGGCACGCCGATCTTCCCGAAAAACGCCGGATATGGCGGCAACCCGCTCCTGCGCACGACCGAACAGGCGTTCGGCAGGAAGCTGCACACCTACACCATCGTAGACGCCATCAATGACGGCAATGTGCTGCCCTTCCGCATCGACTACGTCAACACGGTGAAGATGTCGCCGGACGTGCAGGATGCAAAAGTCCGCGCCATCGACGCGGAAAAAGCTCTGTCCGCGCTGGAGCGCGTGCAGGAAATCGTGAAATACGCCCTCGAACACTTCGACCAGAAAACCAAGCGTCAAAGTTCCTACACCGTCAAGGGCAAGCGGCTAATGGGCTTCAATTCCATCTTCGCCGTCGCCTCCATTCCGATGGCAATGGCCTATTACGAGGAATTCAGGCGGCAGCTTGCGGAGAGCGGGCGGAATCTGCGCATTGCCACGATCTATAGTTTCAGCGCCAACGAGGATGATCCGGAAGATGGGTTTCCGGATGAGGGCTTCGAGAACGACAGACTGGATCAGACCTCCCGAGACTTTCTGGAAAAGGCCATCGCCGACTACAACGCCGCATTCAACACAAACTTCGACACCTCGGCGGACAAGTTCCAGAATTACTACAAAGACCTGTCAGACAAAGTAAAGAAGCGCGAGGTCGACTTGCTGATCGTCGTCAACATGTTCCTGACTGGCTTTGACGCGACCACACTCAATACGCTCTGGGTAGACAAGAATCTGAGGCAACACGGCCTGATTCAGGCTTTTTCCCGCACCAACCGCATCCTCAATTCCGTCAAGACCTTTGGCAACATCATCTGCTTCCGCGACCTGAAACAGGCCACCGACGACGCCATTGCCCTGTTTGGCGACCGCGAGGCGGGCGGGATCGTCCTGCTCAAAACCTATGGCGACTATTACAACGGATACGAGGAAAAAGGAAAGCACAAGCCAGGATACAAGGAACTCATCGAAAGACTTGTTGCGGACTTCCCCCTGAATGCCAGTATCATCGGGGAAACAAGGCAAAAAGAATTTATCAACCTGTTTGGCGCAATCCTGCGGATGAAAAACATCCTGACTTCCTTTGATGAATTCGCGGGCAACGAAATTTTGTCCGAACGGGATTTTCAGGATTACCAAAGCATCTATATCGACCTGTACCAATCCTTCACCCGAGGCAAGGATGCAGACAAGGAGAACATCAACGACGATATTGTTTTCGAGATCGAGCTGATCAAACAGATCGAGGTGAACATTGATTACATCCTCATGCTGGTAGCCAAATATCACGAAACGAACTGCACGGATATCAGCATACTCGCGGCGATTGAAAAGGCGGTCAGTTCCAGCATGGAGCTTCGGAGCAAGAAGGCGCTTATCGAAGGCTTCATCGAGCGGGTCAATACCTCAACCCAGGTGGACGACGACTGGCAAAAATTTGTGCAGGAACAAAAGGAAAGAGATTTGTCCTCCCTGATCGCGGCAGAAAACCTGAAGCCGGAGGAGACTCGCCGCTATGTCGACAATTCTTTCCGGGACGGCGCCATGAGAACTACCGGCACCGATCTGGACAGAATCCTGCCGCCTGTTTCCCGGTTCGGCGGTGGCAGAGCAGCAAGAAAGCAGGGCGTTATCGAAAGGCTGACGGCTTTCTTCGAGAAGTATCTGGGGCTGGTGTAAGCAGATCCCCGCGATGATTCGCCGCCAGTGCACCAACGCTACAAACTCGCGTATCTGCGCGTTTGTTCCAAAATCGGCAACGGCGCCGATACCGACATCATCATCGCTTCCGCCAAGGCTTACCTCAACGCGCTCAACCGGCTGCACCTGCCGGAAGAGCGGATCAATCCGCAGGGCGGCGTTTGAGCAAAACACCGGGTTTGCATTGCACGGGAACGCGGGCATCTTGCCCGCGTTCCGTTTGGCGGGAAGCCGGGGGGTATATTTTCTAAATTACTTAAATAATGCTTCGCTACTGTAGTAGTATTGAACAATGAATTTTTTAGTCTAATTTAGAAAATGTCTTGCACAATGCCCTTATTGTGATAACCTGTTCCAACAAGCAGGAGGCAAGATCATGGCTCGAACAAGCACCGACAGAACAAAAACCTTCATCACCCGTCAATTCATGGCCGGCAATTCGCCTGCTGTACGCATCCCGACGAATATGGCCTTCCCTCCCAAAACGGAACTTGTGGTTATCCGGGAAGGAGATCGCATCATCGTCGAACCGAAAGAAAAGAGGCTTGGCGATGTGCCTGAACTCCTCCACGCCCTGAAGGATTATTTCATTGGGGAACGTCCGGAATTCGAAGAGACGGAAAGAGACTGGTCATGAAATACATGCTTGACACCAATATTTGCATCTACCTGATCAGAAAGCAGCCGCCCCGGACAGTCGTTGATAAATTCAACCAATTCAGGAAAGGTGAAATCACCATCAGTTCAATTACATGGGCTGAACTTTGCTGCGGCATCACAAAAGATGGAATTGAGATTGTCCAGCGACTCTTGTCCATATTGGATGTTTCTTCTTTCGGTATTGAGCAAGGCAGCATGTATGGAAAACTCACGGAACTCTTTCCGAACAGGAAGGCGAATCTGGACAGGATGATTGCGGCACACGCGATAAGCCTTGACGCTGCCCTCGTTACAAATAACGAGGATGATTTCAAAATATACGTTCCCCACGGACTGAAAATTGAAAACTGGCTTCATGAAACCCCTGCTATTTGACCGACTCGCGCAGGAAGGCTAAGGTGCAACGAAACTGGCAGCTTATGCGGAAAACCCGGCGTTCCCTCAAGGCGCTGTCGAAGTGGCTTCGCTCGTTTACGAAGACCGCGTGGGACTTCGAGGACTATCCGATAGAGATCCGGATGCAGCGCATGAACCCGGACGATACCGAACTGCCCAAATACGCGGCGCGCATCATCCACTGGCCGCCTATGGTCGGTCTTGGGGAAACGGGGAGTGAAGCGCTCGATGATCTTCGCGAAGCTTTTGCAAGGCATGCGAAGGATTGCCCGCTCCCTCGCCCGGGAACCAGGGTTCCGATCAGCTTCGCAAGCACCGATCGAATTTCGCGGTTTGAAGCATTGGCGGCCGACTTTTTCCCCCCGATTCTCGGGCACGAGTTCAGCGAGTGCTTCGTCAGCGACGAATCGAGCCTGATGGATTTTGGCGAGGAGTGGCAGGACTATTGCGCGAGAATTCTTCTCAGGTATGAGGTAGATATCTCGGACATGGAACCGGGGAATCTTGTGCATATTTTCGAGCGAATAGAGGCTTGCCGCAGGGCCAACTGAGCGCCTGCGCATCTGGCCCGCCGAAGCCTGGCGCCGGTTAGGGCGCGAAATCCCCCCAAATCCCCGTCTGCCCACAGGATTCCCTGAGAAAGTCGACAAAAAGCCGAACCCGCAGCGGCAAATGGCGGCGCTGCGGGAAAATCGCGTGGATGCCGACCGGCGGGGCCGCGTAGTCGTCGAGAACGCTGACCAGGCGGCCTGCGCGCAGGTCGTCGCCGACTTCCCATTCCGAACGCCAGGCCAGGCCGCGTCCGGCCAGCGCCCACTCGCGCAGGACGGCGCCATCGTTGCATTGCAGGCGGCCCGAGACCTTGAGGATCACGGTGGCCGCCGCCTGCTTGCGGCTTCGGCTGGCGCTGGCGGCGCTGAAGGTCCAGCCGCGCTGCGGCTCCAGCAGGAGACAATCGTGCAGGACAAGATCCTCCGGCGTCTGCGGCAACCCATGCTGCGCCAGATATTCCGGGCTGGCGACGACAAGGCGGCGGTTTTCTGCCAGCCGCAACGAGATCAGGCTCGAATCGCTCAACTCGCCGATGCGCACGGCGCAATCGACGCCTTCGTTGACGAGGTCGACCAGGCGATCCGTCAGATCGAGGTGAATGCTGATTTCCGGATTCGTTTCCATGAACTCGGCAACCAGCGGCGCAACGTGCCGGCGCCCGAAACCTGCCGGCGCCGAAATTTTCAGATGCCCGCGCGCCCGCGCCCCGCCTTGCGCAACGCTTTCCTCGGCGTTGGAAAGTTCATTGAGGATGCGCTGGCAGTCGTCGAGAAAAGCCTGGCCCTCGTGCGTCAATTGCAGGCGGCGTGTGGTGCGCAGGATCAGGCGTACGCCCAGGCGAGCTTCCAGCGCGTCGAGCCGGCGGCTGATGACCGCTGGCGTGACCTGCTCGGCTTTCGCCGCTGCGGACAGGCTGCCTTTGGTCGCGGTGAGCACAAAGGCCGAGATCTGTTTGAAGGAAGGCATGGCAGTTTTTCCATCCTTTACTTTTCGTACAAAATGAATTTATTTTAAGCCCGTTTCTTTCTTCTGGCGTCAACAATACACTAGCGCCCTCATTGGAAAAATCATGGTCGAGAGTCTGTTTTTTCTTCTATTGCTGCAATTGCTCGGCGAGACCCTTGCGCGTCTTCTGGCCTTGCCGGTTCCCGGCACGGTGCTGGGAATGCTGTTGCTGTGGTTCTGGTTGATCGCCCGCTTGCCGAGGCCGAAAAAGCTTGAGGCGATGGCGCAGGGCATTTTCAATTACCTGCCGGTGTTCTTCATTCCCGCTGCGGTGGGGGTCATTGAACAGAGGCAGCGCATTGCCAGCGATGGCTGGTGGCTTTTTCTGCTGATCGTCCTCAGCACCCTGGCAGGAATCGCCGCTGCGGCGTGGACGATGAAGTGGCTGGGAAGAAAGGATGCCCGCAAAACGCAGGCCGGCACGGAGAGCGCGCGATGAACGAGCTTTCGACGGCTTTTTCCGGGGATTTTTCCGCAGCATTGCCTTCTTCTGCCTGGCTCAACTTCTGGCATTGGCTGCAACCGACTCCGCTTTTCGGCTTTACGCTGACCCTCGGCGCGTTCGCGCTGGGACAGGTCGTCGCCCGCCTGTGTCGAGGACATCCTCTTTCCAATCCGATGTTGCTCGCGCCAGTCTTTATCGGCGCAGTGCTTCTCGCAGCCGATGTTTCCTATCCCGTCTATTTCGAGGGTGCGAAATTCCTGCATTTCCTGCTCGGCACGGCCACGGTGGCGCTGGCCATCCCGCTGGCCCGCCACACGCCTGCCCTGCGCAAGGATCTGGTCCGGATCGGCGCGGGAATCTTCGTCGGCATGACGGTATCTACTGCCAGCGTCCTGGCGCTGGCATGGCTGTTCGGCGGAGACGCGACGACGCTGCATTCCCTGGCGCCCAAATCGGTGACGACGCCGATCGCCATCGCGCTCTCGGAACGCCTGGGTGGCCTGCCTTCGCTCACGGTCGCGACGGTGATGGTCACGGGCATGAGCGGCGCCATCCTGGGGGTGCCGCTCTTGCGCCGGATGCGGATCGAGGATCCGAGAATCGTCGGCATCGCGCTCGGCACCGCCTCGCACGGTATCGGCACCGCCCGGGCGCTTCAGGTCAATGCCGAAGCAGGCGCCTACGCCGCGCTCGGCATGGCGATGACCGGGGCATTGCTGGCAGTGATCCTGCCGATATGTTTCTGGCTGTATCCCCGCCTTGCCGCGTTGTTCTGAATAAAATTTCTTCCTTTCAACCACCCCTCTTCATCAAGGAGATCAGCATGAGCCTTCAATTACCTTCCGGAGTCAGGGTCGACGCACCGTTGCTGCCCGGTTCCGAAACCATTCTCAGCCACGACGCCCTGGCGTTTCTCGCCAAACTGCATCGCGCCTTTGAAGCGCGGCGGCAGGAATTGCTGCGCACGCGGACGGCGCGGCAGGCGCGCTTCGATGCCGGCGAAATGCCCGGTTTCCTGGCAGAGACTGCCGCGATCCGCAGCGGCGACTGGAAGATCGCGCCCTTGCCCAGGGCGCTGGAATGCCGCCGTGTCGAGATTACCGGCCCGGTCGAGCGCAAGATGATCATCAACGCCTTCAATTCCGGCGCGGATTCGTACATGAGCGACTTCGAGGATTCCAACAGCCCGAACTGGGAAAACCAGATCCAGGGCCAGATCAATCTCCACGAGGCGATCCGGCGGCAAATTCATTACACGAACGAGGCGGGCAAGGAATACCGGCTCAATGAAAAAATTGCGACCTTGCAAATCCGCCCGCGCGGCTGGCATCTCGACGAAAAACATGTGACGGTCGATGGACAGCGCGTTTCCGGCGGGATTTTCGATTTTGCGCTGGTCTTCTTTCACAACGCAAAGGAGCAGATCGCGCGCGGCGCGGGGCCGTTCTTTTACCTGCCGAAGCTCGAAAGCCATCTGGAAGCAAGGCTGTGGAACGAGATTTTTGTGATGGCGCAGGACGAGCTCGGCATCCCGCGCGGAACGATCAAGGCCACCGTGCTGATCGAGACGATTCTCGCTACCTTCGAGATGGAAGAAATCCTCTACGAACTGCGCGAGCATTCTGCCGGATTGAACGCAGGACGTTGGGATTACATTTTTTCGTGCATCAAGAAATTCCGGAAGAACAAGAATTTCTGCCTGGCCAATCGCGCCGCGATTACGATGGAAGTGCCATTCATGCGCGCCTACGCGCTGGCGCTGGTGCAGGCGTGCCACAAGCGCGGCGCCCCGGCGATGGGCGGGATGAGCGCGCTGATTCCGATCAAGGGCGACCCGCAGGCCAACGAAAAGGCGCTTTCGGGCGTTCGCCACGACAAGCGGCGCGACGCGACGGACGGCTTCGACGGCGGGTGGGTTGCGCATCCGGGATTGGTGGGGATCGCGATGGAAGAATTCGTCGCGGTGCTCGGCAAGGCGCCGAATCAGTGGCAGAAACAGGTTGAAGGCGCCTTCGGCCCGGCCAACTGGCTCGATTTCCGGCCCGAAGCGCCGATTACCGAAGCAGGGTTGCGCGGCAATATCAACGTCGGCATCCACTACCTCGGCTCATGGCTGGCCGGCAATGGCTGCGTGCCGATTCACAATCTGATGGAAGACGCCGCCACTGCCGAAATCTCGCGTTCGCAAGTCTGGCAATGGGTCGTGAGTCCCAAGGGCATTCTCGACGACGGACGCAAGATCGACGCGGCAATGGTGCGCGCGCTGATTCCGGAAGAATTGGGAAAGGTGAAGACCACCGTCACCGCGCAGGGCGAAAACACGGACACCTACGATCAGGCAGCAAGGATTTTCGAGGAAATGAGCCTGTCGGCGGATTACCCCGAATTCCTGACGCTGCCGTTGTATGAAGCAATGAAGTAGGAAGGTCTCAGGAAAATTCAGGCGTAGATATCGACGCTGGCGCCCAGTCCGGGAACGTCAGCGCGGTTCTGCGCTGCCGGAGGAACGTACCAGGAGCGTCTCTCGCTCCCCGAGGCAGAGGAAGAAGAAAGCATCGAGGACAACTCGCTGGGCTGCGGAGTCTGTTCCGTTTGCGCGCGCGCCAACTCGGCGCGCGCTTCCGTGGCCATTTGCGCCGCAGAAGCGGCAACCGCGAGATCCTGCGGGGAAGGATCGGCAGGGGCCAGCGCGGCAGCGCGGATATGTTCTGCCTTGGAGAGCGTTTCTTCGGGGTCGCGCCCCGGAGAAACGTCGATCTGCACCTCGCCGCCAATCGCATAATCCCGGCCGTCCGGCCCGGTCTGGTAGTCGAAACTCGCGCCGCTGACCGCCAATCCCCCCGCGACGGACAGATGCGCCTGCTCGTGCGCGCGCACCGCACGGTCGCGGCTCTGCAATTGAACGATTGCCGACTCTTCCTGGGGAGTAAGTTCATTCTTCGCCGCCGCAGCTTCCTCGCTTGACCTGGAAGCGGCGGTCTTTCCGGCGGGATCTTCTTTTCTGGCCTGCGCGCTGGATTGCTGGAGCGCATCGAGACCGCTGTACCCGCCAGGGTTTGTCGAAGAGAAAGACGAAATCAACACGGCTAACCTCGGTGAAATAACTGGCGTCGATCCTCATTTCATTATAGCGATTTCCCGGAAATCTCAAGCCGTGGAAAACCGGGCGGCATGAGAAGGGCTATCGGGTCGCGGCAGGATCCGGCCTGACGCGCGCCGAATTCGACGGGCGAAGCGTCCACAGCTCTTCGAGGTTGTAATAGGCGCGGATCGCCGGCTGCATGACGTGGACGACGATGTCGCCCAGGTCGACCAGGATCCATTCGCCGTTTCCCTCGCCTTCGACCGAAAGCGGCCTGATTCCGGCGGCTTCCGATTTTTCCTGCACATTGCGCGCCAGCGCGCGCACCTGGCGGTTGGAATCTCCGCTGGCGATGACGATGCGCTCGAAAAGCGCGGAGAGTTTGTGGGTGTCGATGACCTGAATGTCGCGCCCCTTGATGTCTTCCAGGGCGTCGACGACGATTTTTTCCAGTTGCGAAATTTTCATGTTTTGCGTGATTGAAAGGGGTCAACAGGGCGCACGGTACAGCCCGTTGTCCTGAATATAATCGAGAACACTCTCCGGCAGCAAATAACGGGGGCTTCGGCCCGCCGCGATCAGGGCGCGGATTTGGGTCGCCGAAATCGCCAGCGGAGTCGTCGGAAATTCGACGATATGGCCCGCAGGCCGCGCTTCGAGCACCCGCGCCTCCGGCGCGAAGCGTTCGCGCCAGCAGGCTGCCAGCGGCGGCGAGAGCCGGCCAGGGTCAAGGGAAACGCCGGGGCGCTGCGCAACGGCAATATGGGCAAGCTCGAACAATTCCCGCCAGCAATACCAGGTATCGAGCGCTGCGAAGGCATCCGCGCCAACGAGAAGCACAATGGAATGTTCCGCGCCGGTCTCGATCCGCAGGCGGCGCAAGGTCTCGACGGTATAGCTGGGTTCCTGCCGTTCCACTTCCGCCGCATCGAGAATGAAACGCGGATTTCCGGCAATCGCCGCGCGCACCATCGCCAGCCGGTGGGCCGCCGCGCCTTTCGGCGTGGCGCGGTGCGGCGGTTGTCCGGCGGGAATCCAGCGCACGGCGGCGAGCCCAAGCGCCAGAAGCGCCTCTTCGGCCAGCCGCAGATGCGCGTAATGCACCGGGTCGAAGGTGCCGCCAAGCACGGCCGTGCCCATGGACTCAGGCATTGGTATCGACGCGGAAAACATCCCGGTAACTGACGTAGCGGCTGACCATCAGCACGGGAAGAAAGATCAGCACGAAGACGAGCACCAGCACATAGGTAATGAAGGTGGTCGCGAAGGGGAGGATCAGCACCAGCAGTGAAGAGATCGAAACCGGAAGCAGCGCGCAAAACAAAAACGCGCACAGGCCGTAGGCCAGGAACGCCTGCCGGTTGCGCCAGACGGCAACGCAACTGAAGAAGAGCGCTTTCGCCAGCGGCACTCCGCGCCAGCCGGTCAGGAGCGGCGCGTACCACAAGGCAAGAATCATCGGCAGCCGCAGCAGCAGGAACCAGAGTAGCTGCGATTCGATCAGGGAGGCGTCGACAGGCGTTTCGCTGTCGATCTTCGCGACTCCGAGCAGGGTCTGGAAAAGAAGGCCATCGTCGAACAGGGCAGTGCCGGCAAGGAGAAAGAGGTCGACGGCGCAGTAGACGGCGCCGAGCATCAAAAGCCGGTTCCGCTCGACGCTGAATCCGGAAAAAAGCACAGGCAGCACCGAACGGCGACGCGGAAAGGACGCGCCTTTGGACGATTCGGACGATTTGGGCGGCCCGGAAAACACGCCTTCGCCATGATCGGCGTCACGGCAGGCGTTCATCAGGCTGACCAGGAAGACAGGCCCGAAAACGGCGGCAGCAAGATAGCCGAGCAGGGGAATGAGGCTGAACAGCAGAAGAACGCCCCAGTAGGAAAGCAGCAACAGGGCGAGAAAATGCGGATTTTTCCGGTAGATCCGAAAACCTTCTGCAAGCCAGCGCCATCCCTGATGTGCGTCCAGAATCAAAGTTTGCATCGTGCCGGATCCAGGAAAAAGCGTGTTCAGGAAACGACGAAAATGTCGCGGTAGGCTGCGTAGATGGAAGCGTAGGTCAGCGGCAGCACGATCAGCAGGCCAAGGCCGATCGTGAGCAGCGCCAGCAGGAACAGCGGCAGCAGGATCAGGCCGTAGAGCGTCAGCGGCAGCCAGTTTTTCAGGCAGGCGGCGAAACTGGCCCTTGCCGCTGCCAGCGGCGGCATCCGGTTAAGGCAGACCAGCGCCGGGGAAAAAAGCATCGCCATCAGCAAGAGGCCCAAGCCGAGGGTCGCAAAACACAGGGCAACGAAAAAGGCGCCCAGGCTTGCCGGAACGATTTCAGCCAGGAACGGAAGCAGATTGTTTGAATCCGGCAATGGCTGTGAAAACAGGGCGCCGGCAATGCCGACGCCGACGATCATCAGGAAGACGATTGAAACCGCCATCACCACGCCGGCATTGAGGATGCCGAGCAGCAGGAGCGGCCTGGATTCATGTTTGAATCCGGCAAAGAGATCGCTGACTTCGATCGCCTCTTCGACCGATTGGCGGCGGCATCCGCCCATCAGCCCGCCGGCAAGGATCGGCCCAATGACCGCGCCGATCAACGATCCGAACGGAATGACCGACATCGCCAACTGGATGAGGAGCAGGATCAAGGCCAGCAGCAGCCAGTTTTTCGGCTGCGCGGTGAACAGCGCCCATCCTTCCTCGATCCACGAGAGCGCGTTGCCCGCAGGGGCAGCGCGGGAGGTTCCGGAAAAGGCAGGCGGTTCGAGCGGGAAGGAGGACATGGCGCGTTGTGGAGGGGTTCAGGCCATGGCCGCCGGGGAATCGGAACAAAGCTCCGGAAACCTGCCTTCCAGCTTATCGCGGCGGGAGAAACAATTTTCTAATTTAGAAAAAATAATTTTTAAATAACACACACTACTGTAGCCAAAGTAAATTTCACTTTAAATTAGAATTTTTCGGGCAGCGCCCTAGAAACTGAAGATCACCCAGCGCGGCACGCTGATCGGCTTGTCGACCGGTTCGACCGGCGTGAATTGACCGTTGCCGTTCGGATCGACGAGGTAATACGGAATTCCGCCGGCAGGCGTCACTTTCAGCATATAAAGCTGCCCGTTGACGCGGTATTCCTCGACCGTTTCGGTGTCGTTGCGCCGAATCGTCACCTGCGGTTCGAGTTCCGGATCGAAGGGAATGATTTCCGGCGGCGGCGGCGGTTCGGCGGGAGCAACCGGCTTCGTCGCGGCGGCGGGAGTTGGCTGCGCCGCGCCGGTTTTGTCCAGCGCCGTTTGCGCATGGGCCGCGCCAGCAAGCAGCAGGAATGCGAGCGGCGTCAGGAAACGGAAAGGGGAAAATCTGAAACGGAACATGGGCGCTCCCTAAAGGTTGAGCAGCATTTCGCGTTCGTGCGGCAAGGAATCGAAACCGCGCGTTTCGTAATGCTTGAAAATGGCCTCGACAATCGCTTCCGGTTCGTCGATGAGTTGAATCAGATCCATATCTTCGGAGCCGATCATTCGCTCCGCGACCAGAATGTTGCGGAACCAGTCGACCAGGCCGCTCCAGAACGGGCGATGAACAAGGATGATCGGAATTCTACGGCTTTTTTCCGTCTGGATCAGCGTCAGGGCTTCCATCAGTTCGTCCAGCGTCCCGAAGCCGCCGGGCATGACGACGTAGGCGGCGGCGAACTTGACGAACATGTATTTGCGCGCGAAGAAATGCCGGAAGCTCTGCGAAATATCCTGGTACGGATTGCTTTTCTGTTCGTGCGGCAACTGGATGTTCAGGCCCACCGACGGGCTCTTGCCGAAATAGGCGCCCTTGTTCGCCGCTTCCATGACGCCGGGACCGCCGCCGGAAATGACCGAAAAACCGGAATCGGACAGTCGCCGCGCGATGGTTTCGGTCAGTTCGTAATACGGATCTTCGGGCGCAATCCGGGCGCTGCCGAAAATCGAGACTGCCGGACGGATCTTGGCCAGGCGATCGGTTGCCTCGACGAACTCTGACATAATGCCAAGGATGCGCCAGGCTTGGCGCGGAGAATGCGTCAGGGCATCGATCTCGGGATCTGCCGACGGCGGCAATTTCTTCATTTCACTCACTGCCCGAATCCCTTCTGTTCTTTCCGATCCAACGGGATCGAGGAGCTGCGACGTTTATGGCGCTACTGCTGCTGGTTGACGGTTCATCGTATCTGTACCGCGCATTCCATGCCCTTCCGGAACTCTCCACTGCGCGCGGCGAGCCTACCGGCGCGATGCTTGGGGTGCTGAACATGCTCCGCCGTCTCGAAAACGATCTGAAGGGGCGCAATGTCGGCTACAAGGCTGTCGTATTCGATGCCAAAGGCAAGACATTTCGCAACGAATGGTATCCCGAGTATAAGGCAAACCGCCCGCCGATGCCCGAGTCGCTGGTGGCGCAGATCGGGCCCCTGCACGAATGTATCGCCGCGCTCGGCTGGCCGCTGCTGATGGAATCCGGCGTCGAGGCCGACGATGTGATCGGCACGCTGGCCACACGCGCCGCCGCCGCCGGGATCGAAGTCGTGATTTCCACCGGCGACAAGGACCTGGCCCAACTCGTCGGCCCCCGTGTGACCCTGGTCAATACGATGAGCAACGAGACGCTCGACAAAGCCGGCGTCCAGGCGAAATTCGGGGTGCCGCCGGAACGGATCGTCGATTATCTGGCGCTGGTCGGCGACACCTCCGACAACGTTCCCGGCGTCGCCAAGGTCGGCCCGAAGACGGCGCAGAAATGGCTCTCCCAATACGGTTCGCTCGACGGCGTTGTCGCCCATGCCAGCGAAATCGGCGGCGCGGCGGGGGAAAACCTGCGCCGGGCGCTCGACTTCCTGCCGTTGGGGAAAAAACTCGTCACGATACGCTGCGATCTCGATATCCCGTTCCAGCCCTCGGAACTCAAGCCGCGCCCGCCCGGGATCGAACGCCTGCAAGCGCTGTTTGCGCATTATGAATTCAGGAGCCTGCTCAGGGAAATCCAGGATCTCTCCGGAGAAAGCGAAACCATCGAAAGCGGCGGGACGGGCGCTGAAAAACGCCAAGAGGCGCCTCCGGCTTCTCCCCGGTCTTTCCTTCCGCTCGCGCAGCCTTTGCCGGCTGCGGCGCACCAGGATTCTTCCGGCCTTCACCGCGCCAACTACGTCACCGTTCTCGACTGGGAAACATTCACGGCCTGGCAGGAAAAAATCGCCGCTGCCGAATGGGTGGCCTTCGATACCGAAACGACCAGCCTCAATGTATTCGATGCGCGCATCGTCGGCATTTCGTTTGCCACCGCGCCGGGCGAGGCCGCCTATATACCGCTCGCGCACCGGGGCCCCGGCGCCCCGGAACAACTCGACCGCAAACGGGCCTTGCAGGCGCTCAAACCCTGGTTTGAATCGCCGCAGCACCTCAAGATCGGGCAACACCTGAAATACGAGCAGCATGTGCTGTCCAACCACGGAATCGCGCTTTCCGGCATTGCGCACGACACCATGCTGGAATCCTACGTCCTCGAATCGGACCGCAAGCACAACCTCGAACAACTGGCGAGCCGGCATCTGGGACTGACGACGATCTCCTACGAGGAACTCTGCGGCAAGGGCGCGAAACAGATCGGCTTCGACGAAGTCGATGTCGAGAAGGCCAGCGCCTATGGCGCCGAGGATGCCGATGTCACGCTGCGCGCGCACGAGGTGCTGCAACGCGCGCTCAAGGACGAACCGGCCCTGAACCGGCTTTATGCCGAAGTCGAAATGCCGGTGAGCGAAATCCTGTTTCGGATGGAACGCGCTGGCGTGCTGGTCGACAGCGCCCTGCTCGCGCGGCAGAGCCACGAAATCGGCACACGGCTGCTCGCCCTGGAACAGGAAGCCTACCGGCTTGCCGGGCAGCCCTTCAACCTGAATTCGCCAAAACAACTGGCGGAAATCCTGTTTGTCCGACTGAAATTGCCGGCGCGCAAGAAGACCCCGGGCGGCACGCCCTCTACCGATGAGGAAGTCCTCTCCGAACTCGCGCTCGATCACCCGTTGCCGAAGCTGCTTCTTGAAACGCGGGAACTGGCGAAACTCAAGAATACCTATACCGACAAACTCCCGCGCATGATCCAGCCGGAAACCGGGCGGGTGCATACCAGTTTCGCGCAATCGGTCGTCGGCACGGGGCGGCTGGCCAGCTCGGATCCGAATCTGCAAAACATTCCGGTGCGCACCGCCGAAGGCCGGAAAATCCGCGCCGCGTTCGCCGCGCCGCCGGGATGCCGGATCATTTCCGCCGATTATTCGCAAATCGAATTGCGCATCATGGCGCACCTTTCCGGCGACGAGCGGCTGCTGCAGGCATTCGCTGCGGGCGAGGATGTGCACCGCGCCACCGCATCGGAAATTTTCGGAATCCCTCCCTCCGAAATCGGCTCCAGCGAACGGCGCATTGCCAAGGTCATCAACTTCGGCCTGATCTACGGGATGAGCGCATTCGGCCTGGCACGCCAACTCGATCTCGAACGCGGCGCGGCGCAGGCTTATATCGACCGCTATTTCGCCCGTTACCCCGGGGTATTGCGCTATATGGAAGAAACCCGCTCCCAGGCGCACGCGCGGGGCTACGTCGAAACCCTGTCCGGACGCCGCCTCTGGCTGCCGGAACTGCGCTCCGCCCAGGCGATGCGCCGCCAGGGCGCGGAACGCGCCGCGATCAATGCTCCGATGCAAGGCACCGCTGCGGATCTGGTCAAGCTGGCGATGATCAACGTGCAGAACTGGCTCGACGCGGAAAAGCTGGAAACGCGGCTGATCCTGCAAGTGCATGACGAACTCGTACTGGAAGCCCCCGAACGCGAAACGGAACAGGTACGGGAAGCGTTGCCGCGCCTGATGGCGGAGGTTGCCCGCCTGAGCGTCCCGCTGCTGGCCGAGGTCGGCGTCGGCGCGAACTGGGAAGAAGCTCATTGACCGGCGGCGTTGACTTCCCTCGCAAAGCAGAGGATTCTTTTTGCGCAAATGCGCCGCAGTCCGCAAGACGGAGTTGTCGAAGCATGAGAATTTCCGGGAATCGCTATATCATTGCTGCCACCACCCGCCCCAAACGAAGAGGAGATTCATCACCATGAACGGAACCCAAAGATCCCTGATTTTGAGCATCCTGCTGATGCTGGCCGCAGGCACAGCCCAGGCGCACTCCAGTGTTTTTTCGCACACGCACGGATTCATGGATGGCATCGCGCATCCCCTGACCGGAATCGACCACATGCTTGCAATGATCGCCGTCGGGATCTGGGCCTGCCTCGGCGATTCCAAGCGCATCTGGCAAGGGCCGCTCGCCTTCGTCTGCGCGCTGATCGCAGGCGCGGCAGCGGGTCTGGCCGGAATCCATTTTCCGTTCGTGGAATCCCTGATCGCCGCCTCGCTGATCGTCTGCGGCATCATGCTGGTCGTCACGGCGCGCGGAACGCCTTC
Source organism: Betaproteobacteria bacterium (assembly GCA_009780885.1). Lineage (GTDB taxonomy): Bacteria > Pseudomonadota > Gammaproteobacteria > Burkholderiales > Rhodocyclaceae > WQZF01. The sequence continues at coordinate 169,280 of WQZF01000001.1, read as the reverse complement.
CCTGGGGCTGGCGCTGATCGCGCTGATGGGCATCGTTCATGGCCTTGCGCACGGACAGGAAACTCCGCCCGAGGCCAGCTTCGCGCTGTACGCGCTCGGCTTCGTCGCCTGCACCGTGGCCCTGCATTGCAGCGGCATCCTGATCGGCCGCAAGCTGCGCAACTACGGGCATGCAGGATTCCGCACCGCAGGAGCCACGGTCGGCGCTGCCGGAATTTTCTTCCTCGCCGCCCCGCTGCTTGCCTGATCTCCCCCCGGACGGCGTTTTCGCGCAACGCGAAAAACGCCGTTTTTTTCCGAATAATTTTCTAAATTTGTTTAAATAATTATTTGATGTACATCACTACAGTAGCGGACTATTATTTAACCAAATTTAGAAAATTAGCCGAAAAGAGCCCCCTGTTTATTGAACCGGCAGTTACTGAGGAGACCGCTAAATAGTGCGCAGTGCGCAGGATGGGTTTCGCTGCGCTCACCACATCCTGCATTCCTTGATGCCGGCGATCTCCGTCATGCGCGATCTGCGTCGCCCTGCCTGGACATCGACAACACCGGTTGCGCCTCGCTCTCGGAAACCAGCACCGTCATCAGGTTGGTGACCAGTTGCACCTTGTCCGCCGCGCCCAGGGAAACGATCCTGCCTTCCTCCAGGTGGTTCAGCGCCATTTGCACCATCGTCACGGCGCCTTCGACGATCTTTGCGCGCGCCGCAATCACCGCTGCAGCCTGCTGCCGTCGCAGCATCGCGCTGGCAATTTCCGGCGCATAGGCAAGGTGCGCGATTTTCGCTTCGATGATTTCGATTCCGGCCAACTCGACATGCGACTGGATCGTCGAGGACAACAACTGCGTCACCGCATCGAGATCGCCGCGCAGCGAATCCGTGCTGTCCTCATCCCCGTCGTACTGGCGCGAACTGACGACCTGGCGCAACGCCGATTCGCCCTGGATCGCAACGAAGGATTTGTAATCCTCGACATCGAACACGGCGCGCGCGGTATCGCGCACACGCCAGGCGATCACCGCCGCGACCTCGACCGGGTTGCCGGATTTATCGTTGACCTTCAGCGTCGGGGTGTTCAGGTTGTAGACGCGCAACGAAATTTTCTGCCGCTGGCAGAACGGGTTGTACCAGGAAAATCCTGCGCGGCTGATACTTCCGGCATAGCGGCCGAAGAAAGTGAGCACGGCGGCGATATTCGGTTCGAGAATGACAAATCCGCGCGCGGCAAAAGCCAGGACAAAACCGGCAATCACGAGAACGACCGGCGCTTCCCAGGCAAGCGTGTTTCCACTGCCCTTGCAGAATGGCCCGGCGCACGATGAGGACGCGCCCGGCAGCACGGCCAGGGTATGAAAAACGAACCAGGCCACGGCAGCAACGATGAGAAGATAAAAAAGAACCGCCAGCCAGCCGTTCAGGCAAAACGCCTCGTATTCCGTACTGTGGGGTGCGCGTTTATCGGCTTCCGGGTTCATGACGGCTTCCCCTCAGTGGAATCAATTCCTGGTTTGAAAAGGAAATTCGAGTTTCGTGTTGTATAACCAGCGCCGCGCGCTGCGATAAAGCTGCCAGGTCATCCATCCGCGACGCGCCCAGCGCACGATACGGCGCGGTTTCGTTGCGAAGACCGCGCCAACGGCAAGACCGGCAAGCAGGGGGTAACGGCGAAGACAGGAAAGTCCCGACCGGGCCGCGCCGACAACGCGATCGGCGTAAGCGGCCACCTGTTGCAGCGGCAGGCTGGTTTCCGCCAGCCTCATTCTCTGCGCGACGATTCGCTCTTCAAGCTGGCCGCGACGCCGCGCCAGCTCAAGCAGTCGTTTGTTATTCATCGGGGTGCAGGCGGGACGATTCCGCAGCGGCAGCCTTCAACTGCCGGATGTCCTCTTCCAGCGCGGAAAGCGTCGCGGAAAGCGCCGGTTCAGGCTTCTTCTGGCGCAGGCAAACGACGATAAAAACGATGCCCAGCGCCAGGAAAAGCGCCGAGAACAAACCCAGCACGAGAAGCCGGCTTTCCCAAAAGGCAAGCGTCAAGAGCGCGACGCCGAAAATGACGAACAGCCCGAAGCAGGCCAGGGAAACCAGCGCGAAAGCCAGCATCCTCGCAAACAGGATGCCGGTTTCCTCCAGCTCCGTGCGCGCCAGTTCGAGCCGCGTGCGCGCGCTCTCCAGCAAGGTTGCGAGGATTCCTCTGGCTGCGGAAAAAAGGCCGGCGCGATTTGTTCCCGCACGGCCTTTTTCACCGGATTCCCTGTTCATTCGGGGTTCCCGGAAACTTCAAGGGCAGATCAGCGGCGGCCGATCAGGACGCCGAGCGCAAGCCCCAGCGCGGCGGCAATGCCAACGGCCTTCCAGGGGTGTTCATGGACGAAGTCATCGGTACAGCGGGCTGCCGCCTTGGTGCTGTCGAGAATCTTCACCTCGGCATCGGCCAGGCGAACCTTGGCGTCGCGCAGGCGATCCTGGATGCGCTCGCGCAATTCGCCCATTTTCTCGCCCGCCTGATTGGCAGTGGCGCGCAGGATTTCCTCGGCGTCGGCAACGACAGCTTTCAGATCCGTCACCAGCTTGTCGCGTGAAGCGGTTGCAGTTTCCTTTACAGGGTTCATATTTTCGGCTGTTGTAGACATGGCATACCTCTGGTTGAAAAAAACAGCGTGTAGCGTAGCCGTTCTCCCGGGAATTGGCAATCATTGGGAAAAAAATACAAGGGAGAAAAAGATACCGCGCCGCCACGCCCTTTTGTAGCGGATCGCGCGAAATCCTACATTCAGTGACAAAATGGCGCGGAACGGACAAATGGAAGCGACATGGGAGTGTTCTGATGCAATTGCACCACCAACCAACCCTTTGACGGAGATTGACATGAAAACGACACGTTCCTTTATTTTCACTGGATTGCTTGCTGCAAGCCTGACTGCGCTGGCTGCTCCGGCGCTTGCCCAGGGGCATTGCGGGATGATGTGGGATCGCCAGGGCGACCCGGCTGCTTTCCAGAAAAAAATGGCGCAACGCATGGAATCGCGGATGATCCGCTTGCACGACGCACTGAAACTGACGCCGGAGCAGGAACCGGCATGGAAGACCTATACCGGCAAAATGCAGCCGCCATCGGCGCCGCCCGCCTTCGACCGGGAAGCCTGGAGCAAGCTCACGACCCCGGAACGGATGGAAAAAATGCAGGAATTCGCGGCAGCGCGCCAACAGCGCATGAGCGAGCACCTGGCGGCGGTCAAGGAGTTTTACGCGGTACTCACGCCGGAGCAGAAGAAAAGCTTCGATACCCATTTCTTCCAACCCCGGGACAAGAAGGACGGCAAGCGCGGACCTTCCGGCAAGGGGCAGCGGCCGGGAGGGATGGGAAGCGGCATGAGCGGCATGCGCTGAAAGCTTCTTCCCGATGGAGGCCGGATGTTCGGCAACCCTTCCCCGAAAGCTCCTGTACTCACCCCGGCGGATTTTCTCCGCCGGGTTTTTTTTGGAGACCATCTCCTTGTATTTGCAAGAATCGTTTCGCCACGATCGCAGGGGTAAATTTGCAAATCAAATGGATGATCCCCAAAAAAACCATCCTCCCGGCCCGGCCGGAAAAATGGCGGCGGAATTGAGGGGGCGGGGTGGCGGCAGGGAAAAAAATGATTCATAATCGTTTTCCCGTTTTGCCCATATTTCCGGCAATCCTGGAAATTTTCCTGCGTCACTCCCGCGTTTTCCCGGTAACCAGATAACCAATCACACAAATGGAGTAGGCATGAGCACGAACCTGATCAAAGTACCGCATGGCGGACAAAAAATCGTTCCCGGACAACCGGTGCCCGACAATCCCATTATTCCGTTCATCGAAGGCGACGGGATCGGCATCGATATCACTCCGGTGATGATGAAAGTCGTCGATGCTGCCGTACAAAAAGCCTACGGCGGCAAGAAAAGGATTCACTGGATGGAAGTCTATGCCGGAGAAAAATCGACCCGGCTCTATGGTTCCGATGTGTGGTTGCCTGCGGAAACGCTGGCGGCGCTGAAGGAATATTCGGTTTCGATCAAGGGCCCGATGACAACGCCGGTCGGCGGCGGCATCCGCTCGCTCAACGTCGCGCTGCGGCAGGAACTCGATCTTTATCAATGCGTACGCCCGGTGCGCTACTTCAAGGGCGTGCCCTCGCCGCTGAAGGATCCGACCAAAACCGACATGGTGATCTTCCGCGAAAATACCGAAGACATTTATGCCGGAATCGAATGGGAAGCGAATTCGGACGGCTGCCAAAAGGTCGTCGATTTCCTGCAAAAGGAAATGGGCGTCAAGAAAATCCGTTTCCCCGCAAGCTCCGGCATCGGCATCAAGCCGGTCTCGAAGGAAGGCACCGAGCGCCTGGTGCGCGCCGCGATCAAATACGCAATCGTCAACAAGCGCAAATCGGTGACGATCGTGCATAAGGGCAACATCATGAAATTCACCGAAGGCGGGTTCCGCGACTGGGCCTATGCGCTGGCGAAAAAGGAATTCGGCGGCGTCGAGCTCGATGGCGGCCCGTGGCTGAAACTGCCGGACGGCATCGTCATCAAGGATGCGATTGCCGACGCCTTCCTGCAACAGATCCTGTTGCGCCCCGCCGAATACGATGTCATCGCCACGACGAACCTGAACGGAGATTACATTTCCGACGCGCTGGCCGCGCAGGTAGGCGGCATCGGCATCGCTCCGGGCGCGAACATCTCCGATGTCTACGCCTGCTTCGAGGCCACGCATGGCACCGCGCCCAAATACGCGGGGAAGGACAAGGTCAATCCCGGCTCGCTGATCCTTTCCGCCGAAATGATGCTGCGCCACATGGGCTGGGTAGAAGCCGCCGACCGCATCATCGCCTCGATGGAAGCGGCGATTGGCGACAAGGTGGTGACTTACGATTTCGCGCGGCTGATGGACGGCGCGAAGGAAGTGTCCTGTTCCGAGTTCGGCGACGCGATGATCCAGCGGATGTAGACACCTGCTCATTCCAGACGGGGCCTCCTTCCCAGGGGGCCTCGTTTTTTTCGGAGGCTCCATGAATTCGGACAAGACGGCGGGCGACGGGAACATCATCGTTACCTCGGTTGACAAGCAGCGCCTGCTGGCGCTGATCGAGCAATCCTATCAACGCAACCAGCACACCGGCGCGGAAGCGGGGATGGTCATGCGCCGCCTGCGCGCGGCCCAGGAACTGCCGCCGGAAAAGGTTCCGCGCGATGTCGTGACGATGAATTCGACCTTCAGTCTCCGTTCGCTCGACGGCAAGGAACAACGCGAACTGACGCTCGTCTACCCGGAAGACCACGACCCCGACGAAGGCTGCTGGTCGGTCTTCGGCCCGGTCGGCGCGGCGCTCTACGCGCTGCGCGTCGGCGACGAACTCGAACTGGCGCTGCCCAAGACCGAAGGCCGGCGCTGGCGGCTCGACAACGTCATTTTCCAGCCCGAAGCGCGCGGCTGGATGTCGCTCTGATTCATGGCGCCCGCGCACCCTGCGCCTCGCCCATCAAAAAAACAAGGCATCGAGACAAAACCCATGGAAATCCTCAATATCCAGAATCCTCTGGCGCTGCGGATCGCGCAGACGATGATCGAAGGCTTCAACTGCCATTACCGGAACATGCGCGTCTACGGACGCCGCGCCAAGGAACTGTTTGAAGCTGCCGACTGGCCGGCCGTGGCGCATGCCGTCGGCGAGCGGATTCGCTCCTATGAAACCCAGGTCAACAACGCGGTACAGCGCCTGCACACCGAATTCAACGCCAGCGCGCTCGACGACGAAACCTGGGAACAGGTCAAGCTCTTCTATATCGGGCTCCTGATCCGGCACAAGCAGCCGGAACTGGCGGAAACCTTTTTCAACTCGGTCACGACGAACATTCTCGACCGCACCTATTTCAACAACACCTATCTCTTCGCGCGGCCTGCGGCATCCACCGAATACATCGAATCCTCCCCTCCGGTCTATTCCAGCTATTACCCCGGCGCGGACGGCAGCCTGCGCGCGACCTTCCGGAAAATCATCGAGGATTTCGAGTGGAAACGCCCCTTCGCCGATCTCTCGCGCGACATCGGCTTCGTCCTCGCCACGCTCAGGGAATATCTCGGCGGCTGGCCCAGGCGAGAAGCCAATTGCCAGTTCCAGGTGCTCTATTCCGCGTTTTACCGCAACAAGGGCGCCTACATCATCGGCAAGGCCATCAACGGACACATCGAAGTGCCCTTTGCGATTCCTGTCCTGCACGACAAGGAAGGCAAGCTGGTGCTGGACACCATCCTGCTCGACGCCTGGCGGATCGGGATCCTGTTTTCGCTCTCCCGCGCCTACTTCATGGTCGACATGGAAGTCCCTTCCGGCTATGTCAGCTTCCTGCGCTCGATCATGCCCGGCAAACCCAGCTCCGAGCTGTACACGATGCTTGGCCTGGGCAAGCAGGGCAAGACGATCTTCTTCCGCGACCTCCTGCAACACCTCCTGCATTCCGAAGACCCCTTCCTTGTCGCCCCGGGGATTCCCGGCCTCGTCATGCTCGTCTTCACGCTGCCCTCCTTCCCTTACGTCTTCAAGCTCATCAAGGACGTTTTCGGCGTATCCAAGAACATGGATCGCGCAACGGTCATGCGCAAATACCAGATGGTCAAGCAGGTCGACCGCGTCGGACGGATGGCCGACTCGCTCGAATTCTCCCTTGTCGCGCTGCCCAGGAAACGCTTCTCGGAAGAACTCCTGCACGAATTGCGCACGCTTGCTCCTTCGATGATCGAAGAGGACGACGAGCAGATCGTCATCCGGCACCTCTATATCGAGCGGCGCATGACGCCGCTGAACCTCTATCTCGACGAAGCCAGCGAAGAGCAGATCGAGCACGCGGTCATCGAATACGGAAATGCCATCCGGGAACTCGCGCTGGCCAACATCTTTCCCGGCGACATGCTCTGGAAGAATTTTGGCGTCACCCGCTACAACCGCGTCGTCTTCTACGATTACGACGAAATCGAATACATGTGCGACTGCAACTTCCGCGCAATCCCGGAAGCCCCCTACCCGGAAATGGAAATGTCTGCCGAGCCCTGGTATTCCGTCGCGCCGAACGACGTTTTCCCGGAAGAATTCGCCAACTTCCTGCTCGGCTCGCCCAGGGTGCGCCAGACTTTCCTCAAGCATCACCGCGACCTCCTGAGCCCGGAATTCTGGCAACGCACGCGGGAAAACATCCTGGAAGGCCGCCTCGAAGATTTCTACCCCTACCCGGAAGAGCTGCGTTTCTGCATGCGCTACCCGGAACAGCTCAAACAGAAATAGAACAAATTTTCTAAATTACTTAAATAATGGTTCGCTACGGTAGTGATTTTCATGTGTGAATTCTTGATTCTAATTTAGAAAATAAAACGGCGGGATGGATCCTGGCAATACAGTTGCATAGGTTGGGGTGAGCGAAGCCCAACATTTCGGGCTCAGGTGATTTCGTTGGGCTTCGCTTCGCTCACCCCAACCTATTGAACTGCGCGGTGGTGATTCATCATCCCGCGTGTGCTATCTGTCATCCTGCGCGAAGTCGCAGGATCAAAGCCCTCTTTCCCAAAGGGAGCGCCCCGAGGGTGTATTGCGCCCGATGAATATCCTGTGCTCGCCCGGTGCTTGCAAACGGCCCGTTGCGGGCGGCAGGATGCCGCCCCTGCAAACCCAGGCGTGGCGCCGCATGAATCCAAACCGCTCCAAGGCTTGATGAGCCTCCCTCTTCGAGGGAGGTGGCGCTTTAGCGCCGGTGGGAGTTCCCCTCGCCCGCTTGCGGGAGAGGAATTCAATCCTGCGGCGCAGCGCGCCGGAAATCAAAAAAACGGCGCTTTCAAAAAGCGCCGTTCCTTTCAATTCCCCTCCGTGGAGGGGTGGCGGCGAAGCCGCCGGGGTGGTGGAAATCAAGGCGCTGCCTTGAACACTCCGCAATAGCGGTTGTTCATCATCATTTCCTCCTCATTCGCTCCGAAGCCGGCATATAGCTCGGTGCTGGGGAAGGCCCGGATGTCGAGATTGTCGACGAGCGTGGCCGTCGCCGGGCCGGATTCGGTGGCGCTGAAGAGAAGCAGGAATTGATTGCCGAACAGCGCCCAGCCCATAGAGGTGTTCTGGAACCAGCCGGCGGGGGCATACCCGGCGACGGCGTAGAACGGCTGGCCGGCGCTCATGTTTTGGGTTTGTTTCACCGTCAGCCTTGCGTAGTTCCCCCGGATCGTCAGCGCGGAAGGATTGCAGGAGAGTTTTCCGTCGCTGAGCATGAAGCGGCCTCTGGGCGGGGTCAGCGCATCGGCGGGGCAGCCGGTCGCGGGCATTGGAGAACTCATCCAGTCCGGGGCGCTGACCTGTCCTTCGAGCACCGCGATGCGGGTGCTGGTGCAAACGGAATCGACCGTGGCGCGGATCGTCGCGGCGCTTCTGCCGCCGGTATTCGAGGCATCGAGCACGAGCTCGCCGTTCCGGGCTTCGAGCAGGGGCGCTCCGGGAACGGTGGTGCTGATTCTGGCGCTGCCGCTGTCGAGGATCAACGCGCGTGCGGCGCGGTTCTCCAGGGCCGGGGGGCGCGCGCCGCCAGCGAAGACTTCAAGGCAGGTGTTTTCGGCAAGCGACTGGATCGTGTAGGGCACATTGTCGACCCGCAGCGTGACCGGGGCGCTGCCCGGGTTTCCGCCGAGACAGAAGGCGGCGTTACCCGAAGGCGCGGTGTAGCTGCTGCCCGGATTCAGCGTGTCGCCGTCGGAGAAGAGTTCCTGCGCCGAAACCGGCGCAGCCAGGAAGACGCCAAGAGCGAAGCCGCCCAGGGCGCGGGGGAGGAATCGTTTCATGAGGGAACTCCTTTTGGAGGATTTTCGATTCGGAACGCCTGATGCTTGCGTTCGGGTTCTTCAAGCCTGGATCGAATTTTTCGGTGCAGACTATTCCAAAATTCTGCGCTTCGACGCGGAAAAACGCAATGCCTGTTGCCGGGAGCGATGCGGCGCTCCGGTTTCGGAGAGATGCCTGCCCTGCGGGCGACCGGGGACAGAAAGCCCCCACGAATCCAGGCATCTTGTCGCATGAATCAAAACCGCACCCAAAAAAGCGGCGCTCCCTGGGAGCGCCGCTTTTCAATTCCCCTCCGTGGAGGGGTGCCCCGTAGGGGCGGGGTGGTCAAGCCTCCCTCTTTGAGGGAGGTGGCGCTTTAGCGCCGGTGGGAGTGCACTCCCCCTCGAAGAGGGGGACTTCAAGGCGCGACCCGGAACACCCCGCAATACCGTCCATTCATCATCATTTCCTCCGCATTCGCTCCGAAGCCGCTATACAGCTCGGCGCCGGAGATGGCGCGGATGTCGAGATTGTCGACGAGCGTGGCCGTCGCCGGGCCGGATTCGGTGGCGGTGAAGAGCGGCAGGAATTGATTGCCGAGCGGCGCCCAGCCCAGGGAGGTGTTCTGGAACCAGCCAGCGGGGGCATACCCGGCGACGGCGTAGAACTGCTGGCCGGCGCTCAGGCTTTGGCTTTGTTTCAGCGTCAGCCTTGCGTAGTTCCCCCGGATCGTGAGCGCAGAAGGATGGCAGGAGAGTTTTCCGTCGCTGAGCATGAAGCTGCTCCTGGGCGGCGTCAGCGCATCGGACGGGCAGCCAGTCGCGGGCATCGGAGAAGTGATCCAGTCGGGAGCGCTGACCTGTCCTTCGAGGACTGCGATGCGGGTGCTGGTGCAGACGGGATCGACCGTGGCGCGGATCGTGGTGGTGCTGTTTCCGCCGGTGTTCGAGGCATTCAGCACGAGCTCGCCGTTCCGGGCTTCGAGCAGCGGCGCTCCGGGAACAATCGTGCCGATGTTGGCGCTGCCGCTGTCGAGGATCAACGCGCGTCCGGCGGCGGTGTCGAGCAAGGTGCGGACGGCGCTGCTCTCCTGGGCCGGGGCATGCGCGCCGCCGGCGAAGATTTCGAGGCAGGTGTTCTGGGCCAGCGGCTGGATCGTGTAGGGCACATTGTCGATCCGCAGCGTGATCGGGGCGCTGCCGGGGTTTCCGCCGAGGCAGAAACCGGCATTGCCCGAAGGCGCGGTGTAGCCGCTGCCCGGGGCCAGCGTGTCGCCGTCGGAGAAGGCAGGCAGCGCCGGAGGCAGTGGAGGCATCGGGAAGGGGCCGGTATGGAACGGCACGCTCCATTCGGTGCTAGACGTATTCGTATTCGTGCCGAAGGCGAAGAGACAGAGCTTGTAGCTGGTATTGGCTTGCAGCCCCCCCACGCTCCCTGAAAGAGTTTCGCCGCCCACGCCAAGGGAGGAAGATCCGATATCAGCCGAAGGATCGCCGGCGATAATGAGGTCCATGATCTCCGTAGAGTCGCAAGTCGCTCCCGGCGCAACGGCGGCCCAGAGGGCGATGGCAGGGATATTGCTGTTGATCGTGAATTGCGCCCCGGTGGGGCCGGTCGAAGTGATTTTGCCGTTGGAAAGAACAGGCCCGGGGAGCAGCGGCAGCGTGTGAAAATTGACCGCCAGAGGCTCGCTGTACGCCCCCGGAATTTCGTGGCCGAGATTGTCCAGGGCGACGGCGACGATACAATCCGTATAGGCGAAATCGCTTGGCAGCGCAAGTTCGTTGAGTTCTTCATCGCTGCCGGTTCCCTGCACCGTGCCGCGGTAGTGCTGACGGGCGAGGATGTCGCTGGCGGCAGGGCAAGACGCTCCCTGCGACCAGAGATCCGCATAGATAGCGCTTGGCGCATCGCTCTTGATATAAAACTTCACCGAGTCGGAGGTGGGAACGGGAGGCGTCGTGCCCGGGGAAAGGGTCGGGATACTGGTGGCGTAGACGCAATTGCCGGCAAGGCTGGCGTCGTTTTCTTGCCAGATCCGGAAGCTGCGCCCGCCGCCGCTGACGGCCTGGCCGTTGTTGGCGATGGTGCCGTAAAAGGTGCCCGGGCAGATCAGCGGAATCTTGGGCGCCGACAGCGAGCTGACGCTGGCGGCCAGCCCGACCGAGCCGACGCTGGCACGCGCGCCGGCAGAGCCAGAGAAATTCACCATGCCGTTCACTTTCAGCGGCTGCGAGGCATCCGAAAGCAGGAATTCGTAGGAGGCGAAATCCGCAACATTGCCAGCAGGCGCCGTCCCGGTGTAGTTGTCCAGCTTGAGGGTGTTGCCAGTGAAATGGTCTCCGGAAGCCGCCGTGCCGCCCGCAATGTCGCCCGTCGACGAAAGAATGACGGGGCCTTTGAGAGTCACGGTATTGTTGGCGGCGTCGCCGGTTCCGTAGTTTACCCCGCCCGCAAGCTCGTTCGACGATCCGAGGTTCGCTCCGTCAATGAGCACCGTATTGTTGCTGGCATTGCCGCTCACGCCGGTGGCTATGTTGAGCCCGCCAAAAATGTATTGCGGAGTCGGGGTCGTGCCGGTCAGGCTGACCGAATTCCCGGAAAGGCTCAGGCTGGTTCCCGAACCGTCGTCCGTCGGCGCCAGGACGTTGGTGAATGTGCCGATCGTTTGCGGGTAGTTGCATGTGGCGCCGGTCGTCACGGGCGTCGGGCATTCGATGATTTCCTGCGCCCAGGCCGGCGCAGCCAGAAGAACACCAAGGGCGAGGCCGCCCAGGGTGCGGGGAATGAATCGTTTCATGAGGGAACTCCTTTTGGAGGGTTTTCGATGAGGGGGTTTTTCGATTCGGAACGCCAGAGGGTTTGCGTGCTGTTTCTTCAAAATTGGATCGAATTTTTTGTGCAGGCTATTCCAAAAATTCTGCGCTCCGGCGCGGAAAAATGCAATGTTTTTTGTAGTGGGCGATGCGGCGATCCGGTTTTGGAGAAACGGTTTCTCTTGAGAGAGCACACCCCGCCATCCTGCGCGAAGTCGCAGGATCCAGTATGCAGGATGGGCCGTTTCTTGAGAGAGCCGTCATCGGCCCGCCGCCGCAAATCGCGCCGAAGAAACCCGGGAGCAGGGATGGGCATCTTCCCCTGGATCCTGCGACTCCGCTTCGCTACGCGCAGGATGACCGTCTGCGACTCCGCTTCGCTGCGCGCAGGATCCAGTATGCAGGACGGGAGGTTCTTGAGAGAGCGCAGCGAAGCCCAACACCTGGGCGAAGGCGGTTCCGTTGGGCTTCGCTGCGCTCACCCCAACCTATGCGACCCTGCGCGGTCTGAGATACACATCCTGCATAATGAGGGTATTTAAGGGCCGAATCAATAATGCCCGCCCATCGGCTTGAGAAAAATCCGGGCTTCGTGGTACGCTTCGCGTCCGTGCACCGGCCTGTGCTTTCCCGCCGGAATCAATCTCCCCCAAGCCGTCGTTTGCGCGCTGTTTGCCTGCATCCAGCGGCTTTTTCGTTGCCGACGAGTTATGCCCCATATCATCCTCAAGGTTCCGCCCAACGGCGTGATCGACGCCTATACGGCGGCGCTCGCCGGGCGCGGGTTCGAGGCCGATGCCGCGCAATGGGCCGCCGTGCAGCGCCTGCAACGGCTCTATTCGGAATTGCTCGCGTTCAAGGTGGCGCGGCGCGGGGCCTTGCGCAAGATGCTCTCCCGGGCAAAACCGCCGCGCGGCCTTTATTTCTGGGGCGGGGTCGGGCGCGGCAAGAGTTTCCTGATGGATGCCTTTTATGGCGCGCTGCCGTACCGGCGCAAGCGCCGCGTGCATTTTCATGCCTTCATGCAGGAAGTGCATGTTTCGTTGGACGCCTTCAAGCGGGATGCGAACGGGGGCGACGCGATGGAGCGGCTGGCCGGCCGGATCGCGACGGAATTGCGGCTCCTGTGTTTCGACGAATTCCACGTTTCCGACATCGCCGACGCGATGATCCTGGGACGGCTCCTGGAGATGCTTCTTGCGCGCGGCGTGGTGCTGGTGATGACTTCAAATTACCCGCCGAAGGGCTTGTATCCGGGGGGTTTGCAGCGCGAGCGTTTCCTGCCGGCGATTGCGCTGATCGAAAGGATGCTCGATGTGATCGAGATCGACGCCGGGGTCGATTACCGGCTGCGCGCCCTCTCCGAAGTCGAGCATTTTCTCGTGCCCGCCAACGGGGAAAACGATGCGAGGATGGAATCCGTTTTTCTCGCGCTTTCCGGCGCTGTGCGGGAAAACGCCGATGGCCCGGTGGAAGTGCTCGGACGCCCGATTCCGGTACGCCGGCGCGCGCGGGGCGTGATCTGGTTCGATTTCGCCGCCCTCTGCGAGGGGCCACGCTCGCAGAACGATTATCTGGAACTGGCGCGCGAATATCACACCCTGCTGCTTTCCGGCATCCCGCGCCTTTCGCCAGCGCAGGCCAACGCGGCGCGGCGCTTTACCTGGCTGATCGACATTCTTTACGACCACAAGGTGCAGTTGATCGCCAGCGCGGATTGCGCCCCGGAAGAAATCTACGTCGAGGGCGTGCAGTCGCAGGAGTTTTTCCGCACCGTCAGCCGCCTGGCCGAAATGCGCTCGCACGGCTACCTGGCCCAAACGCACCTTCCGGGAAATCTTCCGCCGGAAATTCCCCTTCCCTGAACCCTCACTGGAGAACCTGAACGATGAAACGATCCGGAATTGCCGCCGCCTCCGCCTTTTTCCTTTTCCTGGGCGCCCTCCCCTGCTCCGCGCAGGAAGAAGCGCCGTTGCGCTGCACCTTCGGCGGCAAGCCGGCACAATGGCCGGCCCTGCCCTTGCCGCAGGATTTCGCGGAGAAAAGCGGCTCGATCGAATGCCGCGCTGCGGCGGGCGACGAAATCATTCGCCAGATGGAAATCAAGAGCGGGACGCCAGTGTTCATCACCGAAACGGAAGGCGCGACGCGCACCGACCGGCGCTATTTTCCTTCGGGCGCGGTGCAGAAGGAGACCCTCTACCATTTCGCCGGCACGCCCCCGGCCTGGCTCATCGGACGCGAACAGGGCTTCAACGAGGCCGGCAAGCGCATCCGGGATTTTCATTACGACAATGGGCGTCCGCTGCTCGACGAGAAATTCGACCCGGAAGGAACACTCCGGGAAAAGACCGAATACCGCCAGGTTCTCGTCGGGGTGGAAATACACAAAACCCTTTACCATGAAAACGGCGCGCTTGCCGCCACCGGAATGAGCCTCAGGAAACGCGGCTTTGCTACCCCACTCCGCCAGGGTTCCTTCAAGGATTACGACACGAAGGGGCAGCCAGTCTCGGAAAAGGTTTATGACGACGATGGGCTCCTGATCCACGAACGGGCGTGGGACGCCAACGGAGCGCTGATCCGCGATATCGCCATCGAACCGAAACAGAAAACCCTGATGCTCAAGAAGCCGGAGGGGGAAAAGGCCGGGGAAAACGCGGAAAAGCGCACACCGGAAAAAGCGCCGGAAGGCAAGGACGCCGCGCCGCAATAGCGCAGTTCACTATATAATTTCCTGTTTTTTCGGAGTATTTTCATGCCAATTTATGAATATCGCTGCACTTCCTGCGGATTCGAGCGGGAACACCTGCAAAAACTGAGCGATCCCCTTCTGAGCACCTGCCCGAATTGCCATGCAGAAACCTATATAAAGAAGGTTTCGGCGGCGGGATTCCAGTTGAAGGGAAAAGGCTGGTACGCGACCGATTTCAAGGGCGGCGGCTCGCCTGCGCCAACGGGCGAGGCCGCTTCCGCGCCGCCCTGCCAGGGCGGGCACGGCGCCTGCTCGTGCTGCTGAATGGGCGCTCCAGCCATCGCAATGCGTCGCTACTTCGTTACCGGGCTTCTGATCTGGGTTCCGCTGGTCATCACCATCTGGGTGTTGTCGCTGGTGGTCGGCCTGATGGATCAATCCCTGCGCCTGCTGCCGGAGGCGATTCATCCGAAGAATCTCTTCGGATTCGATATTCCGGGCGTCGGCACGGTGCTGACGCTGTTGATGCTGTTCGTGACCGGAGTGCTCGGCGCCAATATTCTCGGGCAACGGCTCGTGATCTGGTGGGAGCGCCTTCTGGCGCGGATTCCGGTCGTCAATTCGATTTACAACAGCGTCAAGCAGGTTTCCGATACGCTGTTCGCGCAGAACGGGCAAGCCTTCCGCAAGGCGCTGCTGGTGCAGTATCCGCGCCAGGGACTCTGGACGATCGCGTTCCTGACGGGCAAACCCGGAGAATCCGTCGCCGCGCATCTGCCGGAAGAACATATCAG
Organism: Betaproteobacteria bacterium; assembly: GCA_009780885.1. GTDB lineage: Bacteria > Pseudomonadota > Gammaproteobacteria > Burkholderiales > Rhodocyclaceae > WQZF01. Next base: position 154,146 of record WQZF01000001.1, on the reverse strand, counting down.
CGTCTTCGTGCCGACCACGCCGAACCCGACTTCCGGATTTTTCCTGATGTTGCCCAAAAGCGAAGCGATCGAGCTCGACATCAGCGTCGACGAAGCCCTGAAATACATCATCTCCATGGGGGTCGTTACGCCCCCGGAGCGTCATTCCAAAACCCGGAACCTTTTTCCAGACGAATAATCATGCGTACTCATTATTGCGGTCAGCTCAATTCCCAACACATCGGCCAGGAAATTTCCCTCTGCGGCTGGGCGCACCGGCGGCGCGACCACGGCGGAGTGATTTTCATCGACCTGCGCGACCGCGACGGCATGGCGCAAATCGTCTGCGATCCGGACATTCCGCAAATGTTCGCGCTCGCCGAATCGGTGCGCAACGAATTCTGCCTGCGGATCACCGGCAAGGTGCGCGCGCGTCCCGAAGGCACGGCGAATCCCAACCTTCCTTCCGGCGAAATCGAAGTCTTGTGCCGCGAAATCGAAGTGCTCAACGCCGCGCAAACGCCGCCCTTCCAGCTTGAAGACCAGAACCTCTCCGAAACGGTGCGCCTGACGCATCGCGTCATCGACCTGCGCCGCCCGCAGATGCAGCACAACATGATCCTGCGCTACAAGGTGGCGCGGGCCTTCCGCCGCTTTCTCGACGAGCACGGCTTTCTCGATATCGAAACGCCGATGCTCACCAAGAGCACCCCGGAAGGCGCGCGCGACTATCTGGTGCCTTCCCGCGTGCATCCCGGCGCTTTCTTCGCGCTGCCGCAGTCGCCGCAGCTCTTCAAGCAGCTTTTGATGGTCGCGGGCTTCGACCGTTATTACCAGATCGTCAAATGCTTCCGTGACGAGGATTTGCGCGCCGACCGCCAGCCCGAATTCACCCAGGTCGACATCGAAACCTCGTTCATGAACGAGGCGGAAATCACCGCGCTGATCGAGGAACTGATCCGTTATGTCTTCAAGGAAAGCATCGGTGTCGATCTGCCGAATCCCTTCCCGCGCCTCTCCTTCGCCGAGGCGATGCGGCGCTACGGATCCGACAAGCCGGATCTGCGCGTCACGCTCGAACTCACCGATGTGACCGACGCGGTGAAGGATGTCGCGTTCAAGGTGTTCAGCGGCGTCGCCAACGCCGCCGACGGACGTGTCGCGGCCCTGCGCATCCCCAACGGCGGCGCGCTCACGCGCGGCGAGATCGACGCTTACACCCAGTTCGTCGGCATCTACGGCGCGAAGGGTCTGGCCTACATCAAGGTCAACGATGTTTCCCAACTCAACGAAACCGGCCTGCAATCGCCGATCGTCAAGAATCTGCACGAGGCGGCGCTGAAGGCCATCGTCGAGCGCACCGGCGCGCAGAACGGCGATCTGATTTTCTTCGGCGCGGACAAGAACAAGATCGTCGCCGACGCGCTCGGCGCGTTGCGCGCCAAAATCGGGCACGAAAAGGGCTTCCTCACCGGAGAAGCCTGGGCGCCGGTATGGGTCGTCGATTTTCCGATGTTTGAGTACGACGCCGAGGCCAAACGCTGGACCGCCTGCCACCATCCCTTTACCAGCCCGAAGGACGAGCATCTGGAACTGCTCTCCACCGATCCGGGCAAATGTCTGGCGAAAGCCTACGATCTGGCGCTGAACGGATGGGAAATCGGCGGCGGCTCGGTGCGTATCCACCGCGCCGACATCCAGCAGCAGGTTTTCGAGGCGCTCGCCATCGGCGAGGAAGAAGCGCGCGCGAAATTCGGTTTCCTGCTCGACGCGCTGCGTTACGGCGCTCCGCCGCACGGCGGGCTGGCCTTCGGGCTGGATCGCATCGTGACGATGATGACCGGTGCCGAATCGATCCGCGATGTCATCGCCTTCCCGAAAACCCAGCGCGCCCAGTGCCTGCTGACCGATGCCCCGTCCATGGTCGACACGAAGCAGTTGCGCGAACTGCACATCCGGCTGGACCGGAAGGGCGAGTAAGTAACCCAACACATCGGTTGGCGGCGCGCGCAGCGAACCCCAACCGATGTTTTTTTGGTATAAACTTTCTAAATTACTGTAATAATTCTTTATTGAAATCCACTACTGTAGCGGATCATTATTTAAGTAAATTTAGAAAATCAGCCCTTATTGCGCGCGCCTTTCCCCTTGCTCCTTCTTGTCGAGGCGATAGAGCATATCGTCGGCGAGGTCGCTGATTTCCTGATCCGTGCGGCTGAAATAGGCGGCGACTTTCTGTCCCGCCTTTTTCCATTCCTGATCCTGTTTCAGCCGAAGATGCTGGCCGGTGATATGGTCGGCAAACGCGCCGATCGCAATCAACAACCGGGTTTGTTCCGCGAGTCCGTGATCCTCGTCGCGCAGGAGCTCGTAATCGTGGTGGTGCAGGATTCCGGCCGCCAGCGTTTTCGGGAGTTTCCACGAACGGGTGAGCAGATAGCCCATGACGGCGTGGTTGGTGAAGATGGCATCGTCCTCGACCGCCGTGAAATCGCGGTTGGGGCTGTCGTTGGCCCGGCCCAGGAGCTTTTTGTAATCCGGAAACCGCTGCACCAGGAGCGGGATGCCGCAATCGCGGAAGAGTCCGAAAACGTGCGCCGTATCGGGCGGAATTCCGCCCAGTGCCTCCGCCAGGTCGGCGCAGACCAGAGCGACATAGGAGGAACTGTCCCAGAAACGCTCCAGGGAAGCGCCTCCCGAAGCGCCCGCGCCTCCGCTCGACAGGCGTTCATGAATCAGGCTGGCGAGCGTGTCGAATCCGATCAACTTGATCCCGGCCGTCACCGAACTGATTTGTCCGTTGCTGCCGAAGGGCGGGGAATTCGCGGATTTGAGAACGGCCGCCGACAGCCCGACATCCCTGCCGACGATTCGCGCGACGCTCTGGTGGCTGGGCGCCGGACTTTGCAGCTCCGCCCTCAACTCGGACAGGACAGCGGGGCTCGACGGAATCGGGATTCCTTTCAGTATTTCCTGAAGATATCGCCTCTCAAGGGGTTTCATGGGTTCAAGACTCCCTGGAACAGATAGGGAGATATTAGAGTATTTTCGATCCAGTCCTGAAAATTTTTCCTCACGTCGTTCCAATGGAATGATTTTTCAGAAGATGTCCGCCCGGCAGATTGCCATCGCCCCCTGCGGAATGGATCCTGCGACTACGCTTGCGCTCCGCGCAGGATGACGAGGCGGGGCCGTTGGGGCGAGCGAGAGGCCAACTCCATCCTGCGCGACCGTCATCCTGCGCGACCGTCATCCTGCGCGACCGTCATCCTGCTCGACCGTCATCTTGCGCGACCATCATCTTGCTCGACCGTCATCCTGCGCGCAGTCGCAGGATCCACTCGCTTCTGCGCACCTTATTTTCTAAATTTACTTAAAGAACAAATCGCTACCGTACTGTATATTAACAAATAATTATTACAGTAATTTAGAAAATATCTCATCAAAATTCCAAGGGATCGACTTCCAGGTGCCAGCGCAGGCGGGCCGGGATTTTGATTTGCCTCAGCGTCGCCATCCATTCCTTCAGGAAGCCCTGAAGCGCCGGGCGCGAGAAGGATTCGACCAGCAACTGCGCCCGTTCCCGGTCGGCGCGGCGGGAGAGGCGCATCGTCACCGGATCGTAGAGCGCAACATCGGGATGCTCCGAGCTTCGCGCCCCGGCGCGCGCGCTGGCGAGAAAGGCGATGGACTGCGCCATTTCCGGCGCTTCGGCGCGCAACATGGCCTGATGGCTGTAGGGAGGAAAACCGGCGCCCTTGCGCTCGGCAAGCTGCGCGAAGGCGAAGGAGGGGTAATCGTGCGCGGTCAGCGCCGTGTAGAGAGGATGCTCCGGGTATTGCGTCTGGATCAGCACTTCGCCCGGGAGATCGGCGCGTCCGGCGCGTCCGGCCACCTGCATCAACAGCGCGAAGAGGCGTTCCGGCGCGCGCCAGTCTGCGGAAAAGAGCGCCGCATCGGCGCCGACGGCCCCCACCAGCGTCAGGCGCGGGAAATCGTGCCCCTTGGCGAGCATCTGGGTGCCGATCAGGATATCGGCTTCTCCGCCGTGAATTTGCGCGAGCATGGCCTCCCACTGCTTGCGGCTTCTGGCCGCGTCGCGGTCGACGCGCAGCAGGCGCGCTTGCGGGAAGCATTCGGCGAGAAAGGCTTCAAGGCGTTGTGTGCCGCGCCCGAAGGGTTGCAGGTCGAGGTTGCCGCAGCCCGGGCAGGCGCGCGGCACCCGCGCCTCGGAGCCGCAATGGTGGCAGCGCAGGCGGCGGTCGGCCAGATGCAGGACGAGGTTGGCGGCGCAACGATTGCAGCGCGAAATCCAGCCGCACGCCGGACAGGCCAGCACCGGGGCGAATCCGCGCCGGTTGAGGAAGACAAGGCTCTGCTCGCCGCGCGCAAGGCGTTCGGCCAGGGCATCGAGCAGGACGGCGGACAAGCCTTCGCGCATCGTCTCGCGCCGGGTATCGAGGCAGCGCACCGTGGGCAGGCGCGCATTGCCGGCGGCGCGCATGTTCAGCGTGAGCAGCCGGTAGCGGCTTGTGCTGCGGGCCGATGCGCGTTTTCCGTGCGCGTTGCCCCAGCTTTCCAGCGAGGGCGTTGCCGAACCGAGAACGATCGGAATCCCGCGCTGACGGGCGCGAAAGACGGCGAGGTCGCGCGCCGAATAACGGATGCCGTCCTGCTGCTTGAGGGAAGGATCGTGCTCCTCGTCGATGATGATCAGCGCCAGATCGGGCATCGGCGTGAAGACAGAGAGCCGCGTGCCGAGCACGATCCGCGCCTCGCCCGTAAACGCGGCACGCCAATGGCGCGCGCGCATGGCTTCGGAAAGTTCGCTGTGCAGGCTGACCGGCGGCGTTTCCGGAAAACGCGCCGCGAGACGCGCTTCCATCTGCGGGGTGAGGTTGATTTCCGGCGTCAGGAGCAGTACTTGCCCGCCCGCTTCCAGCGCGTCGGCGATCAGGCGCAGGTAGATTTCGGTTTTGCCGCTGCCGGTGACGCCGAACAGCAGGAAGGGATGGAAGCCTGGCCCTGCCGCGCGGATCGAGTCCAGCGCCGCCGCCTGTTCCCCGGTGAGTTCCGGCAGCGATTCCGCGACAGAATCGCGGCGGGCGCGCGCCTTGATCTGCCGCCTTTTCGTGGGCACGGCACGCTTGACCCCCGCCGGCAGCGCAGCGAGCATGACTTCTCCGAGCGGGGCGTGGTAATACCCGGAACAGAATTCGCACAAGCGCATCCACTCCGGAGGCAGCGGCGGAAGATCGGTGAGGATTTCCTGTACCGGCTTGAGTTGTTCTTCGGGAAGTTCGCTCTTGACGCCGACATCGAGGAGGATTCCCACGCGCAAGCCGCTGCCGAAGGGCACGTGCACAAGGCGTCCGACATCCCCGGGGCCGGCTTGCGGCGCCAGATAGTCGAAGAGGCGCGGGAGCGGCACGCCAAGCGCAACGCGGACGACCGCACCGGAGGATGGCGCAGCGCCTGGAGAAGGGTAAACAGGAGAAGAAATGGGACTGCCTTCGGAAAAACGGGGACCCGATCAGTCCAGCGGCCAGGCGAGCGTGAAGCGCGCGCCGCCGAGCGGGGAGTCGTGCGCGGCGGCGCTGCCGCCGTGCAGTTCCATCGCGCGCCGGGTAATCGTCAGGCCGAGACCATAGCCCCCGGTCGCACGATCGCGGGAACGGTCGAGGCGGACGAAGGCGGTAAAGATGTGTTCGCGCGCCTCTTCCGGAATACCGATGCCATCGTCGTCGATGTGGATCACGACTTTCCCATCCTCGACCAGGGCGGTGACCAGGATTTCGGTTCTGGCATATTTGATGGCGTTGCGCAGGAGATTGTGAAGCGCGTAATTGAGCATCCGCAGGATGACATTGAGCTCAAGGCCGGGATCAATGGCCGAACAGTCGACTTCGATTTTCAGTTCGCGTCCGAGAAAGCGCAGGGCGTTGACTTCCTTTTCCAGCCAGGAGACGAAGTGAATGCCGGTACGGTGCAATTCCTGCTGTTCGCGCTCGAAACGGGCATAGGTGAGGCTGGTATCGATCAATTGGTCGAGTTCATCGAGGTCGCTTTCCATCATGCGCCACAAGCGCTGGCGTTCCTCGATGCTGTCGGTTCCGGTCAACATCTCCAGCGCAAAGCGGATACGCGCAATCGGCGTGCGCAATTCGTGCGAAATCGCGTTGGACATTTCCTTCTGCGTCGTCAGAAGCCGCTGTATCTGATCCGCCATGCCGTTCAGGGTGGAGGTCAAGAGTCCAAAGGCAGGGGTATGTATGCTGGGCGCGCGCGCTCCAAAATTTCCTTCGGCAATCGAACGCGCCGTCCGGCGCAGGGTTTCGATATCGCGCCAGATCGGACGCGCCCAGAACCAGACCGCCACGCCAAGAACCAGCGCGTTGAGCCCCCAGGCCAGGAGTTGAATCCGCAATTCGAGCGGAACGCCGTGCTGCGGGTTTTTCGGATTGCGCTCGGAGGAGAGAGGGCCAAGCACAATCACTTGCGAAGTGTTGCGCAGCCGGCTATAGACGATATCGCCGCTTGCGTCGCTGGCCAGCAGGCCGGAATCGAGCCGGACTTCCTGTTTCGGCGGCAGGCTGAGGCTGGAGCGTTCGACGATCGCCAGGGGATAGACAAATTGGGCGTTCATCCTCTCGATGGTCTGCTGCCACTTGCTGCGAGGAGTACTGAAGATATCTTCCTCGATCAGGAAAACGGTGCCGGACATCGAGCGGCGGATATAGTCTTCGGTGACTTCCTTCAGACCTCTGGCGACGATGAAGTCGGCCATGAGCGCGATGCCGACGAAAGCGCATGCGGCCAGGATGTAGAAGTTGAAGAACATCCGCACAAAGCGGTAGGGCCCGGCAGGAAGCGCGAATCCTTTCCTGGCGGGCCCGGCGGCAACGGGTTGCGCGGCAGTCGCGGCGCCGCTGCCGGAAGTGCTGGCCTTACTGCCAGTCATGCCTGGAGAAAAGATATCCCTTGCCGCGCACCGTCTTGATCCGCGTTGGATTGTCCGGATCGTCGCCGAGTTTCTTGCGCAGCCGCGAAATACGGGCGTCGATCGAACGGTCCAGGCCGTCGAAGCCGATGCCGCGCAATTCATGCAGCAGCTCGTCGCGGGAGAGCGTGGTTCCGGCACGCTGCGCCAGCAGCCAGAGGAGATCGAATTCGGCAGTGGTCAGTTCGATTTCCGTCGTGCCCAGATGCGCAGAGCGCGTATATTGGCTGATCCGGAAATTCCCAAACGAAATGATCTCGTCATTTTCATTATCCGGCGGCGATGCCTGCGAGCGGCGCAGAAGGGCGCGAATGCGCGCCAGCAGCACGCGCGGCTGCACCGGCTTGGCGATGTAATCGTCGGCGCCCAGCTCAAGACCGAGAATCTGATCGAAGTCCTCGTCGCGCGCAGTCAGCATCAGGATCACGCCGGAGTAATTGGGACGCACACTGCGGCAAATCTCGAAACCGTCCTTTCCAGGAAGCATGATATCGAGTACGACCAGCGCCGGACGTTCGCTGAGAATACGCGCCTCGGCAGTGTCGCCCCGATGCTCGATGGCGACTTCAAAGTCGTTTTTGCGCAGATATTCAGCCGTCAGCGCAGCCAGTTTTTCGTCGTCTTCGACAAGCAGGATGTGAGTATTCATTCCGTTATGATCAAAAGGGTGAAAAAGAATTCCGACATATTCCGTAACAGGGAAGTTCCGAACTTCAGACAAAATCTACACGCAAGGCATGAGGATTTTTCGGAATCGCTATATCATCGAAGTTTACTCTTTATCTGAAAATTTTTCGACACCATGCCGCTTCCATTTCGTTTTGCATTTTCCCGACTCTTCGCCTCCCGCCGTCTTGTTTTCGCGCTGATCGCCATCGCAGCGGCGGCGTTGATCGCGGCAGCCCTCATCATCGAAAGGATCGAACGGATTTTTCCGTGCTCGCTGTGCGTCTTCCAGCGCGTGTTTTACTTGTTGATTCTCCTTTTTGCCGTCTCCGGCGCGCTCCTGCCGCGTTTGCGCTTGCTCTGGAGCGCCCTGATCGGCCTCTCCGCGCTGGGCGGCGCGACAACCGCCCTCTATCAGAGCGTGATGCAAATCGCGCCCGGCTCGTTCCCGCGCTGCGGGATCGGAGAGCCGAATCTGGTCGAGCGCATCGTCGACTGGCTTGCCGCGCAATGGGAATTCATGTTTCTCGCTCCCGGCCTCTGCGAGGACAAGGCCTGGGTATTCCTCGGCCTTTCGATGGCAATGTGGTCGGCGCTGTGTTTCGCGGCATTCTTCATCGCCGCCATCGCGCTGATCCGTTGCGGACGACGCGGATAATCCGGAATCCCCTGCGCACTGCGCCTCCCTGCTTTCTCGCTCCATCTCCCGATTCCCCGAAAATTTTCTAAATTTGTTTAAATAATTCTTTAATTAAAAGCACTACAGCAGCGAAACATTATTTAATCAAATTTAGAAAATATGCTGCTTGGATCAAACCCGCGCAGCGCTCATCCGTCCCATCAATATGCGCACTATGTAGGATGGGTAGAGCGCAGCGAAACCCATCATCTCTCCCTCTGGAATTCCGATGGGTTTCGCTGCGCTCTACCCATCCTACGGGCTGGGCCCAGGCGGGTCAGGGCCACCGGTACGCACACTCCGTCATCCTGCGTACTGATTCGGGGCATTCTATAATTCCCCCTTTTTTTGCGCCCCTTGCGGGCCGGGAAATTTTTCCATGGATTTGATTCTCATCTTCAAGGCACTTCTGCTCGGCATCGTCGAGGGCCTGACGGAGTTCCTGCCGGTATCTTCGACCGGGCACCTGATCATCGCGGGCAGTTTGCTGAATTACGATAACGAGCAGAGCAAGATATTCGATATCGTGATCCAGCTCGGCGCGATCCTGGCGGTTTGCTGGCATTTTCGCGCCCGCCTGGGCGCGGCGGTGAAAGGGGTTGCCCATTCCCCGAAGGAGCAACATTTCGCCTTGCTGCTTGCGCTGGCCTTTTTGCCTGCTGCCGTCATCGGCCTGTTGCTGCACAGCCTCATCAAGGCCTACCTGTTCAACGCCTATACGGTCGCCTTCGCTCTCATCGCGGGCGGCCTGCTGATCCTGTATATCGAGCGCCGTCCGGTTGCCCCGAAAGTCGCCGGTGTCGACGACATGGATTGGCGGGATGCGCTGAAGATCGGTTTTGCGCAATGCCTTGCGATGTGGCCGGGCGTCTCGCGTTCCGGCGCGACCATCATGGGCGGAATGCTGTTCGGCCTGCCCCGCCAGGTCGCCACCGAATTCTCGTTCTATCTGGCGATCCCGACCTTGTTCGCCGCCACTTTCTACGAATTGGCAAAGAATTGGCAACACCTGCACCTGGAAGATTTTCCGGTGTTTGCAACGGGTTTCGTCGCCTCCTTCGTCTTCGGCCTGATTGCCGTCAAGGGGCTGATCCATTTCATTTCGCGCCATACCTTTGCCGGCTTTGCCTGGTATCGCATCGTGTTCGGCAGCCTCGTCCTCATTTCGGCCTGGACGGGGCTGGTGGATTGGAATCCATGAGCCTCGCCGCGCTGCTATAAATGTTACAGTCCCCGATTGGCTTTACTTCTTCCGGAGCCGCGATGCGCACCCTGTTTTTCCTCGTTCCGCTGTTCTTCCTCGCTGCCTGTTCCTCGCCGCCGTTGCGCGGTACCGGGGATCTCGGCATTGTCATCGAGCGCGCCAGCGGCGGGCTTTCCCTGGTCGATACCAGCGCCCGCGCGCCGTATGCGCAAATCAGCGGACTGGGCGATCTCTCGCACGCCTCGGCGGTGTATTCGCGCGACGGGCGCTATGCCTTCGTCTTTGGGCGCGATGGCGCGATTTCCAGGATCGACTTGCTGACCGCGACCGTGGTCAAGCGCGTGCAGCAGTCCGGAAACGCGATTGGCGGCTCGATTTCGCAGGATGGAAAAATCGTCGTCGCGCAGAACTACACCCCCGGCGGGATCAAGGCTTTCGATGCGGAGACGCTCGAATTGCTCTCCGAAGTGCCCGCCGAATATGCGCCGGGGAAATTTTCCAAGGTGGTCGGGCTGGCCGATATTCCGGGACAACGCTTCGCCTACGCCCTGTTCGACGGCGGCGAGATCTGGGTCAGCGATTTTTCCGATCCGAAAAACCCGAAAACGCAGCGCTTTCCCGCCGGGAACCAGCCCTACGACGGCATGGTGACTCCGGATGGACGCTATTTCCTCGCCGGACTTTACGGCGAGGATGGCATCGCGCTGCTCGACCTGTGGCAACCGGAAAAGGGCGCGCGCAAGATTCTTTCCGGCTACGGGCGCGGCGAGGAAAAATTGCCGGTCTACAAGATGCCGCATCTGCGCGGCTGGACGGTGGCCGGAAACCGCGCCTATCTGCCCGCGATCGGGCATCACGAGGTGCTGGTCGTCGACACCGACACCTGGAAGGAAGCGGGCCGGATTCCGGTGAAGGGGCAGCCGGTGTTTGTGATGGCGCGTCCGGACGGGCGGCAGATCTGGGTGAATTTCGCGTTTCCCGATTACTCCGAAATCCAGGTGATCGACACCCTGACGAACCAGGTGATCCAGAACCTGAGTCCGGGCAAGGCGATCCTGCACATGGAATTCACTCCGCGCGGCGAAGCCGTCTGGGTATCGGCCCGCGACAGCAACCAGGTCGTGATCTACGACACCCAAAGCTTTGCCAGGATCGGCGGATTCACGGTGCCTGCGCCCTCCGGAATCTTTTTCACCAGCCGCGCGGCGCGGATTGGTTTGTAGATAAAAAGGAATTGAGCGATGTCGGCGGCGCATACCCTGGAAGCGATCGAATTCCACTTGCTCAACGATTTTCAACGCGATTTTCCGCTCTGTCCGGCCCCGTTCGCCGAACTGGCGGCCAGGCTTGGCGTTGCCGAGGAAGCCATCATCAACGGGCTGGAGTCGCTGCGCAAAAGCGGAAAAATCTCGCGCGTCGGCGCCGTGTTCGCGCCCAAGCGCATCGGCGTCTCGACCCTGGCTGCCATGGCCGTCCCTCCGGAAAAACTGGGCGAGGTTGCCGAAATGGTCAACCGTTTTCCCGAGGTCAATCACAACTACGAACGCGAACACCATTACAACCTCTGGTTCGTCGCCACGGCGGGTTCGCAGGCACGTTTGCAGGCGGCGATTGCCTCCATCGAAAAACACGCCGGATATCCCGTCCTGCAACTGCCCATGCTGCGCGAATTTCATATCGACCTCGCTTTCGATCTCTCCAAAAAAAGCGGCGAACGCAGCGAGGAGCAGGGAGCCCCCGCTGCGGAAGCCGCTGGAAGTTTCGCGCTGGACATAAAGATTCCGCCGCTGGAAGAACTGGAGCGCCGCCTGATCATGGCCTTGCAGGAAGGCTTGCCGCTCTTCATGCGTCCCTTCGCCGTGCTTGCCGAGCGCGTCGGCTGCGAGGAATTCGAAGTCCTCGCGCGGATTCGCCGCTGGTGCGAGGAAGGCGTCATCAAGCGTTTCGGCGTCGTCGTCCGGCACCGCGAACTGGGCTATTCCGCCAACGCGATGCTCGTCCAGGACATCCCCGACGACGAGGTCGAACTCATCGCGCGGCGGCTGGCGCGGGAACCCGAAATCACATTGTGCTACCTGCGTCCTCGCGTGCTGCCGCAATGGCGCTACAACCTCTTCTGCATGATCCACGGCAAGGAGCGCGAGGAAGTGCTCGCCGGCATCGCGGCGCTGCGCGAAAGGCTGGAACTCTCCGGCTTCGCGCATGACATCCTCTTCTCGCTCGCCTGCTTCAAGCAGAACGGTGCGCGCTATGCCTGAGGCAAACAAGGCTTCCGGCATTCCTCCTTCGCTCGATTCTCTCGACCGCAAGATCATCGCCGGCCTGCAAGGCGGCTTTCCCCTCTGCGAGCGTCCTTTCGCCGCCGCCGCCGCAACGCTTGGCCTGGGCGAAGACGGCGAGGAAATCCTGCTGCGCCGTCTCTGTGCAATGCTCCAGGCAGGCATCCTCACCCGCTTCGGCCCGATGTTCCAGATCGAGCGGATCGGAGGCGCCTTCGTGCTGGCGGCGATGCGCGTGCCCGAAGAACGTTGGGAAGAAATCGTCGCCAGCGTCAACGCCCTCTCCGAAGTCGCGCACAACTACCGGCGCGATCATGAATTCAACCTCTGGTTCGTGCTGGCGACCGAAACCCCGCAAGGCATCGCTGCCGCCATTGAACATATCGAAGCCGAAACCGGGCTGCCGGTCTATCCCTTCCCGAAGGAGCGCGAATACTTCGTCGAAATGAAACTGGAGGCGCGTCTATGAACGAGAACGCCGGAACCTTCGACCCCCTCGACCGCCGCCTGATGCTGGCTACGCAAGCCGGCCTGCCGCTCGTCCCGCGCCCTTACGACGAATTGGCAAAGACGCTGGGCATCGACGCGGACGAAGTCATCGCGCGGCTGCAAGCCATGCTCGACACAGGCCGCATCCGCCGCATCGGCGCGGTGCCGAATCACTACGCAATCGGCTACAAGGCCAACGGCATGAGCGTCTGGGATGTCGCCGACGAGTCCGTCGACGCCTTCGGCGAACGGATCGGCGCGCTCGAATTCGTCACCCACTGCTACCGCCGCCCCCGCAAGCTCCCCGAATGGCCGTACAACCTCTTCGCGATGGTGCACGCCCCCACCCGCGAGGAAGCGCGCGAAAAGGTGGAAATCATCGCCGCCCTCCTCGGCGACGCCTGCCGCGCGCGCGACATCCTCTTTTCGACGGCGATCCTGAAAAAAACCGGTTTGCGGATTTCGGGATGATTCGTGTAATTTTCTAAATTACTATAATAATTTTTGTCAGAAAATCACTACGGTAGCGAAACATTCTTTAAGTAAATTTAGAAAATCATGCCCTGCGCGAAGAATGACAATAGCGTAGGACGGGGGTAGCGGTTTCGATTCATGCGGCAGCATGCCTGGGTTTGCAGGGGCGGCAAATCTCCCTCCGGCGCTAAAGCGCCACCTCCCTCGAAGAGGGAGGCTTATCAAGCCCCCTTTTCCAAAGGGGGTGCCCGCCAGGGCGGGGGTTTCGCCCGCAATCATCCGAATGCAACGAAAACGGGCGACCACAGGTCGCCCCTACGAATCCCAATATGCTCGGGATTAAATCGAAACCGCCCTAACTGCGGTAATCGGCGTTGATCTTCACGTAGTCGTAGGAGAAATCGCAGGTATAGACCGTTGCCGCCGCAGCGCCACGGTCGAGCGCGATGCGGATGTCGATTTCTGCTGCCTGCATGATGCGGGCGCCGTCTTCTTCGCGGTACGCGGCGGCGCGGCCGCCCTGTTCGGCAACCAGGATTTCTTCTCCCCGGCTGGCAAGCCAGACGCGCACCCGGGCGACATCGAGGTCGTCGATCCCGGCGTTGCCGATCGCGCCGAGGATGCGGCCCAGGTTGGGATCGGAGGCGAAAAAGGCGGTCTTGACCAGCGGGGAATGCGCAACCGCATAGGCCACCTTGCGGCATTCGGCGCGCGCGTTCCCGCCCTCGACGGCAACACGGATGAATTTGGTCGCGCCCTCGCCGTCGCGCACGATGGCCTGCGCCAGTTCGCGCGCGACATCGACGATGGCCTCCCGCAGCAGCACAAATCCCGGCGCGGCAGCGTTGGCGAAACGCGCGCCGGATTTTCCGCTGGCAATCAGGATGAAGGAGTCGTTGGTGGAGGTATCGCCGTCGACCGTGATGCAGTTGAAGGATTCTTCCGCCGCTTCCCCGGCCAGGGTTTGCAGCAGTTCCGGCGCGATTCCCGCATCGGTGGCGATAAAGCCGAGCATGGTCGCCATGTTCGGGCGGATCATTCCGGCGCCCTTGCTGATGCCGGTGATGTGAATCATTTCTCCGTCGATCAGGATCCGGCGCGACGCTGCCTTGGCCACCGTGTCGGTGGTCATGATCGCGTGCGCGGCCTCGAACCAGTGCTTCTCGGCCAGGTCGTCCGCCACGCGCGGCAAGCCGGCAGTAATGCGCTCGACAGGCAAGGGTTCGAGAATGACGCCGGTAGAGAACGGCAAAACCTGCGCCGCTTCGACGCCGAGCAGCGCGGCAGCGGCGGCGCAGCTCGTTTCGGCGGCGCGCAGCCCCGCTTCGCCAGTGCCGGCATTGGCGTTGCCGGTGTTGATGAGCAGCGCGCGAATTTCATTTTTCGCCGCCAGATGTTTTTTACAGACGAACACCGGCGCGGCGCAGAAACGGTTCCGGGTGAAGACCCCGGCAACGGTGCAGCCGGGTTCGAGCGCGATCAGGGTCAAGTCGCGGCGCCCCGCCTTGCGGACGCCTGCCTCGGCGGTTCCCAGACGCACGCCCGCAATCGGATGAAGCGCTTCGGGCGCGGGGGTAGAGTAATTTACCGGCATACGATGCTTCCTTTCGTCATCGAGGGGAAGGCGGAGAATTTAAATTTTCTAAATTTAATTAAATAATGTTTCGCTACAGTAGTGATTTTCAGAAAAGAATTCTTTAAACAAATTTAGAAAATGCAGGCTTCGCCGCCAACGCGCGGCTGGCCGGAATTGCAGGTTTTACTAGGCCAGCCTGCCGTGGCAGTGCTTGTATTTTTTCCCCGAACCGCAGGGACAAGGTTCGTTGCGCCCGACCTTGGGGCCGCGCATGTACGCGGGAAGCTCGACCGGCTTCGGTTCATCGCCGGATTCGGCGCCAAGCGCCTCGTCGTAATCGGCGTGGTGGTACTGCACGTTGCGGACTTCGGTGCGCGGCGCGGTTTCCTCGACTTCTTCCTGCGAACGGATCTGGACGGTCATCAGCAGCTTGGTGACTTCCGTGCGCACCGAATCGAGGAGGGACTGGAAGAGTTCGAAGGCTTCGCGCTTGTATTCCTGTTTCGGGTTCTTTTGCGCATAGCTGCGCAGATGAATCCCTTGGCGCAGATGATCGAGCGCCGATAAATGCTCGCGCCAGTGCGAATCGAGATTGCTGAGCATCAGATTGCGCTCGAACAAATGGAACTGCTGCCCGACTTGCGCGGCCTTGCCCGAGTAGGTTTCATCGGCAATGGCGACAAAGCGCTTGAACATTTCTTCGTCGGTGATGCTCGGCTCGTCCCTGATCCAGTCGGAGAAGGAAACGGGCAGGAGAAATTCGGCGGCGACGGTCTTTTCCAACGCCGGCATATCCCACTGTTCTTCGACGGAATCGGCGGGAACATGGGTGCGGAAAACGTCTTCGAGCACCCCGCGACGCATCGCGGTAATGGTTTCGCTGATTTCTTCCGATTCGAGCAGTTCGTTTCTCTGGGTATAGATGACCTTGCGCTGGTCGTTGGCAACATCGTCATATTCGAGCAGTTGCTTGCGAATATCGAAGTTGCGGCCTTCGACCTTGCGTTGCGCCGATTCGAGCGAGCGCGAAACAAGGGGATGCTCGATCGGTTCGCCTTCGGGCATATTCAGCCGGGTCATGATCGCCTTCAGGCGGTCGCCGGCAAAGATGCGCAACAAGGGATCGTCGAGCGCAAGGTAAAAGCGCGAGGAACCGGGGTCGCCCTGCCGCCCGGAACGTCCGCGCAACTGGTTGTCGATCCGCCGCGATTCGTGCCGCTCGGAACCGATGATGTGCAGACCGCCGGCAGCGACGACCTGGTTGTGCAATTCCTGCCATTCGGCCTGCCTGGCGGCGATTTGGGAAGCCTTGTCCTCTTCGGAAAGATTTTCGTCGTCGCGGATCGCTTCGATTTCCTTGGAGATATTGCCGCCCAGCACGATATCGGTACCACGACCGGCCATGTTGGTCGCGATGGTAACCATTCCCGGCCGGCCCGCCTGGGCAACGATCTGCGCTTCGCGCGCATGCTGCTTGGCGTTCAGGACCTGGTGCGGAATTTTTTCCTTGTCGAGCAGGCCGGAAAGCAACTCGGAAATCTCGATCGAGGTGGTGCCGACCAGAACCGGCTGTCCCCGGGAAATGCAGTCCCGGATGTCGGCGATGATCGCAGTGTATTTCTCGTCGGTCGTGCGGAAAATCTGGTCGTTGAAATCGTCGCGCCGGATCGGGACATTGGTGGGAATCACCACCGTTTCCAGACCATAGATCTGCTGGAATTCGTAAGCCTCGGTGTCGGCAGTGCCGGTCATCCCGGCGAGCTTGCCGTACATGCGGAAATAATTCTGGAAGGTGATCGAGGCCAGCGTCTGGTTCTCGCTCTGGATCTTGACGCCTTCCTTGGCTTCCACCGCCTGATGCAGGCCGTCGGACCAGCGGCGGCCGACCATCATGCGGCCGGTAAATTCATCGACGATGACGATCTCGCCGTTCTGCACGACATAGTGCTGATCCTTCTGGAAAAGCGAATGCGCTTTCAGCGCGGCATAAAGATGATGCACCAGCAGGATATTGGCGCTCTCGTACAGGCTGCGCCCGCTTTCCAGCATGCCGAGGCTGGCCAGTATTTCTTCGGCATGCTCGTGTCCCCCCTCGGTCAACAGCACCTGGCGGGACTTTTCGTCCACCCAATAGTCTCCCGGCGCGTTCTCTTCCGGGCAACGGCTGAGCATCGGCGCGACTTCGTTCATGCGGACATAAAGATCGGTATGGTCTTCCGCCTGGCCCGAAATGATCAGCGGCGTCCGCGCCTCGTCGATCAGGATCGAGTCGACTTCATCGACAATGGCATAGTTGAGTCCGCGCTGCACCCGTTCTCCAACGCCATAGACCATGTTGTCGCGCAGGTAGTCGAAGCCGAATTCGTTGTTGGTTCCGTAGGTAATATCCGCCGCGTAGGCTTCCTGCTTGAGGTTGTGCTCCATCTGCGAGAGATTCACGCCGACCGTCAGGCCGAGAAAGCGATAGAGCCGCCCCATCCATTCAGCATCGCGGCTGGCAAGATAATCATTGACCGTGACGACATGAACGCCCTTGCCGCCCAAGGCATTCAAGTAACAGGGCAAGGTGGCGACCAGGGTTTTCCCTTCGCCGGTGCGCATTTCCGCGATTTTTCCATAATGCAGGACCATGCCGCCGATCAACTGCACATCGAAATGGCGCATTCCCAGCGCCCGCTTTCCGGCCTCACGTACGACCGCAAAGGCTTCGGGAAGCAGGGAATCGAGCGTTTCTCCCTTTTCCAGCCGCGCCCTGAATTCGTCGGTCCTGGCGCGCAGCGCGGCGTCATCGAGCGCGGCGATTCCGGGTTCGAGCGCGTTGATTTTTTTGACGGTCGCCGAATATTGTTTGATCAGCCGGTCGTTGCGGCTGCCGAAAATTTTCCTGAGAAGGCCGGGAATCATAATGCCTGCGTGAATGAGAAAGAGGAGAAAAAAGGCCGCGCCGGAACCGGTCTGTCGCAGCAACACGAACGCCCATCGAGCGCAATTCCCGTCGTTCGCAACGGGAAAACCCCGGGCTTCAGGCTCGGGGGATGCACAAGGCGGGGCATTTTAGCATGGCGCCGCTTCGCGCGAAGGCGGCGGCCCAGCAGCAAACCGTGGCCGATTATCGCGCCGGGGCAGCGGCACCCGGCGGATTCGGAGAAAACGACTCCAGGGGAGGAGAGGCTGAAAGGGTAGCCACTTGGAGCGACGGGGCACGGTGCTGCAAAAAGTTGACCGGATTTTGCGGAACGCCCTGAAAACGAACCTCGAAGTGCAGATGCGGGCCGGTCGAGCGGCCACTGTTGCCGCTGAAAGCGATCGCCTGCCCGATCTTGACGATTTGCCCTGCCTTGACATCAATCCGGGATAGATGCGCATAGCGCGTGGAATAGCCGTTGCCGTGGTCGATCTCGATCAGGTTTCCGTATTCCGGGTGGTACTGCGCCGTCGTGACGACACCCCCGGCGGCCGCCTTGACCCGGGTGCCGATATCGGTGGGGAAATCGACGCCTTCGTGCATCGCCCCCATCCGGGCATAGGGGTCGAGACGCCAGCCGAATCCGGAACTGATGCCGCGCGGATTGGAAATCGGCAACATCGTCGGCAGACGGCTGGAAATCGCGTACAGGTCGACCAGCCGCGATTCGAGCGCAAACAAACGGTCGGAGCGCTGTTCGAGTTCATGCGCGAAACGGTCGATTTCGCGTTGCAGATCATCGGGCGACTGGGGCGCGGCACGCACGAATGGGCCGCCAATTCCGCCATTGCCCTCTCTTTCGTTTCCGGTCTTTTGAGCCGCCGCCCCGTCCTTTGCGCCTGCTGGCGAATTCGCAGGAGAAGGAGACTGGAGGTTGACGCCGGACATCGTGCTGATCCGCTCGCCCAGCGAATCCAGTCGCAACAAATGCGCCTGCATTTCTCCCAGGCGGGTCGTCATCGCATCCAGGCTGTACTGCGCCTGCGCTCCTCCCTTGCCCTCCTGGGCCGAAATGGCGGACTGGGGCATAAAAGGAAGATGAACATACAGCGAAAGCCAGGAAAGGGCGTAACCGAACGCAAGCAGCGCCAGCAGCAGAAAGATTCCCGCCACCAGCAGGGAGCGCGAGGACAGGTTATAGGTCCGGGTGCTTGCCGTGCGGCCGGATAGCAGAATAATATTCATTGAGAAACCCTTTACTCGGAATCCAGATGCCTGCCTACCCCACTGCTCATTCCTCCGGCTTTTCCTCACATCCCCTGGAAAATTTTCTTCAGGGCGGCAGCGGAGCGGGAAAACTACTGGCACATGCGCAACTTCTTGTCCGGCTGGCGAAGATCTATACCGGAGCGACGCCCGCTTACCTGGGAAGCACCAGCCGCGTCGTCAATTTTCGGGGAGGGATCGTCGTCATTCATGCCGACAACGGCGCAACCGCGGCAAAATTGCGGCAGATGGCGCCCCGTCTGACGGAAGCCTTTGTTTCGGAGGGGATTCAGTGTAACGGCTTACGCATAGAGACACAAGCGCCCACCCCGGGAATGCTGAAAGGATCAACGGGCCCAAGTGTTCCCGCCGCGAGAATGCTCTCCAGAAAAGCCTGCGCCGAAATCACCGCATGTATGGATTCACTTCCCGATTCGTCCTTGCGCAACGCCTTGCAGCGACTACTGGATCACGCCCGGCAGGAATGAATCCTGCATTTTTTCCCAGACCGGCTCGATCCCCGGCGCTCCCGGCGGGCAGTGGAACGCGCAATCGCTCCCGATTCCCCCGATCCAGGCAAGTTGCCCGCCACACCAGAGAAAGGGCAAGGCTGCGCGTTCCCAGGGCGGCAACGCCGCCTCACGCAACAGATCCTTCAGACTGCGGCGCGAACCGGCAAGGCCGAGGCGCAATTTTTCCCCACCCTGCCGTAGCGCCAGACGTACCGGAGCGTTTTCCAGCAAGGCGCGCGAAAGCCCTGTTCCCTCGGTAGCGACAAAACGGATGCGCCCGCCGTTCCCCCAGGCAAGCTCCGCTTCTCCCTGCCAAACACAGGGAACGGGCCTTTGCTGCGGCAGGGGCAGGAAATGGATTTCGCCGCGATAAAGCCGGATTTCGATGGCGTCATGACTGAGCCGAAGTTGCGCATCCGCCCCCACGGCGCGCAACTGGCGCAAGGCTTCGTCCAGCCAGCGCGCAGGCGGCGCGCGGCGGCCACGGCGCAGGAATTCGTAGCGCAACAGGTTACGCGCCCGTATCGGCGGCAGCTTCAAAAAAGCAGCGCGAACCAGGACGCCGCCAGAAGATCCAGGCCCCGCGCCGACCAATCCGAGATCTTCCCCGGCAAGCGCAGCCAGCAATTCGGCGCTTTCGGAAAAGTGCGCCGCCGCCCGCGTCAGTGTCCGCGTCGCGGAAGGAAAACGCGCCTTCAGGAGAGGGATGATTTCCCGGCGCAGATAATTGCGCGTCAACCGGTCGTCGGCATTGCTTTCGTCATCGACCCAATCAAGCCCTCGCGCCTTCGCGTATGTTTCGAGCGTCGCGCGAGGCAGCGACAGGAAGGGCCGCAGCAGGCGCGTGCCGGAATCGGGCGAGGCGCAGGAAAGGTTCAGGGCGCGTTCCTCCGGCATCGCTGCCGCGCCTTGTACCCCGGCGCCGCGCAAGAGATTGAGCAGCAGGGTTTCCGCCTGGTCGTCGGCATGGTGCGCCAGCGCCAGCCAGTCGCAGTCATGCGCGTTGAAAGCACGATAACGCGCCTCGCGCGCCGCCGCTTCGAGGCCGCGCCGCGCGCGATCTCCGGGCTTGACCGCCACGATGCTCAAGGCAATGGAACGGGCCGCGCAGAACCCGGAACAAAAAGCGGCCCAATCGTCAGCATGCGGGGACAATCCGTGGTGGATATGCAGCGCCGAGAGAAGGATTCCGCGCTCTTTCAGCAGCGGCAGGCGCGAGAGCGCATCGAGCAGGACAACGGAATCGCAGCCGCCCGAGAAGGCAACGCAAAGGCGCGGGACGGAGAAGGTGGAGTACTCCGCAGCAGCGAAGCGTGGAGCGAAGAAAGCCTCCAGCGCTGCGCGTACCGGATCGGAGGCGGCAGAAGAATCAACATCGGACATGGATAGGAAAACCGCTTCCGTAACGCGGCTCGACGGCTCAGTCGAGCGTCTGTTCCTTGCTCCGGCCATAAGCCATCAGGCGCTCAAAACGGGCGGCAAGCAATTCGTCGATGGGGCGGCTGGCCGTATTCTTCAGCGCCTCCTGCAAGGCTTTTTTCATGTTCTGCATCATCGCGGCATGGTCGCGGTGCGCGCCGCCACACGGCTCGTTGACGATCTTGTCGATCAAACCAAGCGTTTTCAGGCGTTGCGCGGTAATCCCCATGGTTTCGGCGGCATCGGCGGCGCGTTCGGCGCTTTTCCACAGGATCGAAGCGCAGCCTTCCGGCGAAATGACGGCATAGGTCGCGTATTGCAACATCTGCACCACGTCCCCGACGGCAATCGCCAGCGCGCCGCCGGAACCGCCTTCGCCGATGATCGTGACGATGACCGGCGTGCGCAACTCCGCCATGACGTAGAGATTGCGCCCGATGGCCTCGGATTGCCCGCGCTCCTCGGCGCCGATTCCGGGATAGGCGCCGGCAGTGTCGACCAGCGTGATCACCGGAATCCGGAATTTTTCCGCCAGCCGCATCAGCCGCAACGCCTTGCGGTATCCCTCGGGACGCGGCATTCCGAAGTTGCGATAGATTTTTTCCTTGGTGTCGTGCCCTTTCTGATGCCCGATTACCATCACCGATTGACCGCCGAAACGCGCCAGGCCGCCGACAATGGCGTGATCGTCGGCATAGGCGCGGTCGCCATGCAGTTCCTCGAAATCGGAAAAAATCCCCTTGATGTAGTCAAGCGCCCCCGGACGCAATGAATGCCGCGCGACCATTGCGGTCTGCCAGGGAGTGAGCCTGGCATAGATGTCCTTGGTCAACTGCGTGCTTTTTTTCGAGAGACGGTCGATTTCCTCGGAAATATCGACAGCCGAATCATCCTGAACGAGGCGCAATTCCTCGATCTTGGTTTCAAGATCCGCAATCGGCTGTTCAAAATCGAGAAAGCTGGGTTTCATGAAGGAGAGGGGAAACAGTCTGGGAAGAAAGAAGCGAGGCGTCCAGATCTGAACGTTGGCGGCCACTCGCAATGAATTTTGGCGCAAGGCGCCTTTCGCGCCCACAACACCCGTCTTGCGGGCCTTGCCATGAACGGCGGAGTTTGCGCTCGATCGGCGCTCATTATACTTGAGCTCCACTGCTGCCGCCTTTGGCGACATCTTTGCAGTCCGTGTGGCATTCGTGCAGCCCGGGCTCGATGTTGCCGGTTGCGGATTTTCTCTATCGCGCCTGCGCGCCCAAGCCGAAAAGCGCCTCCATTTTCTAAATTTGAATCAACAATTCACTTATATCAATCACTACTGTAGCAGAGTATTATTTAAGTAATTTAGAAAACAGGGCGCAGCTCCTGCGCCTTCCCTGTCGAAGAGATCCCACTGTTTCCTGCCTCGGCAAACGAACAACGATTCCGGGAAATTGCTATAAAATGCGCCGCTTCGCGTTTTGAGTCACCCCAAGCTGAAGCTTGGGGATTTCTCGACACAGTGTGGGGCGCCTTCGGCGCCTGTTAGGCTATGTCTCGCTGACCCCGCCATGAATGGCGGGGATTGCGCTCGACAGGTGTTCAAGCATGTCACAGGAGGCTTCCGATGGAGAAATGGATCACCCGCTTTTGCGCCGCGCTGTGCGCCGGCGGGGGACTTGGCCTGTTCTGGGTTGCCGGGGTGGTATCGACGCTTCTCCTGCAAGGCGCGTCTCCGGCGCCCCAGGCAGGAAATCCCGCTTCCGGCGGAGAAATGAAGATTCTCGCCGTTGCCATTCTCTCCGGGGCGGCGGTTTCCTGGGCCTCGCTTCATATGCTGGCCTTGGCCGACAGGCAGAATAGCCCGCGTTTTTACCGCGCCGCGCGCCTCGCTTATTTCATTCTTGTCGCTGCAACCGTGGCGTTTGGCGCTTCCTGGGCTTCCGGACGTTTTGTGCCGGGCTAAAAACCTGGCTGCGAGCGCACACAGTCGACGTAATACTTTTCGCCGGTGTCTTTCACCAGTCCGTGAATATCGGTCTCGAACCCCGGGAATCTGGCGTTGAAATCGCGCGCAAACCGTAGATAACGGACAATCACCGCGTTGAAGCGCTCACCCGGAATGAGGAGCGGAATCCCCGGCGGGTACGGCGTCAGTAGCACGCTGGTGATGCGGCCTTCGAGCGCGTCGATCGGCACGCGCTCGATTTCGCGGTGCGCCATTTTTGCGAAGGCGTCCGCCGGACGCATGGCCGGGGTCATGTCGGAGAGATACATCTCGGTCGTCAGCCGCGCCACATCGTTGGCCTTGTAGACGTCGTGGATCTGCTGGCAAAGCTCCTTGAGGCCGATGCGTTCGTAATTCGGATATTTCTGGCAGAACTCGGGCAGAACCTTCCATAGCGGCTGGTTGCTGTCGCAGGCGTCCTTGAATTGCTGGAGTTCCGTGACCAGCGTGTTCCAGCGGCCCTTGGTGATGCCGATGGTGAACATGATGAAGAAGGAATAAAGGCCGGTCTTTTCGACGATGATGCCGTGTTCGGCGAGGTATTTGGTGACGATCGCCGCCGGAATGCCCCATTCGGAAAAGTCGCCGCCTACGTCCAGCCCCGGTGTGATGACGGTGGCCTTGATCGGGTCGAGCAGGTTGAAGCCGTCCGAGAGCTTGCCGAAGCCATGCCAGCGGTCGCCGGGCTTGAGCATCCAGCTTGCGCGTTCCTCGATCCCCTCTTCGGACAGATCGTCCGGCCCCCAGACCTTGAACCACCAGTCGTCGGCGCCCCATTCCTCGCCAAGCTTGCGCATCGCGCGGCGGAAATCGAGCGCCTCGGCAATCGATTCTTCCACCAGCGCCTTGCCGCCGGGCGCTTCCATCATCGCTGCGGCGACATCGCAGGAGGCGATGATCGCGTATTGCGGCGAGGTCGACGTGTGCATCAGATAGGCTTCGTTGAACACATTGCGGTCGAGCGCGCGTTCCTCCGAGTTCTGCACCAGGATTTGCGAAGCCTGGCTCAGGCCGGCGAGCAGCTTGTGCGTCGATTGCGTCGAAAACACCATGGATTGTTTGCAACGCGGGCGATCCGCGCCGATGGCGTGATAGTCGCCGTAGAAGTCGTGGAAAGCCGCATGCGGAAGCCAGGCTTCGTCGAAATGCAGGGTGTCGATCCTGCCGTCGAGCATTTCCTTGATTTCCTCGACGTTGTAGGAAATCCCGTCATAGGTCGACTGCGTGATCGTCAGTACGCGCGGCTGGATTTCCTTGCCATTGGCTCCTTTCGGCGCAAAGGGATGCGCGGCGATTTTCTTGCGGATGTTCTCCCACGCGAATTCTTCCTTCGGGATCGGCCCGATGATGCCGTAATTGTTGCGGGTCGGCATCAGGAAGACCGGAATCGCGCCGGTCATGATGATCGAGTGAAGAATCGACTTGTGGCAGTTGCGGTCGACGACGACGATGTCGCCCGGCGCGACGGTCGAATGCCAGACAATCTTGTTCGAGGTCGAGGTGCCGTTGGTGACGAAATAGAGGTGATCGCAGTTGAAGATGCGCGCCGCGTTGCGCTCCGAGGCAGCCACCGGGCCGGTGTGGTCGAGCAGTTGCCCAAGTTCCTCGACGGCGTTGCAGACATCGGCGCGCAGCATGTTTTCGCCGAAGAACTGGTGGAACATCCTTCCCACCGGCGATTTCAGGAAGGCGACGCCGCCGGAATGGCCGGGGCAATGCCACGAATAGGAACTGTCCGCGGCGTAATGCGTCAAGGCGCGGAAAAAAGGCGGCGGCAGCGTGTCAAGATAGGCGCGCGCTTCGCGCGCGACGTAGCGGGCGATGAATTCCGGCGTGTCCTCGAACATGTGGATGAAGCCGTGCAGCTCGCGCAGCACCTCCTTCGGAATGTGGCGCGAAGTGCGCGTCTCGCCGTGCAGGAAGATCGGAACATCGGTGTTGCGGCTGCGGATGCCGCTCACAAAAGCGCGCAGTTCGGCAATCGTTTCCTCTTCCTCGTTCGCCAGTTCCTCGTCGTCGACCGAGAGGATGAAGCACGAGGCGCGCGACTGCTGCTGCGCGAAGGACGACAGGTCGCCGTAGCTGGTCACGCCGAGCACTTCCATGCCCTCCTTTTCGAGCGCCGTGCTCAGGGCACGGATGCCCAGTCCGGAAGCGTTCTCGGAACGAAAATCCTCGTCGATGATGATGATGGGAAAATGAAAGCGCATCGCGGTTCCTTCAAATGGGGCTATGTGGGGTTCAGGGGCTGGCTGGCGTTGTGTTTTTCGGTGCGGCGCCAATATCCAGTTCTTCGATGCTTTCGACATGAGTCATGATGCTGTCGATCAGTATTTCGAAATCCCTGGAGATGAGCCTTATCGTTTCTTTCGATTTCGTTAAACCCGGGAGTTTTCCAGGGATTTCCTGTATTTCGATTGTCCGGCAAACAAGGGCAAATGCCTTGTCTCCCTGCACTGGGGAAGCTTGGGTGCAGAAGCGTTCCACATGATATTTCCGGGTTGCGTGCAAGGTACTGTCCAGCATTCCGGAATATTTTGCCGAGTCGTACATCTCTACCTTCCCTGTCGGCCAGTAAATTTGCCCCTTGAAAGGGTCGGCAATGAAGCGCATCGCGATGCCCGGGCTTTGGCTTTGATTCAATGCGCGATTGAATTCGCGGATCGTCAGCAGCGCGTTTTCCAGCGATACGCCATGAGATTTGACCGGAACCGGGAAGTCGGACTTGCAGGGCGGAGCGCTGATTGCCGGAGATCCTGGGCAAGGCCCCGCCTGATGTATTTTCTTTCCATCCTCATCGGTACATTCATACTGTACCGTCGCACAGGCGTTTGCCGAAAAAATCAGTTCCACCGCCAAACAGACGATTCCGGCGATGCGGTTTGTTTTCCTTTTCACAACAAACTCCTGCATCGAATACTAATTCAGATCTTCCATGCTTTCGGCATTAGCCACAATGCCGTCGATCAGGATTTTTCCTCCCCTGGAGATGATCCGTATCGTTTCCGTCGACTTCACCAAATTCTCTTTCTTCCCGGGAATTTTCCCCCTTTCGGTGACGCGGCAGACGAGAACGAGTTCTTGCTTCCCCGTCGTGGCGCCCTGGGTGCAGGAATAGTGTTCCACATGATATTTTTCGACTGCGGGAAGCACTTCATGCAGCATGACGGCAAAAGCTTTCGCATCATAGGTGACCACCTTCTTTGCCGGCCGGTGAAGTTCCGCCCTGAACGAATCGGCAATAAAACGCATCGAGGCCTCCGGATTTCTCGCGCTCGATGCAAGATCGAAACGGTGTATCGTTTCCAGCGCATTTTCCATCGAGGGTGCATCGGCCAGAACCGGGAGGTAATCGGATTTTCCGGACGCAACCGCAGTTCCCGGAGCGACGGGGCAAGGCAGCTCCTGGAACGTTTTCTTGCCGTCCTTGTCGACACAGGTATAGATCGCCGCATGGGTGTTTGCCGAAAGAATCAGCCCTGCCATCAGGCAGACGATTCCGGCGATACCCCTTGTTTTCATTTCCATCACAAGTACCTCTGAAAAGACAGCGCCCCGCTGCGGCGGGGCGTGAATCCTGAACAAAGTATTTTATGCCCGAACAGGCGGAAAAAACATTCAAAAGGACGCAGGAAGCCGCAATCAAATCTTCGGCAACGTCACCCCCGTTTGCCCCTGGTATTTTCCGCCACGATCCCTGTATGAGGTTTCGCAGATTTCGTCCGACTCGAAAAACAGGACCTGGGCGCAGCCTTCGCCCGCGTAGATTTTCGCCGGCAGCGGGGTCGTGTTGGAGAATTCCAGCGTGACGTAACCTTCCCATTCCGGCTCGAACGGGGTCACGTTGACGATGATGCCGCAGCGCGCGTAGGTGCTTTTGCCGAGGCAGACCGTGAGGACGCTGCGCGGGATGCGGAAATATTCGACGGTGCGCGCCAGCGCGAACGAGTTGGGCGGGATGATGCAGTAATTTCCGGAGAATTCGACGAAGGAGGCGGGGTCGAAATTCTTCGGATCGACGATGGTCGAGTTGATGTTCGTAAACACGCGGAATTCGTTCGCGCAGCGGATATCGTAGCCATAGCTGGAAGTGCCGTAGGAGACGATCTTCTGGCCGTTCGCCTCGCGGATCAGGCTCGGCTCGAAGGGTTCGATCATGCCGTGTTCCTCGGCCATCCGGCGGATCCATTTGTCGGACTTGATGCTCATATAAAAACTCCGGGAAAAAGATCGCTTGTCAGTCGTTCCTGACGACGATCGACGGAAACTTGCTCGTCATGTCCCTGGCCTGCTCGCCGATCTTGACCGCGATGCGGCGGGCGATGTCGCGGTAGAGTTCCGCCGTGCGCGAATCGGGCGCTCCGACGACGGTGGGCCTGCCGATGTCGGCCTGTTCGCGGATCGCCAGTTCGAGCGGCAGCGCGCCGAGGAATTCGGTTTCGTAGTCGGCGCACATCTTCTGGCCGCCGCCAGCGCCGAAAATCGCTTCCTCGTGACCGCACTGGCTGCAAATATGAATGCTCATGTTTTCAATCACGCCGAGGATCGGGATGCCAACCTTCTCGAACATCTTGAGTCCCTTTTTCGCGTCGATCAATGCGATGTCCTGCGGGGTGGTGACGATCACCGCGCCGGCCACGGGGACTTTCTGCGCCAGGGTCAGTTGGGTGTCGCCGGTGCCCGGCGGCATGTCGACGATCAGGTAGTCGACATCGCGCCATTGCGTGTCGCGCAGCAGTTGCTCCAGCGCCTGCGTCACCATCGGGCCGCGCCAGACCATCGGCGTGTCGGCTTCGACCAGGAAACCGATCGACATCGTCTGCACATCGTAGGCGATGAGCGGCTCGATGGTCTTGCCGTCCTTCGATTCCGGCTGTTCGCCCGAAAGCCCGAGCAGTTGCGGCTGCGAGGGGCCGTAGATGTCGGCGTCGAGCATTCCGACGACTGCGCCTTCCTGCGCCAGCGCCAGCGCCAGGTTGACGGCGGTCGTGCTTTTTCCGACGCCGCCCTTTCCGGAAGCGACGGCGATGATGTTCTTCACCCCTGGCAGCGGCTTCAGCCCACGCTGCACGGCATGGGAGACGATTTTGCTGTAGACGTTGACCGAGACGTTGCCGGCGCCGGGCAGCGCGCGCAGGGCTTCGATCACTTTCTTGCGCAGCGCGTCGATCTGGGTTTTCGCCGGATAGCCGAGTTCAATGTCGAGCGCGATGTCGCCGCCGTCGAGCTTGATGTTCTTCGCCGCCCTGGTGCTGACGAAATCCTTGCCGGTGTTCGGGTCCGGCAGCTTCTTCAGGGCGGCCTGAATCTGTTCAACGCTGATCGCCATGGAATTCCTTTTTGAAAGAGTAAGAAACCTTGAGGGGGCACATCGGGGTGCGCACGCAAGGGCGAAATTCTACTTGAAGC
Organism: Betaproteobacteria bacterium; assembly: GCA_009780885.1. Lineage (GTDB taxonomy): Bacteria > Pseudomonadota > Gammaproteobacteria > Burkholderiales > Rhodocyclaceae > WQZF01. Next base: position 126,308 of record WQZF01000001.1, on the reverse strand, counting down.
CTGATACGAATAAATGATCTCCGCTTCATTTCAGCAAGAAACAAAAAGCCTGGTTATTGAGTCACCCCAACCTGAAGCTTGGGGGTTCCTGTACGGGCGGCGTAGGGGCGGGTTTGAAACCCGCCCGTACCACCCGCCCGTACACAATGCGGGGCGCCTTCGGCGCCTGTTACGCCATGTCTCGCTGACCCCGCCATGAATGGCAGGGATTGCGCTCGACAGGTGTTCAATCAAAATTCTAAATTTACTTAAATTTACTATCACTACTGTAGTGATATATATGAAATAATTAATACAGTAATTTAGAATTTTTTGTCCATGCGGGGTGTTGCTGCCCACTCCGGATTCGTAAGCAGCAAGGGAACCGCTATAGAATTGGGCCCTTTTACTCCTGAGCCACTCCTCATGAAGCGCCGCATTCTTGTTACTTCTGCCCTGCCCTATGCCAACGGGGATATTCACCTCGGACATCTCGTCGAGTACATCCAGACCGACATCTGGGTACGGTTCCAGAAAATGCGCGGAAACCTCTGCCACTACGTCTGCGCCGACGATACCCACGGCACGCCGGTGATGCTGCGCGCCGAACAGGAAGGCGTCGCGCCGCAAGCCCTGATCGCGCGCGTGCATGGCGAGCATACCCGCGACTTCGCCGGGTTCCACGTCGCCTTCGACAATTACTATTCGACCCATTCCGATGAAACCCGGCAGTGCGCCGAAGATATCTACCGGCGTCTGCAAGAGGCCGGATTGATCGAGGTACGCGGCATCGAGCAATATTTCGATCCGCAAAAGGGAATGTTCCTGCCCGACCGTTTCATCAAGGGCGAGTGTCCGAAATGCGGAGCGCCGGATCAATACGGCGACAATTGCGAGCGCTGCGGCGCGGCCTATACGCCGAATGAGCTTAAGAATCCGTATTCCGCAGTTTCCGGCGCAAGGCCGGTGCTGCGCGCCTCCGATCATTATTTTTTCAGGCTCTCCGACCCGCGCTGCCAGGAATTCCTGCGCCGCTGGACGCGCGAACCGGGCCATCTGCAAGCGGAAGCCTCGAACAAGATGCAGGAATGGCTCGGCAGCGCGGGAGAAAACAAGCTCTCCGACTGGGACATCTCGCGCGACGCGCCCTATTTCGGTTTTGAGATTCCCGAGGCTCCGGGCAAATATTTCTACGTCTGGATGGACGCCCCGATCGGCTACATGGGGTCGTTCAAGAATCTCTGCGCCCGGACCGGACTCGATTTCGACGAGTGGTGGAAAAAGGGTTCCGAAACCGAGCTGTATCACTTCATCGGCAAGGATATTCTCTATTTCCACGCCCTGTTCTGGCCGGCGCAACTCGAAATGGCCGGCTACCGCACGCCGAGCGCGATTTTTGCGCACGGCTTCCTGACCATCGACGGCGCAAAGATGTCGAAATCGCGCGGCACCTTCATCACCGCGCGCAGTTATCTCGAACAGGGACTCGACCCGGAATGGCTGCGCTATTACTACGCAGCAAAACTGAACGGCACGATGGAGGATGTCGACCTCAACCTCGACGACTTCGTTGCCCGCGTCAATTCCGACCTGATCGGAAAATTCATCAATATTGCCAGCCGGTGCGCCGGTTTCATCAGCAAGAAATTCAACGGCGCACTCGGCACTGTCAACCGCAAGGCCACCGAAGCCTTCGAGCTGGCATGGCGCGAAGGGGAAATCGCACAGAGTTTCGAGCGCCGCGATTATGCGCGCGCGCTGCGCGAAATCATGCGCCTCTCCGATCTTGCCAACCTCTACGTGGCAGAAAAAAAGCCGTGGGAAATCTCCAGGCGCGAAGGCGGGGAAGCCGAACTGCATACCATCTGCAGCACCGCGCTGACGCTGTTCCGCGATTTGACGCGCTACCTCAAGCCAGTGCTGCCGCAGCTTGCGGCGGAAGTTGAATCCTTCCTCGCCATCGAGCCGCTTGTCTGGAGCGGCGAATGGCAGCCGCTGCCGCAAGGCCACAAAATCAACGAATACCGCCACTTGATGACCCGCATCGACCCGAAACAAATCACGGCGCTCGTCGAAGCCAACAAGGAATCCCTGGCCCCGGTGGAGCCCGTAAAGAAAGAACCCGCGAAGGAAGCCGGCCAGGCTGCCGTTCAAACCACCACCCAACCAGCCACAGACGCCCTCATCAGCATCGAGGACTTCGCCAAAGTCGAGCTGCGCGTCGCGCGGATCGTCGAAGCCAGCCATGTCGAAGGCGCGGAAAAACTGATCCGTCTGCTTCTGGACATCGGCGAAAACAAGCCGCGCCAGGTCTTCGCCGGAATCAAGTCCGCCTACAGCCCGGAACAGTTGCAAGGCAGGATGACGGTCATGGTTGCCAACCTGGCGCCGCGCAAAATGAAATTCGGCCTCTCCGAAGGCATGATCCTCGCGGCCTCCGGAAACGACAGCCCCGGCATCTTTCTTCTCTCCCCCGATACCGGCGCGCAGCCCGGGATGAAGGTGAAATAGGCTGAATGGGCGAGAACCCGGCTCTTTCGTTCTTCCTGCGATGATTCCCTTCAAGCCCAGAATCTTCGAATGTTTCTCCGGCTACAGCCTGGCAAGCTTCGGCTGCGACGTTGGCGCCGGCATCACCGTCGGCATCCTGGCGCTGCCGCTGGCGATGGCCTTTGCCATCGCATCCGGCTGCTCGCCGGCAGCAGGCATCTGGACGGCGATCGTTGCCGGATTCTTTATTTCCGCACTCGGCGGATCCCGGGTGCAGATCGGTGGCCCGACGGGCGCCTTCATTCCGATCATCTATGCCATAGTCCTGCAATACGGCATGGACAATCTGCTGATCGCCACCTTCATTGCTGGCCTGATCCTGCTCACCATGGGGGTGGCTCATCTGGGACAGTTGATCCGCTTCATTCCAAAGGCGCTCGTCGTCGGCTTCACCAACGGTATTGCAGTCGTGATCTTCATGGCGCAGATCAGGGATTTCCTCGGCCTGAGCATTTCGGGAGGAATGCCTGCTGAATTCTTCGGAAAGCTGCGCGTGCTCGGCGCGAGCATCCATACCACCCATTGGCCAACACTGCTGCTTTCCCTGGTCTCATTGGCCTTTCTCATTTTCTACAACCAGCTCGCGGAGCGCCTTTCGCCGTTGCGCCGCTTGCCGGGGCCACTCATCGTGCTCGTCTTCGGCACCCTGCTGGCCTACTTCCTGGATCTGCCGGTCGAGACCATCGGCAGTCGCTTCAATGGCATTCCGCAGCAGTTTCCGGCCTTTGGCGTGCCCGCCCTCTCGCTGGAAACACTGGGAAAACTGATCTCTCCGGCCTTGACCATCGCGCTGCTCGGCGCCATCGAATCGCTCCTGTCGGCGCGCGTCGCCGACGGCCTGGTCAACGATCGCCACAATCCAAATCAGGAATTGATCGCGCAAGGGCTTGCCAACATCGCAGCGCCGTTCTTCGGCGGTTTCGCCGCCACCGGCGCAATTGCGCGCACCGCGACCAACGCCAAAAGCGGCGGGCGCACTCCGGTGGCCGGCATCGTCCATTCGATGAGTCTGCTTGTCATCGTGTTGGTCGCCGCGCCGCTGGCCAGTTACATTCCGCTTGCCGTCCTCTCGGCCATTGTCGTCCTCGTTTCGGTACACATGGGCAACTGGCGCGAATTCCGCGAACTGAAACGCTATACCTACAATTACCGCATCCTGCTGCTGGCGACCTTCTTCATCACCGTCGTCTTCGATCTCACCCTCGCCGTCGAACTGGGCATGGTGCTGGCCACGCTGCTCTTCATCTATCGCGTCTCGGCCTTGACGAAAATCGAAGCCTGCCCGCTGCACGACCTGCTCAATGACAAAAACCTCGAACCCTCGTCTTTCTTCACCCATGAGGGCGCCCCGCGCGCTACCGTGTGGAAACTCTCCGGAGTACTCTTTTTCGGCAGCGTCAACAAACTCGAAATCCTGCACGCCCCACGCGAAATGCGTCCGCAGGTGATGGTGCTCGACCTGCAGGATCTTCTGCAACTCGATACCACCGGGCTGGAAGGGCTGGAGACGGTTCATCAGCAAATGCAGCGCGAGAATCGTCGCATGATTCTCTGCTCTCCGGGACAACAACCCGGCTCGCTGATACTGCGCTCCGGTTTCCTCGACCGCCTCGGCGCACACAACGTTTGCAAGGATCTGCAAGGCGCGTTGCTTGAGGCTCAAAAAACGCTCGAAGAAACGCCAACTTAAGGCGAAGCTCCCCGGCTTTCAGGAATTTTGAGTCACCCCAACCTGAAGCTTGGGGATTCCTCGACACAACGCGGGGCGCCTTCGGCGCCTGTTACGCCATGTCTCGCTGACCCCGCCATGAATGGCGGGGATTGCGCTCGACAGGTGTTCAAATGCCGAAGAGTTGAAAAATACGCCAAAAGACATTCTTGCCCAGCATATCAATCCGGGAAACCGGACGCTACGGCAGGAATTCCATTCTGTACCAGGAGATGTTCGACTTCGTCGCAGCGCCGCAGGGAGCGGATCGCGGTGTAGAGCGGCACGGCCATCGGGTAGTGGCGGCGCAACATCCCCAGCCACAGTTTGATCCGTCCCGGCGCGTGGCGCGCTTCAACCTTGGCGCGAACCCTTGCCCAGAAGTGCGCCAGATGCGGGCGCAAGGCTTCCCATTCGGCGGCGCGGTCGGGAATTTCGTCATGGCGCAACCGACGCGCGAGGAAAGGATCGGCAACCGCACCGCGCCCGAGCATCACGTCCGCAGCGCCGCTCTCCGCGCGGCAGCGGTGGTAATCGGCGGCGCTCCAGACTTCGCCGTTGGCAACGACCGGCACGCGCACTGCGGCGCGGATACGCGCAATCCACTCCCAGTGGGCCGGAGGCCGATACATTTCGGCTTTTGTCCGCGCATGGACGACGAGGCGCTGGATGCCGCCTTCGTCCAGCGCCCGCGCGCAATCGAGCGCGCGCGAAGTGTCCTCGATACCCAGGCGCATCTTGGCGCTGACGGGAATCGCTGGCGGTACCGCAGCGCGTACCGCGCGGGCGATGCAGAGAAGCAATTCCGGGTCTTCCAGCAGCGCCGCACCGCCGCCATGACGATTGACCGCTGGCGCAGGGCAGCCGAAGTTGAGGTCGATTCCCGGCGGATCAAGGCGAGAGAGCGCAGCAGCATTTTGTGCGAGGATCTCCGGAGCGCTGCCGAGCAGTTGTACCCATACCGGGGTTCCCGCGCGCGTCCGTCCGCCGTTTTTCAACTCCGGGCTGACGCGCAGGAAAGCGCGCTTCGGCAGGCAGTTGGCACTTACCCGCACGAATTCGGTCACTGCCCAATCATAGCCGCCGATATCGGTCAGGATTTCGCGCAGCACATCATCGGCCAGCCCTTCCATCGGGGCCAGCAATAATCTGCCGGGCGGCGGGGCAGCGGATGCGGGAGAAGGCATGGGGATTCCGGCTTGGGAAACAGCCGCTAGAATAGCGCACCATGCGACTCGTACTCGATACCAATGTGGTGCTGGACCTTTTCTACTGGCGCGACCCGGCGCTGGCGGAGTTATCGTCCGCGCTGGAGGCGGGCAGATGCCTGTGCCTTGCCGACGCGCAAACGATGGGCGAACTGGAGCGGGTGCTGGAGCTTTTTGAAGGCGCGGAGCGAAGGAAAAACACGGCAAGCCCGCGAGAAGCGCTGGCCGCATACCGCGCGTTGGTTGTACTGGAAGATTCCGGGGAGCAGGAAGCCGAAGCGATGTCCGCCTTACCCCGTTGCCGCGATTCCGACGATCAGAAATTTCTGGAACTGGCTCTTCGCAGCCATGCTTCGTATCTGGTCACGCGCGACCGCGAACTGCTGCGCCTGGAGCGTTTTTTGAAACGGGAGGATCGCAAGGGAAACCGTGCGGGCTTTTGCGTCCTCAGCCCTGCGGCGCTGTTGCCGCTGCTTGCGCCCACGGCTGGCTGAAACCCTTTCCCGCGAAAGGCCGCGCAACGGACGGACGCGCTGGCGAAGCCTGTTCTGCGCGTTCCTCTTCCGCCACGTACCAGGCAAGTTTTTCGCGCAATCCGACGACACTACCGACGATGATCAACGCTGGCGCGGTGATCCCGCTTTCGGCCACACGTTCCGGCAGGGAGGCCAGATCGGCAACCAGCACCCGCTGCCGCCGCGTCGTGCCATGCTGCACCACCGCCGCCGGCGTATGCGAAGACAGCCCGTGTGCAATCATCTGCCGGCAGATTTCATGAATGCCGCTGATGCCCATATAGAAAACGACCGTCTGGCGCGGTCGCGTCAGCGCAGTCCAATCGAGGTTGATGCTGCCGTCCTTCAGATGCCCCGTTGCAAACACGCAGACCTGGGCATGGTCGCGGTGGGTGAGCGGGATTCCGGCATAGGCGGCGCAACCGGCAGCGGCAGTGACGCCGGGCACGACCTCGAATGGAATTCCCGCCTCGATCAACGCCTCGATTTCCTCGCCGCCGCGCCCGAAAATGAACGGGTCGCCGCCTTTCAGGCGGACGATCTTCCGTCCGGCAATGTGCCCCAGACGCGCCAGCAACACATTGATTTCTTCCTGAGGCAAGGTGTGCTTCGAAGCTTCCTTGCCGACGTAGATGATTTCCGCATCTGCCCGCGCCAGATCGAGAATGCCGGCGCCGACCAGATGGTCGTAGACGATGACATCCGCCTCTCCGATCAAACGCGCCGCCTTGAGCGTGAGCAGTTCCGGATCCCCCGGACCGCTGCCGACCAGATAGACACAGCCGGAAGGTCTCCGGGAAGAAGGTGGCAAATTGGAAAGATTCATGGAGTGGCAGGATATGAAATGATGCTTGAAGCCCAGTGGAAAGCCTTAACCCGAAGGCCGGGGCTTCCCGCTCGAAAGGCGGTGAAAAAACCCCAAACCCACTGTAGGTAGCGTACAACGGGAAATGCTTAACCTCAGTCAAAGACAGGTACTTTAATCCTCCTCTTTTAACATAAGTCAAAAAATGGTGATTTGCGTCAAGGATACGATAGAAAGAAAAAACAATAGTAGGAACGGACGCTTCTTGTCGCGGTAGCCATGTTGCGGCGGGATTGGCGCTTTCATTTATTTATGGTAACGGAACTGAGGAGAGGAAGATGCATAAAGCATTTCGCAACGTATTGACACTCGCAACGATCCCGCTGCTGATTGGATCGATTGGTACGGCATATGCACAGGCTCCGGCAAAGGCACCGGCCCCGGCCCCAGCAGCAGCACCGGCAGCAGCGCCGGCGGCCCAGAAAGAGGGATTGAGCCCCGAGCGCAAGGCGGCGATGTCCAAGATCTATTTCGAGCGCTGCGCCGGTTGCCATGGAATGTTGCGCAAGGGCGCTACCGGCAAGAACCTGGAGCCGGAAGCAACGAAGAAACTGGGCACCTCGCGCCTGGAAAAAATCCTGTCCTATGGCACGGAAGGCGGCATGCCGAACTTCGACGACATCCTGTCGGCAGCGCAAATAACCGAAATGGCCAATTACCTGCAAACGCCGCCGGACGTTCCGCCCGAGTGGGGCATCAAGGAAATGAAGGATTCCTGGAAGGTACACGTTGCCGTCAAGGATCGCCCGACGAAGAAGATGAACAACGTCAATCTGGACAACATCTTCTCGGTTACCCTGCGCGACGCGGGCGAAGTCGCCCTGATCGACGGGGACACCAAGCAGATCTGGGGTATCGTCAAGACGGGCTATGCGGTACATATTTCACGCTTGTCCCTTTCCGGGCGCTATATCTATGTCATCGGGCGCGACGGACGTCTCGACCTGATCGACATGTGGTACGAGAAACCCACGGTAGTCGCAACGATCAAGGCCGGCCTGGAAGCGCGTTCGGTCGACACTTCGAAATTCAAGGGTTATGAGGACAAATACGCGATTGTCGGCGCCTACTGGCCGCCGCAATACGTGATTCTCGATGGCGGCACGCTGGAACCGCTGAAGCTGGTTTCGACCCGTGGCGTAACTGTCGACGGCGCCTATCACCAGGAACCGCGCGTCGCTTCGATCGTTTCCTCGATCGCCAAGCCGGAATGGGTCGTCAGCGTCAAGGAAACCGGCATGGTCAAGCTGGTCAACTATTCCGACATCGTCAACCTCAAGGAAACCACGATTCCGACCGCCAAATTCCTGCATGACGGCGGCTGGGATTCGACGAAGCGTTACTTCCTCGTTGCGGCCAACGCCTCCAACAAGGTGGCTGTCGTCGACACCAAGGAAAGCAAGGCAGCAGCGCTGATCGACACCGCGAAAATCCCGCACCCGGGGCGCGGCGCCAACTTCGTTCATCCCAAGTTTGGCCCGGTCTGGGCGACTTCGCACCTGGGCGCCGACGTAATCACCCTGATTGGCGCTGATCCCGAAGGGCATTCGCAATATGCCTGGAAGGTCGTCCAGGAGTTGAAGAATCACGGCGCCAACTCGCTCTTCGTGAAGACGCATCCGAAGTCCAGGAACCTCTGGGCTGACACCCCGCTGAATCCGGATGCGAAGCTTGCAGGCACGGTAACGGTCTATAACATCGACGATCTTGCCAATCCCGATCCGAAGCCCGAAACCATCGACCTGGCGGCAATGGCCAACCTGGGCAAGACCAAGGGGATACAACGTGCCGTTCATGGCGAATACAACGAGAAAGGCGATGAAATCTGGTTCTCGATCTGGACCGGCAACAAGACCGAACCGTCTGCCATCGTGATTCTCGACGACAAGACGCGCAAGCTGAAAACCGTGATCAAGGATCCGCGCCTGGTGACGCCGACGGGCAAATTCAACGTCCATAACACGCAGCACGACATCTACTGATCACAGCCTGCCAAAGGCTCGCACAACCGGAGGCTGCAACAGCCTCCGGTTTTTTTTGGCGTGCCGCCGGCAATATGTTAAAAAGAGTGTGCTGGACACCCCCTCTTTGGAGAACCCGCCATGATAAAAATGCACCGCTTATGTTTTTTGGCAATGTTGTTCTTTGCTGGCGCAGCAATCGCAGATACTGTCGAAGTACGGATCGAGAAAATGAAATTCGTGCCGCAAGAAATCAGGATCAAGGCTGGCGACACGGTGGTCTGGAAGAGTTATGAAAAACGGGGTTATCACACCGTCTGGTTCAAGGCCGAAAACCTTCCCGAATCCGATCCTCTGTTTCCTGATGAAAGCTGGCAGCGCGCCTTTTCGCAAAAGGGCGAATTTTCGTATGAATGCGGCCCGCACCCGGACATGACCGGCAAAGTCATCGTCGAATGAAGGCCGGCTGGAACACGCGCGACATCCCGCTTGCCGACCGCGCTGGGCGGGCACAAACGACACAAGGCTTTGCAGTGAAAACGGCAGGACTGATACTCTTTCTGGGAGCAGCGCTGGCGTGGGCCGACACGCCGCGCGAACAGGCGCCCGCCCCGTCGCCGGAGCGCGTTCGGGAACTGGTGCACATGGTGCGCCAGGAATGCGGCTCCTGCCATGGAATGACCCTGCAGGGAGGTCTTGGCCCTGCGTTGACGCCAGAGGTATTGCGCGGCAGGCCGGCGGAGTCGCTTGTCGTCACGATCATCCACGGCCGCGACGGCACCCCGATGCCGCCCTGGGTCCGTTTCCTGAACGAAGCCGAAGCGCTCTGGGTATCCGAGCATCTACTCACCGGATTCCCGGCAGAATAGGAGAAAGCGGATTCGACGCCGCGTTCTGTGCTTCGTTTTGGCCGAAATTTGGCCGAAATTTTCTAAATTTGTTTAAATAATGTTTCGCTACAGTAGTTTATATTAGCAAGGAATTATTTAAACAAATTTAGAAAATTGAAGGCTCGTTTGCAAGCACCGGGCGGCATTCACGCGATCCCCTGTCCTTCCAGCAGTCCCCGTTCGGCAAAGGAAAACGGGGGGCGGTTTCCGGCGATGACGAAATGATCGAGCAGGCGCACCTCGACCAGCGCCAGCGCCTTTTTCAGTTCCCGCGTCAGGCTCATGTCGGAAGGGGAAGGATCGCTCGCGCCGGAAGGATGATTGTGCGCCAGCACCACGGCGGCGGCGTTATGGGCCAGCGCGCGTTTGACGACTTCGCGCGGATAGACGCTGGTCTGGGTCAGCGTGCCGCGAAAGAGTTCGTCGCTGGCAATCAGCCGGTTCCTGGCGTCGAGCCACAGGGCGGTGAAGACTTCGTGCGGCAATGCGGCCATCGACAGGCGCAGATAATCGCGCACCGTCTGCGGCGAATTCAGGAATTCTCCCTCCGCCAGTTCCTCGGCCAGCGCGCGGCGGGACATTTCCAGAACCGCCTGCAATTGCGCATATTTGGCGCTCCCCATCCCCGGCACCTGGGCAATCTCCTCCTGCGAGGCGGCAAAGAGCCGGGAGAGACTTCCGAACCGGGACAGGAGTTCGCGCGCCAGATCGACCGCGCTCTTGCCGCGAATCCCGGTGCGCAGGAAAATCGCCAGCAACTCCGCATCCGACAAGGCACCCGCGCCCCGCGCCAGCAAGCGTTCACGCGGACGCTCGTCCGCCGGCCAGTCATTGATCGCCATTGAAAGTTTCCAGAGGTTCTATAGAATGGAAAGCCGCCATTTTATGGCTTAAGCTGCCTTGAGGAACAACAACGAAGATTTTGTCAGGACTCAGGCGTTGTCGATATTGCCAACAACAAAAGAGAATTGTTAGAATCGACAATGTGAAAGCCAAACTCATTACCCAGTTCAGGAGCGACACCGACGACGGGATCATCCAGATCAGCATCTGGCAGGTTTTGGAACCTGTGCCGCCGTCCGGGCATTGTTACAAGTACAGTCTCGTGTATGTGAAGAGTGGCAAACGGGTGGTGGGGTTTGACAACGAGCGCGGAAAGGGAGATCACTGCCATCTCGACGGCAAGGAATTTCCTTATACCTTCGTCAGCCTTGAACAACTTGGCGAGGATTTCGCTGCCGAAGTCGCCAAACGGAAGGAGTAAGACATGGAACGCACCTTGACCATTACCATTCGCGCCGACTGGAAGGCGGCATTGCGCGATGCCATGACGGTTGCAAGGATCGGCGTCGAGCGCGGGAGCTACATGGGGGAAACCCTGAATTTCGAGACCCCTGCCGCGTTTTTCTCGCGTCTCACCTCGAACCGCTGGGCGATGCTGACCGAGTTGCAAGGCTCCGGGATCGTGGGGGTGCGCGAGCTTGCCCGCCGCCTTGGGCGGGACGTGAAACGAGTGCATGAGGATGCCGCCGCGCTGGTTGAACTCGGCCTGATCGAACGGGCTGAAAATGGCGCGCTATCCTGCCCTTACGACGACATCCATGTGAATATGCATGTAACGAAGATAGCGGCGTGATCATGATGAACGATGTAGACGACCTTTCAAGCACAACCCCCGGCGCTTCCTCCGGGAATGTCGATCCATGCGCGGAGTTGCGCGGCAAGCGTATTCTGCTCGGCGTCACCGGCGGGATTGCCGCCTACAAGGCGGCTGAACTGACCCGCCTGCTGCTAAAAAGCGGGGCGCGGGTGCAGGTGGTGATGACCGGGGCCGCGATGCGCTTCGTGACGCCGGTAACCTTCCAGGCGCTTTCCGGGGAGCCGGTCTGTACCGACTTGTGGGACGCAGGTGTCGGCAACAATATGGCGCATATCAATCTCTCGCGCGATGCCGACGCGATTCTCGTGGCGCCGGCTTCCGCCGATTTTCTCGCCAAGGCCGCGCATGGCCTGGCCGACGACCTGTTGTCTACGCTGGTGCTGGCGCGCGAATGTCCGCTGCTGGCAGCACCCGCGATGAACCGGCAGATGTGGGAAAACCCGGCGACGCAGCGCAACGCGCAAAGTTTGCGTGCCGATGGCGTCGAACTGCTCGGTCCGGCCTGCGGCGAACAGGCTTGCGGTGAAAGCGGCGCCGGGCGGATGCTCGAAGCGCAGGAAATTCTTGAGGCGCTGATCGCCTTCTTCCAGCCCAAGGTACTGGCGAAGAAAAAGCTGCTGATCACCGCCGGACCGACCTTCGAGGCGATTGACCCGGTGCGCGGGATCACCAATCTTTCTTCGGGAAAGATGGGTTACGCGCTTGCCCGCGCCGCTTCCGAGGCCGGGGCCGAAGTCACGCTCGTTTCCGGTCCGACGGCGCTTGCCGCGCCGCCGGGGGTTCTTCGCATCGACGTTGTTTCGGCAGCGCAAATGTATGAAGAAGTCATGCGCCGCGCGCAAGACAGTGAAATTTTCATCGCGGTGGCCGCCGTCGCCGATTACCGCCCCGCGCATCCGGCGTCCGAAAAGCTCAAGAAGGACGAGCGGGAGGGCGTGCCGCCCCTCATCGAGTTGCAGCTCAACCCGGACATCCTGGCCGAGGTCGCGGCCTTGCCCCGTCCGCCGTTCTGCGTCGGTTTCGCCGCCGAGAGCCGCAATCTGGCCGAATACGCCGCGAGAAAACGGGAGGCGAAAAAAATCCCGCTGATCGTCGGCAATCTGATCCAGGACGGTCTGGGCGGCGAGAACAATGCTCTCACGCTGTTCGACGCGGCAGGCGCGCATCCGCTGCCGCCGGGTCCAAAAATCGCCCTCGCGCGCGCGCTGGTCGCGCATATCGCAAAACTTCTTTCCTGAACCATCGCCAACACCATGACTGAAACCACCCCCCACGTTGCCATCGACCTCAAGATTCTCGATCCGCGCCTGCACGATGTTCCGCCGCATTACGCCACCCCCGGCGCTGCCGGACTCGACCTGCGCGCCTGCCTGCCCGCGCCGCTGTTGATTCTGCCGGGAGAAACGCATCTGATTCCTACGGGAATCGCGCTGCATCTGGCCGATCCGGGGCTGGCGGCGATGATCCTGCCGCGCTCCGGGCTTGGGCACAAGCACGGCATCGTGCTCGGCAATCTGGTCGGCCTGATCGATTCCGACTATCAGGGCGAAATCATGGTGTCCACCTGGAACCGTGGCCGGGAAGCCTTCACCATCGAACCGCTCGACCGGCTGGCGCAACTGGTGATCGTGCCGGTGCTGCACGCGCGTTTCAACATCGTCGAGGATTTCACCGCCAGCGCGCGCGGCGCCGGGGGTTTCGGCAGTACGGGAAAAAGTTGAACGTATCCCCGGAAAAAGCCCTGGGCAAACATTGCGCTTCATGTTCGAGCCCGTCACGATAGCCCTCTCCTGAACTTCCTCCGCGCCCCTGATGCACGCGGGCCTTGTAGAATTGTGCTTTTCTTTTTCCGGGAACTCCCATGCGCCGTTCGCAATTTTTTATCTCCACGCTCAAGGAAGCGCCTTCCGACGCGGAGATCGTCAGTCATCAACTCATGTTGCGCGCCGGCCTGATCAAGCGGCTGGCGGGCGGAATCTACACCTGGATGCCGCTTGGCCTGCGCGTGCTGCGCAAGGTCGAGACCATCATCCGCGAGGAGATGAACCGTTCCGGCGCCGTCGAGCTTTTGATGCCGGCGGTGATTCCCGCCGAATTGTGGCAGGAAACCGGGCGCTGGCAGGCTTACGGCCCGGAACTGTTGCGCCTGAAGGATCGCCACCAGCGCGATTTCGTCATCGGCCCGACACACGAGGAAGTCATTACCGACGTGGTCAGGAGAGAGGTCAAAAGCTACCGGCAGTTGCCCTTGCACCTGTACCAGATCCAGACCAAATTCCGCGACGAAATCCGTCCGCGTTTCGGCGTCATGCGCGGGCGCGAATTCGTGATGAAGGACGGCTATTCCTTTCATGCCTCCTTTGCCGACCTGGAACGCGAATACCGCGTGATGTACGACACCTACGGCCGTATCTTCAGCCGCCTCGGACTCGGCTTCCGCGCGGTTGCGGCGGATACGGGCGCGATTGGCGGCACCGGCTCGCACGAATTCCATGTGCTCGCCGATTCCGGCGAGGACGCGCTGGCGATTGGCACCGGGTCGGATTACGCCTGCAACGTCGAACTCGCCGAGGCGTTGCCGCCAACGGAAAAACGCGCCGCCGCCGCGCAAGCCCTGGAGAAGGTGGCGACGCCGCAACGCACCCGCTGCGAAGACGTAGCCGAACTCCTCCAGCTCCCGCTCACGCGCACGGTCAAGGCCATTGCGATCATGGCGGGCGGGGAAGCCGCGCCGCCCTCCTTCGTTTTACTGCTGCTGCGCGGCGATCACATCCTGAACGAAATCAAGACGGCCAAATTGCCCGGACTGGAAGCCGCTCCCTTCCGCTTCGCCACCGATGCAGAAGTCGAGGAATTCCTGGGCTGCAAACCCGGTTACATCGGACCGGTCGGCGCCGACCGGGCGCGCGTGCGCCTCATCGCCGACCGCGCCGTGGCGACAATGAGCGATTTTGTCTGCGGTGCGAATGAAGAAGGGGCGCACCTTGCCGGCGTCAACTGGGGGCGCGACCTGCCCGAACCCGATCTCGTCGCCGACATCCGCAACGTCGTCGCCGGCGACCCCTCGCCGGACGGCAAGGGCACGCTCGAAATCCGGCGCGGGATCGAAGTCGGCCACATCTTCCAGTTGCGCACCCGCTATTCCGAAAAAATGAGCTGCTCCTTCCTCGACGAAAACGGAAAATCCCGGGTCATGGAAATGGGCTGCTACGGCATCGGCGTCACGCGCATCGTCGGCGCCGCGATCGAACAGGGCTTCGACGAGCGCGGCATCGTATTTCCGCTGGCCATCGCGCCGTTTGCCGTCGCCATTGCGCCGATGGGCTACGCGAAAAACGCCACAGTCAAAAAGGCGGCGGACGCGCTGTATGAAGAATTGCGCCAGGCCGGCATCGACGTTCTTCTCGACGACACCAGCGAGCGCCCCGGCGTCATGTTCGCCGATCTCGAACTGATCGGCATTCCCCACCGAATCGTCGTCGGCGAGCGCGGGCTTGCCGAAGGAAAGGTCGAATACAAGGGCCGCCGCGATGCCGAAGCGCAAATGGTCGCGGCGGAACAAATCCTCGCTTTCCTCCGGAAGCGCCTGTGCGAGGACTGAAGCTCCTGTTTGTCTTCTTGCTGGCGGCCTGCGCGCTGCCGGCAAGCGCGGGAAACCAGCAATACGAGCCGCTGGCGGCCAGCGTCCAGGCCGCCCTCTCCAAGGCGGTCTCCGACGCAAAGCCGCAGGGCACTTCCTTTTCTTCGCCCCTTGAAGCCGTCGACTGGCTCTCGACGATGTCCGAGCGGCTGTCCCGCCGCATTGCCGACCGCAAATACCGCATCGAACTCCTGCGCGCCGTCCATTACGAAGCCACCCGCGCCGGACTCGAACCCGAACTGGTGCTCGGCCTGATCCAGGTCGAAAGCGGATTCAAGAAATACGCCGTCTCCTCCGCCGGAGCGCGCGGCTACATGCAGGTCATGCCCTTCTGGGTCAAACTCATCGGTCATCCGGAAGACAACCTCTTCCACATGCGCACCAACCTGCGCTATGGCTGCGTCATCCTGCGTCACTATCTGGACATCGAAAAGGGCGACCTCTACCGCGCGCTGGGCCGCTACAACGGCAGCCTGGGCCGCCCGGAATACCCCAACGCCGTCCGCGCCGCGTGGAAACAGAAGTGGAATTACACCCCGCCTCAAGCGGCTAAAAACGGGAAAAAATAATCCGCCCAGCGCATAGGTTGGGCTGGGCGCAGTGAAGCCCCGCATTCGGGCGCAGGGGGTTCTGGATCCTGCGACTTCGCGCAGGATGACGGAGTGCGCGTACTGGCGGCCCCGTACCCTCCACAGGCAGGAATCGATCCGGCAAACCGGGATCACGGAGTGCGCATACCGGCAGCCCCGTACCCGTCATCCTGCGCGCAGCGAAGCGGAGTCGCAGGATCAGCGCAGTGAAGCCCCGCATTCGGGCGCAGGCGCTTCCGTTGGGCTTCGCTTCGCTCAGCCCAACCTATGATTCTGCCATTCTGCGCAGCTTGTTTCCTGAAGCGATTTTCTAAATTACTGTAATAATTATTTTATAAAAATCATTACTGTAGCGAAACATTCTTTAAGTAAATTTAGAAAACAGGGCCTTCCCTGTGCGGGAAATTCCCTTATTCGTGGCGACCCAATGCCCGGTGGCCGATGTCCTTGCGGTACTGGAGGCCGGGGAAGTGGAGTTGGGCGGCGACTTCGTAGGCGCGTTTCTGGGCCCAGCGGACGTTTTCGCCAAGCGCAGTGACGCAGAGGACGCGGCCTCCGCTGGTCACTACCCGGCCGCCTTCGGCGGAGGTCGTCCCGGCGTGGAAGACGTGGGCATCCTCGCCGAAGCTGTTGCCGGCGGGCGGCAGGCCGGTGATTTCGTCGCCGGTGCGCGGCGCTTCCGGGTAGCCTGCGGCGGCAAGGACGACGCCGAGGGCGACGCGGCGGTCCCATTGCGCTTCGACCTGATCGAGCGTTCCGGCGATGGCGTGTTCCAGGAGTTCGAGCAGGCTCGACTTGAGCCGCATCATGATCGGCTGGGTTTCCGGGTCGCCCATGCGGCAGTTGAATTCGAGGGTGCGAACCTTGCCGTCGGGGGCGATCATCAGGCCGGCATAGAGAAAGCCGGTGTAGGGAATGCCCTCGGCGGCCATGCCGCGCACCGTGGGAAGGATGATTTCGCGCATTACCTTCGCGTGGATTTCCGGCGTGACGACCGGCGCCGGGGAGTAGGCGCCCATTCCGCCGGTGTTGGGGCCGGTGTCGCCGTCGAGCAGGCATTTGTGATCCTGGCTGGAAGCCAGCGGCAGGACGTTCTTGCCGTCGACCATGACGATGAAGCTGGCTTCTTCGCCTTCGAGGAATTCCTCGATCACGACCCGCGCCCCGGCGGCGCCGAGCTTGTTGCCGGAGAGCATGTCCTCGACGGCGCGATGGGCTTCTTCCAGGCTGCGCGCCACGACGACGCCCTTGCCGGCGGCCAGCCCATCGGCCTTGATGACGATCGGAGCGCCGCGTTCGTCGATCCAGGCGTGCGCTGCGGCGGCGTCGGTGAAGCTTGCGAAGGCGGCGGTGGGGATTCCATGCCGCTGCATGAACTGCTTGGCGAATTCCTTGGAGGATTCGAGCTGCGCCGCTTCCCGCGTCGGACCGAAGACCGGCAATCCGCGCGCGCGGAACAGGTTGACGATTCCGGCGGCCAGCGGCGCTTCCGGACCGATGAGGGTGAGGTGAATTTTTTCCTGCGCGGCAAAATCGGCCAGCGCCTGCGGGTCGGTGAGCGGCAGGTTCTTGATCTCAGGCTCGCGTGCGGTGCCCGCGTTGCCGGGGGCGACGTAGATCGTCTGCAATCCCGGATTCTTCGCCAGGCTCCAGGCAAGAGCATGTTCGCGCCCTCCGGCGCCGACAACGAGCAATTTCATGGCAGTTCCTCGATCCTGAATTATTGGAATTCCCCGGTGATGACGCCAGGGGGCGTCGTGGAAGGGAGGGAAATAATAGCACGGGCGTTTATTGCCCTTCTCCTGCTTGCCGCCTTGACTTTTGCGCCTGGACTGTCGCTCATTTTGCCGCGAACGGCAACTTTTGCCGATTCCTTGCACCTCCTTGCCGTATCCGGGCGGGGAATCCGGGGCAACAGGGCACTCACAAAAGGTGGCACGTGAATTGCTTCTAAGCTTGCGAGTCCATGGATTCCCGTTTCGGAATCCGGTTACTCCGGCTTCGCTGCCTCTTGAGGGAGCGTCGCCGGGCCTGTGGGAAATTCAAGGAGGGCAAGAACATGCCGCAAATCATCAACACCAATATTCCATCGCTGAACGCGCAACGGAATCTGAACACCAGCCAGTCGGCGCTCAATACTTCATTGCAACGCCTCTCGTCGGGCCTGCGGATCAACAGCGCCAAGGACGACGCCGCCGGTCTCGCCATTTCGGAACGCCTGACGGCGCAAGTCCGTGGTCTCGACCAGGCCGGGCGAAACGCCAACGACGGCATTTCGCTCTCGCAGACGGCAGAGGGCGCGCTGCAATCTTCCGCCGACATCATGCAGCGGATTCGCGAACTGGCGATCCAATCGGCCAACGCGACGAATTCACCCGCCGACCGCATGGCCCTGAACGCCGAAGTCCAGCAACTGACGCAGGAATTGCAGCGAATCGCGACGACGACCGATTTCAACGGGCGCAAGCTGCTCGATGGATCCTTCACTTCGGCGCTCTTCCAGGTCGGCGCCAACGCCAACGAGACGATCACGGCCACTTCGAGCAATTTCCAGGTCGATGCCTACGGCAACTTCCGGATCGGAACCCTGGCCGCGAGCAAGTTCAACGGTCTGGGCGACCTGACCGTCGGATCGACCGCCGCAGCGACGACGACCCAATTCGGCACCGACGCGGATACATCCAACATCCTGGGCGGCAAGCTCGCGATTTCGAGCGGCGCCGGATCCTTCAATATCAGCTACCCCGCCGGCGCCAGCGCCGAGACCCTCGCCGCCGCAATCAACCAGGCCGAAGCCGGCGTGCGCGCCACGGCAACCACTTCCTTCGTCCTCGGCGCCGACGATACCGGCGGCGGAGCGGCGGGATTCATCCAGGGCGAGAGCTATTCCTTCCTGCTGGCCACCGACACCGGAAACACGCCTCCTGCTTCCTGGACGACGGTTTCCTTCACGATCGGCGGCACGGATCCGGCTGCCCCGGTGAGCGACGCCGGCCAGTTGAACGCGGCAGTGCAGGCTTTCAACGACGCGGCTGCGAAAACCGGCTTCACCGCCTCGATCGTCCAGACCGATAACGGCCAATATGGAATCCGCCTGAGCAACGAAGCCGGCAAGGACCTGCGCATGGTCAATGCCTCGGCGGCAGGCAACGACGTGGTGGTCGAGGACCTGACGGTCATCGACGGCGACACCAGTACCGCCCCGCTGCCCATCAACACCACCACGCTCACGGCCTCCGGCACGGCGGGCTGGGTCACGGGAAGCGGCAGTTGGATCAGCGGGCAAATCAACATCGACTCGGATAAATCCTTCTCGATCACGACCGATCCGACCAACTCCGATTATTTCCTGGTGGCGGCAACCACCTACGGCGGCCAGTTGCAGACAGTCGACAACATGGATGTCTCGACCTTTGAAGCCTCGATGCGAACCCTGGCCATTGCGGATTCGGCGCTGGCGGCGCTCAACAGCCAGCGTTCCCGCTACGGCGCGCTCCAGGCCCGTTTCGAGAGCACGATCGTGAACCTGCAAACGACTTCGGAAAATCTCTCGGCCTCGCGTTCGCGGATCCGGGATACGGATTTCGCGGCGGAAACCGCAAGCTTGGCGCGCGCGCAAGTGCTGCAACAGGCAGGCATCGCGATGCTGGCGCAAGCCAACGCCTTGCCGCAGAACGTCCTTTCACTCCTCGGCCGATGACCCATTCCGGCGCGGGACAAAACCCGCGCCGCTCCTCGTCTTCCCCTCCTTGGAAGCTTGCCCTGCCCAATCCGGCGGGGCTTTTTTTTGGGATTTATATCTCTCCCCGCCTGTAGATTGTTCCGTAGGGGCGACCGTCCCCGGTCGCCCGTTCTGCCGATGGCAATGCAAGGTACGGACGGGCGACCGGGGACGGTCTCCTGTACATTTCCCCATCCTGCCACCAAAAAAACGATCCTGCGACTCCGCTTCGCTGCGCGCAGGATGACGAGTCAGGGGCCGCCGGTACGCACACTCCGTCATCCTGCGCGAAGTCGCAGGATCCAGCGCATAGCCTGGGCTGAGCGAAGCGATGCCCAACGGAACCGCCTTCGTCCGAGTGTTGGGATTCGCTTGCGCTCACCCCAAGCTATGCGTTCTGCAAACGGGTGATTTCGGGCGAGCACAGCTCGCCCCTACAAAACCCGGCGTAGGGGCGACCTGTGGTCGCCCGTTCCCCGTATTTCCGGCGCGAAAGCGCCGCACGATGTTTCGGGCGGCGAAATGTTGCACTGCAATATATGTAAGTTGTTAATTATCAAATATTTTATATAAGACCATTCTGCACAGCAGCAAAAATGCCATTCCATTCCCGGAAATCTCGTTCCATATTATGAAATATGTAGAGTAATATATTGTTTATCAACACAAAAATTTTTGCATTTGTTTGAAAAAGATTCATTGCTGCTGCGCAAAAAAAAGTTATACTTCGCTGGCTTCTCTCAAGCCTGAGTAAATCCAGGGGGCTTTCGGGCAGGAAGCGATGCCTTTCCGCCCCGAAGAGCCGCCACGCGATTCCAGGCTCCCAATTCAACCAACTGAAGGAAACATGCCATGTCGTCTCAATCACTCGAAGCCCAGAAACTTGCCAGGGAATGGAAGGAAGATCCCCGCTGGAAGGGAATTACGCGCGGATACAGCGCCGAAGACGTGATCCGCCTGCGCGGATCCTTCCCGATCGAATACACCCTCGCCCGTCGCGGCGCAGAAAAACTGTGGCGCCTCGTCAATGAGGAAGCCTACGTCAATTGCCTCGGCGCGCTCACCGGCGGGCAGGCGATGCAGCAGGTCAAGGCCGGGGTGAAGGCCATCTACCTGTCCGGCTGGCAGGTCGCCGCCGACAACAACAGCTATTCCGCGATGTATCCGGATCAGTCGCTCTATCCGGTCAATTCGGTGCCGCAAGTTGTCGAGCGGATCAACAATACCTTCCGCCGCGCCGACGAAATCCAGCATTCAAAAGGAGTCGATGCCTCCGCCAAGGGCTTTATCGACTATTACGCGCCGATCGTCGCCGATGCGGAAGCCGGATTCGGCGGGGTGCTCAACGCCTTTGAACTGATGAAGGCAATGATCCGCGCCGGGGCTGCCGGCGTGCATTGGGAAGACCAGCTTGCCTCGGTGAAGAAATGCGGCCACATGGGCGGCAAGGTCCTGGTGCCGACGCAGGAAGCGGTGCAGAAACTGATCGCCGCGCGCTTCGCTGCCGATATCTGCGGCGTGCCGACGCTGGTCATCGCGCGCACCGACGCGGAAGCGGCCGACCTGATCACTTCCGATGTCGACGAAAACGACAAGCCCTTCTGTACCGGCGAGCGGACTACCGAAGGTTTCTACCGCACCCGCAACGGGATCGAGCAGGCGATCTCCCGCGCGATTGCCTACGCCCCCTATGCCGACCTGGTATGGTGCGAAACCGGCACGCCCGACCTGGCCTTTGCGCGCAAGTTTGCCGAAGGCGTCCATGCAAAGCATCCCGGCAAGCTGCTCGCCTACAACTGCTCGCCTTCGTTCAACTGGAAGAAGAATCTCGACGATGCGACCATCGCCAAATTCCAGCGCGAACTGGGCGCGATGGGCTACAAATACCAGTTCATCACGCTCGCCGGCATCCATTCGATGTGGTACAACATGTTCGATCTGGCCAAGGACTATGTTGCACGCGGAATGACCGCCTACGTGGAAAAGGTGCAGGAGCCCGAATTCGCCTCGCGCGACCGGGGCTACAGCTTCGTTTCGCACCAGCAGGAAGTCGGCACCGGCTATTTCGACGACGTGACGACGGTCATCCAGGGCGGCACTTCCTCCGTCACCGCGCTGACCGGATCGACCGAAGAAGAGCAATTCCACTGACCGGGCAAGGCGTTATTTACGCCCGCCTGCAACGAAAAACCCCGCCGTGAATGGCGGGGTTTTTTTATTGAAGACCATCCTAAACGAAGTATGTAGGATGGGTAGAGCGAAGCGAAACCCATCGAAGTTCCAGAGGAAGATGCCAATCCCTGCTCCCGGGTTTCTTCGGCGCGATTTGCGGCGGCGGGCCGATTGCCGCGCTACCCATCCTACATAATGAAAGCATTTAAGGGCCGGGGCAATAAAAACCCTCTTATCTATTTTCTAAATCTACTTAAATAATGTTCGGTTACTGTAGTATCTTTAATCAAATAATTACTACAGTAATTTAGAAAATCTATTCTGCTTCCAAAGCCCAGATCAGGCGCGCATCGAACAGGAGGCGGGCGTGGAATTCAAGGGCGTCGAGGCGGGCGGTTTCGGCAGACTGGGTGGCTTCGAGGGACTGGCGGCTGGCAAGCAGGGTATCGGCAAACGCGGATTCGCCGAGCATGTAG
Organism: Betaproteobacteria bacterium; assembly: GCA_009780885.1. Classification (GTDB taxonomy): domain Bacteria; phylum Pseudomonadota; class Gammaproteobacteria; order Burkholderiales; family Rhodocyclaceae; genus WQZF01. Next base: position 104,373 of record WQZF01000001.1, on the reverse strand, counting down.
GCTTTTGCCACCAGCGCGGCGTTGCTTTGCACCTGTTCGCGGATGTGCGCCTGGGTGGCGGCGATTTTTTTCGCTGCCTGCGCTTGCGCCAGGAGTTGCCGCGCTTCGCGTTCGATTTTGTTGCGTACCCGCATTTCTTCCTGACGCGCCTGGTCGAGTTGCGCCAGCGCGCCTGCGTAGGCGGCGCTTCGCGCTTCTCCCGGCAGCGGAATGCTGACAGCGAGGCCGACGATCCGCTCTTCTCCGCTTCGCTCGCTGGTGTAACGCACGCCGATGGTCGGATCGGGCTTCCGTTCGAGCGCGCTGCGTTCGGCCAGGAGCTGTTTCTGGCGCGTATGCGCCTGCGCCTGTCCGAGTTCGTGGCTGCCGGCGACGATGCGCGCGACCCAGTCTGCGTGTTCGACGGCCTCGCCGAGGATTTCAGGCAAGAGCGCATGAGAAGCGTCCGGCGGCAACGGCAGGCCGGGGTATTTCTGTTCGAGCGCGATCCGCGCCAGCGCCGCCCGTTGCGCCGCCTGTTGCTGCACGGCAATCAGGCGTTGATATTCGGTTTGCGCCAGCAGCAATTCCATTTTCGGCGATTCGCCGGCGCGCACGCGCTTCTGCATTGCCTCAAGCAGGCGCTCGCCCAGCGCGGCCTGCTCGGCGACAAGCAAGGCGGCGCGTTCCTCGCGCAGCAATTCAAACCAGGCGTTGATGAGCGCCCGGCCCGCCTCGTACCAGGCATGCGCGTAGTCGGCCCCGGCAAGCGTCATCGTCTGCTGCCCCAGTTCCTCATCCTTTTCGGCCTTGCCGAACCAGCGCACCGGGCGGTCGATGGAAATTTCATACTCGTGGAAGTTGCCGTCGATGCGTGTCCGGCGTTGCGAGGTTTCGCCGCGCAGGCTCCATTCATATGGCCCGCTTTGCAGGCGTTGCCGCTCGGCGGCGGAGAAATCCATTCCGGCGCGCGCTGCCTGAAGTTCCGGGAGCTGCGCGAGCGCTGCGCGGGCTGCCGCTTCGGGCGGCAATTCGGCGGGATAACGGAAGTTGGCGTCGTTGGAGGAAAGCGCAATCGCCGCCGCTTTTGCAGGAGCCTCCGGAGAAACGGGCGCTTCTGCAAGGGAAGCGGCAGAAACAAGCGCCAGCGTCGCGAACAGCACGAGGCGGGGGTTGTATGAATTCTTCATATCATCCTTCCGAACGAAAGCAGCGGGAGCACCCAGTACGCCATGTCCGGGGTGTGGAATTCTTCGCGCAAGGCTCCCACCAGCGGCGCGACATTCTCGTTGCGCAAGAGAATGTTCATCAGCCGCCGCTGCGCGCGGCCCTTCACTTTTTCCATTGCGCTGCGCAAACCGGCGCCGTGTCCCATTCCCTGCGCTTCGATCAGGGAAAAGCCGCGCACCCATTGGGGATGATCGAGCAGGAAGTCGATGATTTGTTCTTCGAGCGCCAGCGGAAACGCCAGCATCATTGCGCAGTCATATTCGGAATTTGCGTTTGCGTTCGATTCCATTCGTGTTTCCTTTTGATTCATCCTTTTCTTTCCAGGCCGAAACGCTCGAACAGGATCGGCAGGACGACCAGGGTCAGGAAGGTCGAGCTGAGCAGCCCGCCGATGACGACGATTGCCAGGGGGCGCTGGATCTCCGAACCCGGCCCCGTCGCCAGCAGCAGCGGGATCAGGCCGAATCCGGCGATGCTCGCGGTCATCAGCACCGGGCGCAAGCGGCGGCGCGCGCCCTCGCGGACGACGGTTCCGATTTCCATTCCGGCGGCAGCAAGCTGGTTGAAGCAGGTGACCATGACCAGTCCGTTGAGCACCGCAATTCCCATCAGCGCGATAAAGCCGACGGAGGCCGGCACCGACAGATATTCGCCGGTCAGCAGCAGCGCGAAGATGCCGCCGATCAGCGCCAGCGGGATGTTGCTGAAGACCAGCACGGCCTGCCGGACGCTGCCGAGGGTGGCAAAGAGCAGCAGGAAGATCAATCCGAGCGCGACGGGAACGACGAGCGCAAGCCGTGCCGCAGCGCGTTGCTGGTTTTCGAACTGCCCGCCCCAGGCGAGGTGATAGCCAGCCGGCAAAGCGACCGCGCTGGCGACGGCAGCCTTTGCCTCGTCGACGAAGCCCACCAGGTCGCGACCGCGCACGTTGGCGCGCACCACCGACATGCGCGCAGCGTTTTCACGCTCGACTCTCACCGGACCGTCGACCATTTCGATCCTCGCCACCTCGCGGATCGGAATCACACGTCCATCGGCAAGCGGCAAGCGCAATTCGGTAAAAAGCTCCGGCGAGATCCGCAGGATGTCGCTGCCACGGATTTGCAGCGGGAGACGGCGGCCTTCCTCGATCACGATACCGTTTCCGCTGCCCTCGATGAGCGCGCGCAGATCGTTCTGCAATTGCGCGCTGTTCAATCCCAGACGGCCTGCGGCAAGGCGGTCGATGGTAATTTGCAGGTATTGCACGCCGCTGTTCTTGATGGTGATGACATCCTCGCTGCCCGGAATCCTTTCCAGCACATGGACAATTTCCTCTGCCAGCGCGGACAGCTTCGCGGCGTCCGGCCCGAAAACCTTGACCGCCAGATCGCCGCGCACGCCGGAGAGCATTTCGGATGTGCGCATTTCGATCGGCTGCGTGAAGCTGAAGTCGATGCCGGGGAAATCCTGTCCCACTTCGCGCAGTGCATCGACGATTGCCTCCTTGTCCTGGCTGCGCCATTCCGCTCTCGGCTTCAACACGAGAAAGCTGTCGGTTTCGTTGAGGCCCATGGGATCCATGCCCAGCTCATCCGAGCCGACGCGCGCGACGATGCTTTTGACTTCCGGCACCCGCGCCAGCACTTCCTTCTGGATTTCCTGGTCGAGCCGGATCGACTGCGCGAGGTTGATCGACGGCAGTTTTTCCAGTTGCATGATGATGTCGCCCTCGTCCAGCGTCGGCATGAAGGATTTGCCGATCAGCGGAAACAGCGCCAGCGCGACGGCCAGCGAGCCAATCGCGGCGCCGACCGTCAGCTTTGGCCGCGCCAGCGCCCAGGCGAGCGAGGGTTTGTAAAGCGCTTCGAGCCTGCGCGCCAGCCAGGGCGGCTGATGCGCATTCTGCTTGAGCAGGAAGGACGAGAACACCGGAATCACGGTCAGCGACAACAGCAGCGAAGCGCCGAGCGCGAAGACGATCGTCAGCGCTACCGGCGCGAACATCTTTCCTTCCAGCCCTTCGAGCGTCAGAAGCGGCAGGAAGACCGTGACGATGATCGCAATCCCGGCAGCCACCGGCACGGCAACATCGGAAGCGGCGCGGTAGATCGTGTGCAGCCAGGAAATCGACGGGCGGTTGTCCCGCGATTCCGTATGCGCCTCGATGTTCTCGACGATCACGACTGCCGCGTCGACGAGAAGGCCGATGGCAATCGCCAGGCCGCCCAGCGACATCAGGTTGGCCGAGAGGCCGAACCAGTGCATCAGGATGAAGGTGGCGCAGGCGGAAAGCGGCAGGATGCACGCCACGGCGAGCGCCGCGCGCAAATTGCCGAGAAAGAGGAAGAGCAGCACGAGCACCAGGAAGATCGCCTCGCCCAATGCCTTCGCAACGGTGCCGACGGCGCGCTCGACAAGCTCGCCACGGTCGTAGAAGACTTCGATACGGGTTCCCTGCGGCAGGCTTGCCTGGATTTCGTCGAGTTTTTCACGCACCGACTGGACGACCTGCCGCGCGTTGGCCCCGCGCAGCGCGAGCACCAGCGCCTCGACCGCTTCTTCCTTGCCGTCCCGGGTCACGGCGCCGTAGCGGGCAAGCATCCCGACGCGCACCGTGCCGACATCGGCGACGCGCGTCACCTGTCCGCTCTTCCCGGCGACGACGATATTGGCCAGGTCGTCGAGTGAAGTGATGTTGCCCTGGCCGCGCACAAGAAGCGATTCCTCGTTGCGGTCGATACGCCCTGCGCCGTCGTTGCGGTTGTTCTCACCGATCGCAGCGCCCAACTGCTCCAGGGTGACGCCCCGTGCCGCCAGCGCGTTGATATCGGGAACGACTTCAAAGGTCCTGACCACCCCGCCCAGCGCGCTGACATCGGCGACGCCGGGAATGCTGCGCAATTGCGGGCGGATCGTCCAGTCCAGCAACGTGCGTTTTTCCTCCAGCGACAGAGGCCCTTCGATCGTGAACATGAACAGTTCGCCCAGCGGCGTCGTCGCCGGGGCAAGTCCGCCCGAGGCGGTCGGCGGCAAATTGCCCTGGACGCCGTTCAGGCGCTCGGCAACCTGCTGCCGCGCCCAGTACACATCGGTGCCATCGGCGAAATCCAGCGTGATTTCGGCAATCGCGTATTTCGACTGGGAGCGCAGCACTTTCTGCCGGGGGATGCCGAGCAATTCCTGCTCGATCGGCAGCACAATGCGCATCTCCACTTCTTCGGGCGTCATCCCCGGCGCTTTCATGATGATCTTTACCTGCGTTCCCGCGACATCGGGAAAGGCGTCGATCGGCAGCGCGCGGAACGCTTCCACCCCTGCCGCCGCGAGCACGACGACCAGCAACAGGGCAGGAAAGCGGTGCGCGAGCGAAAGGGAAATCAGCCGCCGCAGCATTATTTGCCCCCGCCCTGCGCTTGCCGGGTTTGCTGCTGCGCAGGCGAATGCTCCTCTTCTTCCATTCCGATCCCAAGCAAGGCGCCCTTGAGCGTAGCGGCGCCGGAAACGGCGATGCGTGCCCCGGAAGAAAACAGCGGAGCGGCGCCGGGAATTTCCGGGCGAATGCGGGCAAAGCCGTCGGCGGAAGAAATGACGACCACCGGCAATGCAGTAAAGCCATGCGCCGTGCGCGCAAAAATCCAGTGCGTGCCTTCGTGCCGGACAATCGCAGCGGAGGGCGCCACCCAACTCTCGCCGCCGCCACGGGCGACATACAGTGTCGCTTCCACGTATTGATTGACGGAAAGGCAGGACGAAGACTGCTTCAATTCGCCACGGATCAGCACTGTCTGGCTGTCTGCCCGGATTTGCGGCGACACCGCGACAACCTGCGCCTCATCGGGGCAGGAATCGAAACGGATGCGGTTGCCGGGCCGCGCCTGCACCGCCTGCTCCTTCGAGGCATTGAGTTCGACCCACAATCGCCCCTCCCGCGCCAGCCTGGCGAGCGGAGCGCCCGCTTCGACCTGCTGTCCGGGAACGACGTTGTATTCGAGCACGGTGCCCTTCGTCCGCGCCGTCACTTCCAGGACGGCGGAAAGGATTTGCGAGTCGCGCAGGGATTTGATTGCCTTGTCGCTCATCCCCGCCAGACGCAGCATCTGCCCCGTTTCGCTGGACAGCGCGCGGCTCTGCATCGCATTGCTGCGCGCTTCCTGCAAACGGGTTTCGGCGATGATGCCGTCGCTGAACAAGGCCGTATCGCGCTTGAGTTTTTCCTCCGCCAGCCTTTCCTGCGCGACGGCCTGGATGAATTCGCGCTGCCATTGCAGCAGTTGCGGGCTGTAGAGCCGCAGCAGCGCCTGTCCGGCGCGCACCGGCTGCGAGGGCGGCGTCAGGATCGCCTGCACGGTGCCGGCTGCCGGCAAGCTGACGATTTCCTGCGCATCGAGAGGGAGAACCACCGTGCCGGGAATATGAAGCGCCTGCCCCTCACTGCTGCCTTCCCTGTTCGCGCCGATTTCGGCCAGGGTTTCCAGCTTGATGTTCGCCTTCGCAATCTGCGTCTCGTTCATCGGAATCTCGACGGCAGCCGGAGTACTCCGGGGAGGCGATGGAGGCATCTGCGCCCGCGCAATGGAAAAATTCAGCGAAAACAGCAGCAAAAAGCAAAAAAATGCCGCCTGACTTATGGTTTTTGGCATGGCCGATCTCTTGGAAAAGCCGCGAAAACAACACAGGGGGCATCCCGATTGAATGCCTGTACCTTTCGCGGGAATGTTGGGTATTCTGTCAAGTATAAGCAATGGATGTGTCCCGGTTTTTTCGGAATGTATCGAGAATGTTCCGGCGGCTTTTCTTGCTGCGGGATTGAACAAGCATTGAAGAATGGCGCATGGATTGGCGGCGCAACGGGTAAAATCCTGGACACCGCGCCTTTCCAGCCGCCGCACCCCTTGTCTCCATGTCCTCCGATAGCGCTTCTCCGTCTTCCGAACTCAGCCTGCTTTTTTCCTCGCAAGGCGCGCTTGCCGCAGCGATCCCCGGATATCGTCCCCGCGCCCAGCAGCTCGAAATGGCCGAACGCATCGCGGCGGCATTGGCGGAAAACCGCATCCTGGTCGCCGAAGCCGGCACCGGCACGGGAAAGACCTTTGCCTATCTCGTTCCGGCGCTGTTGAACGGCGGCAAGGTCATCGTTTCCACCGGCACCAAGACCCTGCAGGACCAGCTCTACAACCGCGATTTGCCGACGGTTCGCGCCGCGCTGCAAGCGCCGCTCAAGGTCGCGCTGCTCAAGGGGCGGGCCAATTACGTCTGCCGCCATTACCTCGAACGCGCCTTGACCGACGGGCGCTTCATCAACCGCCAGGACGCCGCGCACGCGCGCGCCATCGGGCGTTTCGCGAAGATCACCCAGAGCGGCGACAAGAGCGAATGCGCCGCCGTGCCCGAGACTTCGCCGGTCTGGCACATGGTCACTTCGACGCGCGAGAACTGCCTCGGGCAGGATTGCGCGCATCACAAGAACTGCTTTCTCCTCGCCGCCCGGCGCGAGGCGCTTGGCGCGGATCTCGTCGTCGTCAATCATCACCTCTTCTTCGCCGATCTCATGCTGAAGGACGAGGGCATGGCCGAACTGCTGCCCGCCTGCAACGCCGTGATCTTCGACGAGGCGCACCAGTTGCCGGAAACCGCGAGCGTTTTTTTCGGGCAGAGCATTTCCAACAGCCAGATCGTCGATCTGGCGCACGACGCCCGGCTCGAAGGCATCGCGCACGCGCGCGACTGCATCGACCTGCCGCTGGTCTGCGCCTCGCTCGACAAGGCCGCGCGCGACCTGCGCCTCGCTTTCATGCTGGAACCGGCCCGCTATGCCATGCCGGCGCTTTCGTCCAACGACGAATTCAACACGCGCCTCGGCGCGCTCGAAGAAGAACTGAGGCGCTTTGAGGATTTGCTCGAAACGCAGGCGGAACGCTCCGAAGGGCTTGAGAATTGCTGGCATCGCGCCGGCGAACTGCGCCATCAACTCCGGCACTGGCGCGAGGACAGCGACGCCGGGGAAGCCGATGAACCCGGCTCCGCACCGGAGGCCGACCCCAGCCCCTTCGCCCGGATCGACGGACATGTGCGCTGGGCCGAGGCCATGCCGCGCGCGCTGGTGCTGAACCGCACCCCGCTCTCGGTCGCGCGCATCTTTCGCAAGCGCCTTTTGGAAAGCCCGCGCGCCTGGATTTTCACTTCCGCCACCCTCGCCGTGCAGCGCGATTTCAGCCATTACCTCGCCGAAATGGGATTGGGCGGATTCGACAACGCCGAATCCGCCTGTTGGGACAGCCCCTTCGATTACCCGAACCAGGCCCTGCTCTACGCGCCGCACGGCCTGCCCGATCCGAACAGCTTCGCATTCACCACCGCCGTCGTCGAGGCCGCCTTTCCCGTCATCGAAGCCAGCGGCGGACGCGCTTTCTTCCTCTGCACTTCGCTCAGGGCCATGCGCCGCGTCCATGAACTGCTGGAAGAAAAACTGCGCTTTGCCGGCCTCGAACTGCCGCTCCTGCTGCAAGGCGAAGCGAGCAAGAACGAACTGCTGGACGAATTCCGCCGAAGCGGCAACGCCATCCTCGTCGGCAGCCAGAGCTTTTGGGAAGGCGTCGACGTGCGCGGCGCGGCGCTCTCGCTCGTCATCATCGACAAACTGCCGTTCGCCCCGCCCGACGACCCGGTGCTCGCGGCGCGGATCGCGAAGATGAAGGAAGCCGGGATCAACGCCTTCATCGACTACCAGTTGCCGCGCGCCGTCATCAACGTCAAGCAGGGCGCGGGCCGCCTCATCCGCGACGAACGCGACCGTGGCGTCCTGATGATCTGCGACCCCCGCCTGACCGGAAAACCCTATGGCCGCCGCATCTGGCAAAGCCTCCCCCCAATGCGCCGCACCCGCGATCTGGAAGAGGTCTGCGCTTTCTTTACTGCTGCGCCGCCGGTAGACACCACGTAGGGGACGCCGCCCTCGGCGTCCCGATGCAATGGGGCGTTTTTTGGTAGGCGTGATTTTCTAAATTACTGTAATAATTATTGATTGATAAGCACTACAGTAGCGAAATATTCTTTAAGTAAATTTAGAAAAAATATGTTTAAAATTAGCCTCTGGAATGGATAGTCTCGTAGGATGGGTAGAGCGCAAGCGAAACCCATCGTTAACCCACCATAAATCTGGCTTGTGATAAACGATGGGTTTCGCTACGCTCTACCCATCCTACATACTGACGGAGGCGCGCCATGCGTATGCACACTCCCCCACACCCCGGCGAAATCCTCAATGAGCTATGGCTCGAACCTTTGGGGCTGACCATTACCCGCGCAGCGCTTGGGCTTGATGTTTCTCGTAAGACGCTTTCCGAAGTTGTAAACGGCAAGGCCGCCATCAGCCCGGAAATGGCGATGCGTTTCGAACTCGCGTTTGGCAAAAGCGCGCAATCCTGGCTCGCGCATCAGGCGGCCTGGGATCTGTGGAAAGTCGATCAGCGGCGCGACGACCTGCATGTCACGCCGTTGGTGCAGGCGAAATGAAACAAGCTGCTTCCGGCAGCTCGCAGGATGGGTAGGGCGCAAGCGAAACCCATCCTGCACCACCGATTTTTTTATATAAATCAATGTTCTGCGATTCATAGGCGCCGCCTATACGCCCTATTCGCACAATTTATTGGACATTTCGTGGCGCAGGGGTTTAGCATCATCTCCGCAGTTTTTCAAATCATTTTCAACTCAAGGAGAGTCATGATGCCCATCGTCAATAGCAAACTGAAAGCTTTCTCGGCGCAAGCCTATCTCAACGGCAAATTCGTCCAGGTCAGCGACAAGGATCTGGCTGGAAAGTGGTCGATTTTTTTCTTTTATCCCGCCGATTTCACTTTCGTCTGCCCGACCGAACTGGGCGACATGGCGGATCTTTATCCCGAGTTCCAGAAATTGGGAGTGGAGGTTTATTCCGTCTCCACCGATACGCATTTCACGCACAAGGCATGGCACGACGCTTCGGAGACCATCCGGAAGATCAAGTATCCGATGCTGGGCGATCCCACCGGAACCTTGTGCCGCAACTTCGATGTGATGATCGAGGAAGCGGGGCTTGCGCAACGCGGAACCTTCCTCGTCGATCCCAATGGCGAAATCAAGATCGTCGAGATCAATGATGGCGGGATCGGACGCGATGCTTCCGAACTGCTGCGCAAGGTCAAGGCGGCGCAATATGTGGCGAGCCATCCGGGCGAAGTCTGCCCCGCCAAATGGAAGGAAGGCGACAAGACGCTCGCGCCTTCGCTCGACCTCGTCGGCAAGCTCTGATTGTCGAAAACCCCCTCTCCCCTTGCGGGAGAGGGGAAAGCGTAGCGCCCCGGATCAAAACCACTCTAACCCGGAGGAATCCCCATGCTCGATCAATCCATCAAGGCCCAACTTTCCGGCTACCTTGAAAAGCTGCAACGTCCCATCGAACTTGTCGCTTCGCTGGATGCCAGTGAGAAGGCGGAGGAAATGCGCGCGTTCCTTGGCGAAATCGCCGCGCTCTCCGACAGGGTCAGCATGCGCGAGGATGGGCAGAACCGCCTGCGTCCTTCGTTTTCGGTCGCCTTGCCGGGGGAAGCGCCGCGCATCCACTTTGCCGGCCTCCCGATGGGGCATGAGTTTACTTCGCTGGTGCTTGCGCTTTTGCAGACAGGAGGCCACCCCGTCAAGCTGGAAGAATCCTTGATCCGCCAGATCAGTGGGTTGCCGGGAACATTCCGCTTTGAAATCTTCATCTCGCTCAGTTGCCATAACTGCCCGGATGTCGTGCAGGCCCTGAACAGCATGGCGGTGTTGAATCCGGCCTTCGAGGTCACGATGATCGACGGCGGCGCTTTCCCGGCTGAAGTCGAAGAGCGCAGGATCATGGCGGTTCCCACGGTGTTCCTGAATGGCGAAGCCTTCGGTCAAGGCCGCATGAGCGTGGAAGAAATCATCGCCAGGCTTGATACGGGGGCCAGCGAACGCGCCGCCGAAGAAATTTCCGCGAAGGCGCCGTTTGATGTCCTGGTGATCGGCGGAGGCCCGGCGGGTTCCACGGCGGCCATTTACGAGGCGAGAAAAGGGATTCGCACGGGGATGCTGGTCGAGCGTTTTGGCGGTCAGGTCATGGATACCCTGAGTATCGAGAATTTCATCTCCGTCAAGAAAACAGAAGGCCCGAAACTGGGCGCGGCGCTCGAAGCGCATGTCGCGCAATACGATGTCGACGTGATGAAGCTGCAAAGGGCGAACGCAATCAAGGCAGGCGCGGCAGGCGAGTTGATCACCGTGGAGACCGAATCGGGCGCTTCGCTGAAGACGCGCGCGCTGATTCTCGCCACGGGGGCGCGCTGGCGCGAAATGAATGTGCCGGGCGAAAGGGAATACAAAACCAAGGGCGTTTGTTTCTGCCCGCATTGCGACGGCCCGCTTTTCACGGGAAAGCGCGTGGCCGTGATCGGCGGCGGCAATTCCGGCGTCGAAGCGGCGATCGACCTGGCGGGCATCGTCGCGCATGTGACGCTGATCGAATTCGATACGCAATTGCGCGCGGATGCCGTCTTGCAGGAGAAATTGAAAGGCTTGCCGAATGTCAATGTGCGCCTGAATACGCAAACGACGGAAGTCATCGGCGATGGGGAGAAGGTGACTGCCTTGTCCTGCCAGGATCGCGCAAGCGGAGAGACGCAGACGCTGGAGATCTCGGGAATCTTCGTTCAGATCGGTTTGCTGCCCAGTACGGAATGGCTGAAAGGCACGCTCGAACTGACGCCGCGCGGTGAAATCGTGGTGGATGCCAAGGGGCAAACATCGTTGCCCGGCGTTTTTGCGGCGGGCGATTGCACGAATTCTCCCTACAAGCAGATCGTGATTGCGCTGGGTTCCGGCGCGACGGCGGCGCTCTCGGCCTTTGATTACCTGATCCGGATGCCGGGAAAAGGCTGAGTCAGTTGCCTATCCTGCGATAGCAGGGCTGGTCGATGCCCTGGATGGCCTCGATCAGCGCGTCGATGGCCCTCGGGCGGATAAAGCCCACGCGCCAGGCAAGCGCAATGCGCCGGAAGGGCGTGGGTTCCGCAAAGGAAATCGCCCGCGTCAGGGCGCTATCATGTGGCGCGGCAAGCGCGCTTTCCGGAAGAACGGAAATGCCAAGCCCCGAAGCAACCATCGCGCGGATGGTTTCAATCGACTGCCCGAGCCGCGCGTTGTCTTCCGGACGGCTGAGTTGCGGACAGGCTTCCAGTACCTGATCGCGGAAACAGTTGCCGGCTTTCAGCAGCAGCATTTCCCCGTCCGGCAGATCGTCGGGATGAATCTCCCGGCGCGACGCCAGCGGATGTCCGGCGGGAACGATCGCCTTGAAGGCTTCGTCGTACAGCGGGCGGGCGACGATGCCTTTCTGTACGAGCGGCAGCGCCAGGATGAGCGCGTCGAGTTCATTGTTCCGCAACATCGCGAGCAGGTTGGCCGTCATGTTCTCCTCGATCACGAGCGGCATTTCCGGCGCCAGCGCGTGCAGGGATTTGACGAGTTGCGGCAGCAGATAAGGGGAAATCGTATGGATGAGGCCCAGCCGTAAAACCCCCTGCAACTGGTTGCGCCCCGCGCGCGCCAGCGCGTGAATCTTTTCGGCTTCCTCAAGCGTGCGCGCCGCCTGGGCAACGACTTCCTTGCCCACCGCGCTGACGCCGACAAAATTCTTGCCGCGTTCAAACAGAAGCACGCCCAACTCATCCTCCAGGCGCGCAATCGCAACGCTCAGGGTCGGCTGCGACACCGCGCAACGCTCGGCGGCATGGCTGAAGTTTTCTTCCTCGGCAAGAGCGACGAGGTAACGAAGTTCGGTCAGGGTCATGGTGTCATTCTTGTCCGGAAATCAGTTTCAGCAAAAGAGGAAGCCGTTTGAAACCCCTTTTGTATTTTCTAAATTACTTAAATAATGTTCCGCTACTGTAGTAGTGTTAAGTAAATAATTCTTTAGTTTAATTTAGAAAATCAAGGACGCTCAAACTCGATCTCATCATGCCCGGCCAGCGGCGAGGCGCGCATGAAATCCACCAGCGACTGCTCGTTGCCGGACATCCGGTCAAACAGTTCGCGCGACATCATCACCGCTACGGAACGCCCGCGTATTGTGATGTCCTGTGGCCCCTCCTGGGATGCACACCTGAGCAGTTCCGAGAACTGTGCCTTGGCAGTTTGGAGTTTCCAGCTTTGCATAAATAATCTAGAAAATTCCGGACGATCAAACCACAACCGTCGCCGCCTCATCCGCCTTCCGGGGCGTGATTTCGCCGATTTCCCATGCGGTTTCCCCGGATTCGGCGAGGAGGCGCAGGGCTTCGGGGAGGTGTTCGCGGGCGACGACGACGGCCATGCCGATGCCGCAGTTGAAGACGCGGAACATCTCCGCGTCCGCGACGCCGCCTTCCCGTTGCAGCCAGTCGAAGAGCGGCGGGCGGGTCCAGGATTGGCGGCGCAGTACGGCCTGGACTCCGGCGGGCAGGATGCGCGGCACATTTTCGGTGAGGCCGCCGCCGGTGATATGCGCCATGCCCTTGACCGGCAAGGCCGAAAGCAGGGCGAGCAGCGGTTTTACATAGATTCGCGTCGGGGCCATCAAGGCGTCCGCGAAGCTTTTGCCGCCGTCGAAGGGCGCATCCAGTTCCGGGCGGGCGCGGGCGACGATTTTTCTGAGGAGCGAGTAGCCGTTCGAGTGCGCGCCGCTGGAAGCCAGGCCGATGACCGCGTCGCCGGGGGCGATGTCCGCGCCGCTCAGGATCGCGTCCTTTTCGACGACGCCGACGGCGAATCCGGCCAGATCGTATTCCCCTTCGGGATACATCCCCGGCATTTCCGCCGTTTCGCCGCCGATCAGCGCGCAACCGGCGAGTTCGCAGCCTCGGGCGATGCCGGAGACGACGGCGGCGGCGGTATCGACATCGAGCTTGCCGCAGGCGAAGTAGTCGAGGAAGAAAAGCGGCTCGGCGCCCTGCACCAGGATGTCGTTGACGCTCATCGCCACCAGGTCGATGCCGACGGTGTCGTGCCGCTTCAGATCAAAGGCGAGTTTCAGCTTGGTGCCCACGCCATCGGTGCCGGAGACGAGCACCGGGGCGCGGTAGCGCTTGGGGATTTCAAACAGCGCGCCAAAGCCGCCGATGCCGCCGAGCACGCCTTCGCGCAGGGTTCGCCGCGCCAGCGGCTTGATCCGTTCGACGAGCGCGTCGCCCGCGTCGATGTCGACTCCGGCGTCACGGTAGGAAAGAGGGGAAGGAGGAGGAAAAATGGGTGAAGAGTCGGAATTCATCGCGGTGTCCGTTTGCGGCGCGGGTGATAGAATGCGGGGCTTTCAAGGCTCTGGGCATGAGACGCTGGGAAGGCGAAGAGCCGAGGGTGACGATCCGGTCCCGACCAGCGCCAGAGAGCTTTTGATTCTACCAAACCTTCCCGCCGCGATTTCCCGCTGTTGCAATGCGCCAACTGATTCTCCAATTGATGCTTGAGCATCCGCCGACCCTGGCCGATTTCGTCGTCGGCCCGAACGCCGAGGCGCTGGCCGCGCTCGCGTGCTGGCGCGGGCGGGAGGCAGCGGAAGGCGGCGGGGAATTCGCGTTTTTCCTTTGGGGCGACGCCGGCGCGGGCAAGACGCATCTGCTGCGCGCTTCTGCGGCGGACGATGCGCATTCGGATTTCTCTTTGATCTACCACGACGCGCGGCACGATCCCGGCCTTGCCGCGCTCGATTTGCCCTTGGATGCGCGGCGGATTCGGCTGCTCGTCGATCATGTCGAACATCTCGACGAGGCGGGGCAAATCGCGTTGTTTCATCATTTCAACCGCTTGCGCGCCGGGGAAGATTGCTCCCTGCTCGCGGCGGCGCGGCAGCCGCCGCTGCGCCTGAAGCTGCGCGAGGATTTGCGCACCCGCCTCGGTTCCGGGCTGATCTACCGGCTGCTTCCGCTTTCGGACGATGAAAAGATGAACGCGCTCAAAACGCAGGCTGCCGCGCGCGGGCTTGAATTGTCGGAACCGGCGCTGCATTACCTGCTGACCCGCGCTCCGCGCGACATGCCTTCCCTCTCGGCGCTCGTCGCCGCGATCGACCATTATTCGCTGGAGCGCAAACGCCCGGTCACATTGCCCTTGCTGCGCGAAGTGCTTGCTCCCCTTTTCGTCCAGGAAAACCGATGACTGCTTCCCTCCCCCAACTGGCCCTGTTCGACCTCGACAATACGCTGCTTGCCGGCGATTCCGATTTTGAATGGGGGCAATTCCTGATTGCGCAGGGAGTGCTCGACGCGCAAACGCACGAAGCGAAGAACCTGGAGTTCTTCCGCCAATACCAGGCCGGAAAGCTCGATATCGACGAATTCCTCGAATTCCAGTTGGAACCCTTGACGCGCTTTCCGCGCGCGCAGCTCGATGCCTGGGTGGGCGAATTCGTCGCCACGCGGATTCGTCCGATCATCACGGAACCGGCGCGGGCGCTGCTGCGTTCGCACCGGGAAGCGGGCGCGTTGTGCGCCCTCGTCACCGCTACCAACAGTTTCGTCACCGGCCCGATCGCGCGCGAATTCGGCTTCGAGCACCTGATTGCGACCATTCCGGCGCTGGCAGACGGTGAGCGCGGCGGAGTTGGCGGTACGTTCAGCGGAAAGCCTCGCGGCGCCCCGGCCTTCCGGGAAGGCAAGGTCGCGCGCGTCACCGCCTGGCTGGAAACCCTTGGCCTGTATTGGGGCAGCTTTGCCGAAACCTGGTTCTACAGCGATTCGCAAAACGATTTGCCGCTGCTGCGCCATGTCGATCATCCCGTCGCCGTCGACCCCGATTCCGCCCTGCGCTCGATTGCCGAAGCCTCCGGCTGGCCGGTCCTGTCGCTGCGCGAAGCCGCCTCCGGCGCGAGAACCGATAAATCCCAATGATCCGTAAACTCATCACCCGCATTTTCAGCAGGAAAGCGTCCTCCGCTTCCCGTCCGCCGGCGCTGATTCCGGTTTCCATTCACGGCATCACCCGCGAGCGCGTATCCAACGCCAGCCGCCGCATCTGCGAAAGCTTGCAGGATGCCGGATTCCACGCCTTCATCGTGGGCGGCGCGGTGCGCGACCTGCTGATCGGGCAAGCCCCGAAAGACTACGATGTCGCCACCGACGCGACGCCGGAAGAAGTGCGCCGCCTCTTCCGCCGTTCCCGCATCATCGGGCGGCGTTTCCGCATCGTCCATGTCATGCAGGGCGCGGAAACCGTCGAAGTTTCCACCTTCCGCTCCAGGCACGACGAAGACGCTCCCACCGACGAGCATGGCCGCGTTCTTTGCGACAACATCTTCGGCAGCCAGGAAGAAGACGCGGCGCGGCGCGACTTCACCGTCAACGCCCTCTACTACGATCCCGCGACGGAAAACATCGTCGATTACCACCACGGCGTCGCCGACCTCAAGCAGAAAACCCTGCGCGTCATCGGCGAACCGCGCGTCCGCTATCGCGAAGACCCGGTGCGCATGTTGCGCGCCGTGCGGCTCGCGGCCAAGCTCGGACTCGTCATCGACCCGGCGGCGCGGCGTCCGATCCGCGACATGGCCGACCTGATCGAAAACGTCCCCGGCGCGCGGCTCTTCGACGAAATGATCAAGCTGCTGACCTCCGGCCACGCGCTCAAATGCCTGCACGAATTGCGCGACGCCGGCCTGCACACCGGGCTGCTGCCAGTGCTCGACGCCATTCTCGACGACCCCGGCGGCGCCCGT
Source organism: Betaproteobacteria bacterium (assembly GCA_009780885.1). Classification (GTDB taxonomy): domain Bacteria; phylum Pseudomonadota; class Gammaproteobacteria; order Burkholderiales; family Rhodocyclaceae; genus WQZF01. Next base: position 88,445 of record WQZF01000001.1, on the reverse strand, counting down.
TTCATCACGCTGGCGCTCGAAAACACCGACCGCCGCGTCCGCGAAGGCAAGCCCGTCTCGCCGGGCTTCCTGTTCGCGGCGCTCCTTTGGGGACAGGTACTGCGGCAGTGGGAACGAACCCGCGCCGTCCACCCGGAAAATCCCGACTGGCCGCCGCCCAAACCCATTCCGGCGCTCTTCATGGCCATGGAACAAGTGCTCGACGCCCAGGCGGAAAAACTTGCGATCACCCGCCGCATCGCCGGGGACATCAAGGAACTCTGGGCATTGCAGCCGCGTTTTGAAAGCCGCTCCGGCCAAAAACCCTACGCGCTGCTCACGCAACCGCGCTTCAAGGCCGCCTACGATTTCCTGCTGCTGCGCGCCGAAGCCGAAGAAATCCCATCCGAACTGGCGCACTGGTGGAACGATTTCCTCGACGCCGATGGCCCGGCGCGCGCCGAAATGCTGCTCCCGGCGCAGGGCAAGAAACGCCGCCGCCGTGGAGGCGGAAAAAAGCGCGGCGCGTCCCCCGCCAGCGACGGCGCGGCGCAAGGCTGAATGCGGGAGGCGCGATGAACACCGCCTACATCGCGCTCGGCTCGAATCTCGACAACCCCCTCGCACAACTCCAGACTGCGCTCGCCGCGCTCGCCGCGTTGCCCTCTTCGAGGCTCGGCCCGGTTTCCTCCTTCTACCGCAGCGCCCCGGTCGTTTCCGCTGAGTCCCCGGAACAACCGGATTTCATCAACGCCGTCGCCGCCCTTGAGTCCGCGCTGCCGCCGCCGGAACTCCTCGAACACCTGCTCGCGCAGGAAGCCGCGCAAGGCCGCCAACACAGCCAGGGCATCCACGCCCCGCGCCCCCTCGACCTCGACCTCCTCCTCTACGGCGAACACCGCTGCAACACCCCGCGCCTCGTCCTGCCGCACCCCCGCCTCCACTTGCGCGCTTTCGTCCTCCTCCCGCTCACCGAAATCGCCCCGGAAATCGAAATCCCCGGCCACGGCACCGCCGCCGCGTGGTTGCCCGCAGTGAGTTTGCAACGGATCGAACGGATCGCGCCTCCTCCGGCATGCGCCGAATAGCAAATAATTTTCTAAATCTGTTTAAATAATTCTTTTATAAGACTCACTACAGTAGCAAAACATTATTTAAACAAATTTAGAAAATTGAGCGAGAATCTCAAGCCTGTTGCCGTCCGGAGAATCTGTTTCCGCCAAAACATCAGGGCTTTGGGGGAATCGTTATAATCGAAGCATTGGGAACTTTCCCCCCGGACGCTTTCGCCGACCTTCATGCTTCCTTCAAATGCCATTACACTGACCCGTCCCGACGACTGGCATGTGCATTTGCGCGACGGCGCGTTGCTGCGCACGGTATTGGCGCATACGGCACGGCAATTCGGGCGGGCGATCGTGATGCCGAATCTGCAACCGCCGGTGACGACCGTCGCCCTGGCCGAAGCGTACCGGGAGCGCATTCTCGCGGCATTGCCGGAAGGAATGTCCTTTACGCCGTTGATGACGCTTTATCTGACCGACCATACGCCGCCGGATGAAATTCGCCGCGCCGTCGATTCCGGATTCGTTCATGCCGTCAAGCTCTACCCCGCTGGAGCGACGACGCACTCCGATGCCGGCGTGACCAATCTGGCCCGATGCGCCGCCACGCTGGCGGAAATGGAAAAATCGGGATTGCCGCTGCTCGTACATGGCGAAGTCACCGATCCGGAAGTCGATCTTTTTGATCGCGAAGCCGTTTTCATCGAGCGTGTACTTGCCCCGACGCTGGGCCGCTACCCGGCGCTGCGCGTGGTCATGGAGCACATTACGACGGCAGAGGCTGCCGCTTTTGTCGTCTCTGCGCCGGCAAACGTTGCGGCGACGATCACGGCGCATCATTTGCTGTACAACCGAAACGCTATCTTTCTGGGCGGCGTGCGCCCGCATTGGTATTGCCTGCCAGTGCTGAAACGCGAATCGCACCGGCAAGCGCTGATTCGGGCAGCGACCTCCGGCAATCCAAAATTCTTTCTCGGCACGGATTCCGCGCCGCACGCGCGCCGCGCAAAGGAAGCCGCCTGCGGCTGCGCCGGTTGCTATACCGGCGGACAGGCGCTCGAGCTTTATGCGGAAGCGTTTGAACAGGCTGGCGCGCTGGAAACTCTGGAAGCCTTTGCCGCGTTTCATGGCGCGGACTTTTATCGCCTGCCGCGCAATCGCGATCGTGTGACCCTGCGGCGCCAGGAATCGCGTGTGCCCGAGTCCTATGCTTATGGTGAAAACGAGGCATTGGTGCCGCTGCGCGCCGGAGAAAGCCTGAACTGGAGTTTCGTCGACAACGATCTGTCCTGAGGAGCCGATATGCGTCGCCCGCCCGTATTTTCTTCAGCACTTCTGCGCTTGTCCCTGCTTGCCCTGTCCGCGCTTCTGCTTTCCGGCTGTATCAACGACAGGGCCTCGTATCAGGCCAACGGCCGCGAACAGGCCCTGGTGCTTTCCCGGGATCAGGCTTGGTTCTGGCAAAAAACGGTGGAAGTCGCCGTTGTCGTATCGAGGCTGCCGGAATGCCAGCGCAGGCATGAAATGCACCCTGCGGCAATCAAGGGCTTCAAGGTCGAACTCTGGCAGCCGGGCAGCGGCACTTATGTGCTGCGTCAGGGAAATACGCTTTATCTGACCGAAACGCAGACCTGCGAAGGATTTCGGGAACTCGAAGAGGATCCGCCCGGCGGCCTTGGGCGTATGGTGGGATCGTTCCGGCAAGTCTCCGGCAAACTGGCTTTTGTCCCCGAACCCGCCCCGACACCCGTGACGGAACCTGCTGGGGCCTCGACGGGTTCTGCTCCAGCAAAGGCGACAGACAGCCGTTAGGAAAAATCCCCCCGTATGCCGGTATAATCGCTTCCGAAGCTGGCCAGGCAACCGCCGGGGGCGCTGTTCTCGCGGCGCTCCGGGAGGAAAGTCCGGGCTCCACAGAGCAGGATGCCGGTTAACGGCCGGACGCCGCGAGGCGATGGAAAGTGGCACAGAGAACAGACCGCCGATGGCTCTTTACGCGATGTTTGCGGCGAGATCAGGCAAGGGTGAAACGGCGAGGTAAGAGCTCACCGCGGACGTGGCAACACGGACGGCACGCTAAACCCCATTCGGAGCAAGGCCAAATAGGAAAGCATCGGCGTGGCTCGCGCCGCTTTCGGGTAGGCCGCTTGAGCGGCGCGGCAACGCGCCGCCTAGAGGAATGGTTGCCTACGACAGAACCCGGCTTATCGGCCAGCTTCATTTTTTCTTCAGACACCCGAAAATTCTTCGGGAAAATTCCCCGGATATCTTGATCGTGTTGCCGTAACCCGGCGCTGCCGCCGCATGGAGCGGCAGAAATCCAACAGCCTCATCGCCACAGCACAAAAGCGGAGGCGCTACTCATAACGCACAAAAAAAAGCGCGACTCTGCAAGAGTCGCGCTGAATCCACACCAAAGGAGGAGGGTGGAGGAGACAACCATAAATTTTCAAAACTCGTGAAACAAACCGCTTGAACCGATGAAGTTGCTTCAAAAGAACAAATTACGCCAGTACGGTTTTGAAAATTTGTATTGCACACATTATGAACATCTTTAAGCCAAAAAGCAAGATTTTTTTGTGCGCCGCACCAGATTTTTATTTGGCCAGTCCAGAGGCACATTTTATTTGCCGCCCCGTAAACAATCCGCAAAGTGGGGAATTCCTTGGGAGAGAATCATTTCAGGAAAATTCCCTTAAAAAATATAGGGAAAAAGACTCAAACGATCTCCAAGTTTTGTGCTGCGGCGCAACATGCGCGCCAGAAGGAAAGACCCTTCTCGACCAAGGGAAAAAAACAAAAATAATTCAGACCAGGGAATACCTCTTCCGTTGAGACGGAAAGATAGCTTCACTACCTTGTCCCTGCGGAAAGAGAGAAAAGCCCAGGCCGGATAGCGGCTCGTCCAACAGGCGCCGAGGCGCCACAACTTGCGCAAAATCTTTCTTGCCCGGGAATGGGCGCGCACAGGGCCGCCCCTGGCGAAGTCAAGGCGTAACCCGTGTAATCGCTTCGGAATTGCCACCGTTACGCAGAACGGCGCGAGCCTTCTCGACGCTATCGACGCTGTTTCCCGGAGTGCAGAAATATTCGGCATTCAACGCATCGTGATAGCGGTTCATTTCTTTCTTCTGAATTCTGTGCCAGGCGCTGCTGCGCGCCTTGGACCATACGCCATCGGAGCGGCCAAAGGCATAAATCCGCCGTTCCCCCGTAGCACAGCGGATTCCTTCGTAACTGACGTTACGCGCTCCCTCGGAACTGATAACGACAAGGGTATATCTGATGACGCCGTCCTCCTTCACGCTCAAGGACTCCTCGTCGATCAGAAACCGGTTGTTTGTGGTCGGACTGACGTAAAAAGGCAGTAAATGCTGATCCTGGGGCGGCGCCGGATAGCTGACATCCTCTTCCTGCCAAGGCACTTCCTCGTCGTCGCTGGCAAACGCGGATCCGAAAGAGAACGCAAAAATACCGCAGCAAATACCGATACCTGCAAACTGCCGCGACTTTCTGGCAAGAAGTGTGTTCATGATTGGCAAGGGCTGTCCTTGCGGGGTGCTGCATGATCCGCCCCTGCGGGGGAACGCCGATCCATGTTGACATAACGCGCCAGTTCAGACAGGGCGCGCTGATAAACCTCGCGCTTGAATTCGATGACCGAATCAAGTGGAACCCAGTAATCGTTCCACCGCCAGGCATCGAATTCAGGATGTTCGCTGGCGCGCAACGAGACATCGGAATCGCGTCCCAGTAGACGCAACAAAAACCAGATCTGCTTCTGGCCCCTGTAACTGCCGCGCCATTCGCGTTTGATCCAGTGTGTCGGCACATTGTAACGCAGCCATCCCCGGGTACGTCCGAGGATGCGCACATGCTCGGGGCGCAATCCGATTTCTTCGTAAAGCTCCCGATACATTGCAGCTTCCGGAGTTTCTCCGCGCTTGATCCCACCCTGGGGGAATTGCCAGGAATGTTCTTTGATGCGTTTGCCCCAGAAAACTTCGTTTTTTGCGTTACACAAAACAATGCCGACGTTTGGGCGGTAGCCTTCACGGTCAAGCATGGGAAAACCTGAAAAATGATGAACTGCAAATATTCTTTCATATTTTAACAAGCGAGGAAAGCGCGCCGTACTCCCTCCAATGCACACACGCACGTCGATCCAGGGTTTTTTCTGTGCCTGCCTCTTGCTCCGGATCGCCCAGGCATACGAAAGAAATTTCGGTGGCTTGAAAGTCCCGGCCTGCCCGCTAGCTAAATCGCTCTATAAAGGAAGATAATTGCTTCCTTTGAGTATCCTCTGAACAAGTCGAGCGGCAAATGTGCGCCGCAGCCCGCCTGGTTCCGCAGACGCATACAACGCGGCGGCTTGTTCAGCGTATCCTTAAGCCTTCCAACGGAGCTTTTAGTGACTCGACCCCGTAACGACACTTTTCTGCGCGCGCTTCTCAGGGAGCCGACCGACTACACGCCGATCTGGTTGATGCGCCAGGCAGGACGCTATCTGCCCGAATACCGGCAGACACGCAAGCGCGCCGGAAGCTTTCTCGACCTGTGCAAAAACCCTGCACTCGCCTGCGAAGTCACGTTGCAACCGCTTGCGCGTTACGAGCTGGATGCGGCGATCCTGTTTTCCGACATCCTTACCGTGCCCGATGCGATGGGACTGGGATTGTATTTTGCAGAAGGAGAAGGGCCAAAATTTGAACGGCCGCTGACCGAGGAATGGTCGATCCGCACGCTTATCGCGCCCGACCCTTGGGATCATTTGCGTTACGTGATGGATGCCGTTGCCGAAATCCGCCGCGCGCTGGACAATTCCGTGCCATTGATCGGTTTTTCCGGCAGCCCTTATACGCTTGCCTGCTACATGATCGAGGGCGGCGCTTCCGACGACTACCGGCGCATCAAGACCATGCTTTACGATCGCCCCGATCTGCTGCACCGGATTCTTTCTGTCACCGCCGACGCAGTACTGGCTTACCTGAACGCGCAGATCGAATCCGGCGCCCAGGCCGTGATGATTTTCGATTCCTGGGGTGGGTCGCTGTCCGCCGATGCGTACCGGGAGTTTTCGCTGGCCTATATGGAACGCATTCTCGCCGGATTGATCCGAAAAAAGGATGGCGAGCGCATTCCGTCACTCGTGTTTACCAAGGGCGGTGGTCTCTGGCTCGAAGCGATTGCTGCAAGCGGCTGCGATGCCGTCGGACTCGACTGGACAATCGATATCGGTGAAGCACGCCGGCGCGTTGGCGACAGGGTGACTTTACAGGGCAATCTCGACCCTGCTGTTCTATTTGCCGCGCCGGAAAAAATCGCTGCCGAGGCAATCCGGGTACTGGAAAATTTTGGCCCGGGCGATACCGGACACGTCTTCAATCTTGGCCACGGCATCTCGCAATTCACCCCTCCGGAACATGTCATTGCATTGGTCAACGCCGTTCAGGAGTACAGCCGGAAAATGCGAGAAAAACAACAACGCGTTACATAAGGAACATCGGGCACAAGCTGGTTCTTGACTTATGCACAGAGGAGCTGCTGCTTTTGCCTGAAAAAGGAAAAACCCTGAAAAATCAGGGGCGATTTCTAACGCATTGATTTAAAAGAAATTATTCTTTGCTTAATTTTCAGACAACCCTGGTAAAACCCAATAAAGACAGGGATTGTGATTTTTTTCACGGCAAAAATTCACAAAGTTATCCACAGCTTTTATGTGTGGCTGGAAAAGTTCTTGCACGCCACCGGGTTACGCGATTTTTCTGAGAATTTACTTCAGCCTGGTGTCTCCCTTTGGCCAGGAGAGCCCCGTCTTAGAAAGTCGAAAGATAGGCTCGCGTCAGCGACTCACCCCAGATCAGGGCAATAAAACCGGCCACTGCAAGGTATGGGCCAAAAGGAATCGGCACATTGCGCCCGTGCCTGGCGAAGACAATGAGCGAAATACCCACGATGGCGCCGACGAAAGAAGAACACAAAATAATGAACGGCAGCGTTTTCCAACCCAGCCATGCCCCCAGCGCCGCCAGGAGCTTGAAATCACCGTATCCCATCCCTTCCTTTTTCATGATCAGCTTGAATAGCCAATACACCGACCAGAGAATGAGGTAACCCGCCATGGCGCCGATCACGGCAGATTCGAGCGAGGTATAAACGGAAAACAGGTTGAGGAACAGCCCCAGCCACAGCAACGGCAGCGTAATCGAGTCAGGCAGGAATTGGGTGTCGAAGTCGATCACCGTCAGTGCGACCAGCGCCCACAACAGAAAGAAACCGCCCAGCGCCTGCCAGCCGAATCCGAAATGCCATGCGACAAAAGCGGTCAGCACTCCGGTCAGAGCCTCGACCAGAGGATAGCGCCAGGAAATGGATGCGCGGCAGGCAGAACAACGTCCGCGCAGGAACAGCCAACTGAACACGGGAATATTTTCCAGCGCGCTGATGGGATGTCCACACGCCGGGCAGCGTGAGCGGGGTCTGGCCAGCGTAAACGGCGCCTCTTCAACCGGTTCGCCGCGCATCTCGGCGCACTGGTTTCGCCATTCATGTTCCATCATGAGCGGCAAGCGGTAAATCACAACATTGAGGAAACTGCCGACAAGCAACCCCAATAACAAAGCCGCCGCTGCGAACAGCGGCGGATAGGCGAGCAGATCAAGCATAGGAACCGGGAAAACGAAGCTTGCGTGGAGGGTTGTGGTTAGCCGACCACCGAACCCAACTTGAAGATTGGCAGATACATCGCAACCACGATAGTGCCGATGAGAACACCGAGGAACACCAGGATAAATGGCTCGAGCAGGCTCGAGAGCGCACCGACGGTATCCTCGACTTCCTGTTCGAAGAAATCGGCGACCTTGGACAACATCGAGTCCAATTCACCGGTCTCCTCTCCAATTGAAGCCATCTGCACCACCATATTCGGAAACAGATCGACGTTCTGCATCGCGATGGTGAGGCTGGTACCGGTACTGACCTCGTTTTGGATTCGCTGCGTACCCGCCTTATAGACGTAGTTGCCGGCTGCACCACCTACCGATTCAAGCGATTCGACAAGTGGCACCCCGGAAGAGAACATTGTCGAGAGCGTGCGGCACCAGCGGGCAATGACGGATTTTCTGATCAACGGGCCAAAAACGGGGATACGCAACAAGAAACGATCCATTGCCATCTGCATTTTCTCGGAGCGCTTCCAGGCATAGAAAAACCCGACGACGGATCCAATCGCCAAAGGCAAGCCCCACCACCAATGGGCAACAAAAAAATCGGACGCGGCAATTACCGCGAGCGTCAAGGCCGGCAAATCGGCGCCAAAACTGGTAAATACCTGCTTGAACACCGGAATGACGAACAGCATGATGACGATGGTCACGATGATCGCCACAATGATGACGGAAACCGGATAGAACATCGCCTTTTTGATCAGGCTCTTCAAGGCCAAGATTTTTTCCTTGTATGTTGCCAGGCGATCAAGCAGCGTATCAAGAATACCGGCCTGTTCGCCAGCGCCGACCAGATTGCAGTACAGCGAATCAAAATACAGAGGGTATTTGCGGAAGGCTTGCGAGAGCGAGGTTCCGGTTTCGACATCTGCCTTGATTTCCAGAAGCAGCCGGGCCATCGCCGGATTCGAGTGCCCGCGCCCAACGATGTCGAAGGATTGCAACAAGGGTACTCCGGCCCTCATCATCGTCGCCATCTGGCGGGTGAAATAGGCGACGTCCTTTTCCTTGATCTTGCCACCGCGTTTCAGTTTTTGCCGGGTGACCTTACGGACGGCAATTCCCTGCCGGCGGAGTGTTGTATTGACCAGAGCCTCGCTTTGCGCACGCAATTCGCCGCGAATGATCTTCCCATCCTTGCCTTTTCCTTCCCAAAGATAAAGCTGATCCTTGTTTGCGGAAGAGGTTCTTGCCGGTTTTCTTGCTACGGCAGTTCGTGCCTGAGTCGCCATTATGCCTCCGTCATAGAATGGGTTTTATTGGTTGGTGGTCGATAACACTTCGTCAAGAGAGGTCAGTCCCTGCCTGACCTTGAGCAAACCTGCCTGTCTCAGATCCCTGACACCCTCGCGCATCGCCTGTTCCGAAATATCCAAGGCTGTACCGTTTGCCATGATGATACGCTGAATTTCTTCCGAGACCGGCATTACCTGATAGATTCCGAGCCGCCCCTTGTAACCCGACCCCTTGCAAACTTCACACCCTTCCGGATTCGGTCCGTATAACGTCCAGGGCTCGTCGAAATCCTCTTCGACGAATCCTGCGTTGAACAACGACTCCGTCGGCGCCTCGATCGGTATCTTGCAGGAACACAGCCGCCGCGCCAGGCGCTGCGCCGTGATCAGGAGGATGCTGGAAGCGATGTTGAAGGTCGGAATCCCCATGTTCATGAGGCGCGTCAGCGTTTGCGGCGCATCGTTCGTATGTAGCGTTGAAAGCACCATGTGGCCGGTTTGCGCGGCCTTGATCGAAATTTCTGCCGTTTCCAGGTCACGGATTTCCCCGACCATGATGATGTCCGGATCCTGTCTCAGAAAGGCCCTGAGCGCCGAGGCGAACGTGAGACCGGCACGGTCGTCGACATTGACCTGGTTGATGCCGGCAAGATTGATTTCCGCAGGATCTTCTGCCGTCGAAATATTGACGCCCGGAGCGTTGAGGATATTGAGACAGGAATACAGCGAAACCGTCTTTCCGGATCCGGTCGGGCCGGTCACCAGCACCATGCCGTAAGGACGTTTGATGGCTTCGAGGAGCAATTCCTTCTGTTCGGGGTCGTACCCAAGGGCATCGATACCCAGGGTGGCCGAAGCCGGATCGAGGATCCGCAGAACGATTTTCTCACCGTGCAATGTCGGCAATGTGCTTACGCGAAAATCGATGACGCGGCTTTTCGATACTGCCAGCCTCATCCGGCCATCCTGCGGAACACGCTTTTCCGCAATGTTGAGCCGCGATACCACCTTCAGGCGGGAAGCGATTTTTTCCTTCAGCAACAGCGGTACGTTGGTAACCTCGCGCAAAATACCGTCGGTACGGAAACGTACCCGATAGAATTTTTCGTAAGGTTCAAAATGGATGTCGGAGGCGCCATCGTTGATCGCGTCGATCAGCATCTTATGGACGAATTTGACGATCGGGGCATCGTCTACTTCGGTACCCTCTTCTGACGAAGCAGTCTCACCCGATGAAAGCTCGAGATCGAGATCCTCGTCGGTAAACCCCTTGAGAGCATCTTCGGCGCCTGCCGAATATTTTGCGACCAGCGGCAGCAGCTTGGGTTCTTCGACGACCACTGGATCGGCGGCAAGGCCGGTCTGGAAACGGACTTCATCGAGCGCCCGCTGGTTGGTCGGATCAGAAATCGCCACCGAAAGACGATTGCCGCGCTGATACAGGGGAATGATCTTGTGCGCGTGGATGATCCGGCGGTCAACAACCTGTACCGGCAAAAAGGATTCATCGTAAGCGTCGAGATCCAGAAGCGGACAAAAAAAGGATTTGGCAGCAAAGCGCGCAACCTCCAGCGCTGTCATCTTTTTCGTCAGCAACAGTTGGGCAATGAAACTGGTCTCGTTGTTGGCCGCCAGCGTAAGCAAGGCGCCTATTTCAGCTTCCTTGAACAATCCGGCCTGCACCAGTGCACGCGCCAGCCCTGAAACCTGAGGTGTTTGATTGGTATCGTCCATTATGCCGCGTGAATTACCGGAAGACTTGCTGGTTCAACATGGGTAAATAGAAACAGGGAGATAAAGGAATGCACTCAAGTTAACTGCTTTGCCTGAATCCAATAATAATGCAACGCAGTGGCATTTTTGTAAAGATAATGGGAGAGACAGAAAGGCGCCAAACGGAGAAATCATGTGCCGATGCAGCAAAAAACGAAACGCCTTTTAATCGGGAGGGCGGGCAATGCGGGCAATTTTCACGCTTTTATCCTGTGTTTGCACAATTTCAACGGCAATGCTTCCAATTTTCAGGCTAACGCCTGCCTCCGGAATATCCTGGAAATATTCGAGAATCAGTCCATTCAGGGTCTTCGGCCCGTCGAGCGGAAAATTGAGGCCGAATTCCCGGTTGATTTCCCGAAGGGTTCTGGCGCCATCGACCAACGCCATGCCATCGTCGCTCCATCCGCTCTTCCCGGACGATGCTGACGGGATCACAACCACCCGGGAAATCTCTGCGGCAATATCTTCCAGGCTAATCAAGCCGAGAATTTCCCCGTATTCGTCGATGACCAACCCCAGACGTTGCCGGTTTTCCTGGAAAAAGCGGATCTGGTGTAAAAGTTCGGTATTGGCCGGAATGAAGTAAGGCGCCTGCAACAGGCCGCTCAGGGCCTCTTCCGACAGATCCCCTCGCAAGGCTGGCGCCACGACGCGCTGCATATGCAGGATTCCAGCGAGATTGCCTAGATCGTCGCGGTACACCGGCACAAAGGAATGATAAGCATTGATGAGGCGAGCACGGACATCGTCCCAAGGCGCGGCCAGGTCGATCGCCTCGATGGCAGCACGCGGCGTCATGACATCTTCGACACATATTCCTTCCAGATCGGAGGCCCTGAAGGCGGGCGATTCAAACACCCCCTCTTTCGAGAAAATGGCATCAGCATTATTTTTCCGGGAAGCAAAAAGCCTGGCGCCAGTCGCCAGCACCGGAATCAATCCTCCTGCAATACGATACGCATAGCGCACGCCTAGTTCCCTGCAAACGACTTCGAACAGGACGAACAGAGAACAGAAGACAGCAAGCACCGTGCCCGAAAGCTCCCTGCCGAAACCGGACATGACAACAACGAAGAAGACTACAGCAGCGGCAACAGAGAGCAGCCAGAAGCAGCTGATGAAGCGTTGCCAGGATCCCGGTCGTTCCAGCAATATTCGCCGCAAGACGCGGCATTTCCCGTCGCGCAGCAAATAGCGGAGGCGATGGCGATCCAGATTGTCCAGTGCGCTTGCAGCCAAGATCCCCAGGCCGGCAAGGCCCAGCAGCAATACGCCACAGACTGCAAACAGCATGATATCCGGAGGCATCGTTCAGGTGCGACCCAGAATTGCTTCGGCAACAAAGCGGCTTCCCACATAGGCCAGGAGAAGCATCATGAATCCCGTCATCGTCCAGCGCAACGCGGTGCGTCCTCGCCAGCCACGGGCATGGCGCCCGACCAGCAAGACTGCGAAAATCCCCCAGGAAGCAAAAGCGAAAAGGGTTTTGTGATCGAAAGAAAATGCCTTGTTGTAAATCTCTTCGGAATAGAGCACTCCGCTGGCGAGCGTTCCCGTAAGAAAGAGAAAAGCCACGAAAATCATCCGGAAAAGCAGGTTTTCCATGGTCAACAAGGGCGGCAGGCTGGCTAGTCCCTTGGTGAATACGCGCTGATGCAATTTGCGTTCGGTATATGCCATAAAAATGGCATGCAGCGCCGATAGCGTAAACAAACTGTAGGCGAGCATCGCGGCAAAAAAATGCAGCTTGAATCCCCATGCCCCGGCATGAGTGATGATGCGCACCTGGGAGAAGAGTATCGGCAGCGCTGCGCAACAGGCGGCAAGCGGCAAAACCATCGGCTGCAATCCTTCCATGCGCGAATGGAAGCTTTCCAGCCAATAAATAAGCACTGCCAGCCAGAGCATCAGCGAAAGCGCCAGCGCAAAGGAAAAACGCATTTCTCCGATATTGCCGAACAAGCCAATGTAAAGGCCGATACCGTGCACCCCCAGTACGCCGCCGAGCAGGCCGCGTTCCCACGCGAGCATTGGCGCAGCCACAGGCTGGTCCGATTCGTGCCAGCGGGTGCGCCAGAAATGAAAAGCGAGAAGGATATACGAAACGGCCGCCAAGATATGGGGCACGAGGGGGAAGGCAGTGGAGGGCATGAGGTACAGTAGAATACCCGGTATTTTTACAAGTCTATCATCAAGCGGAAAAAACCATGCTCGACAACCTGACCCAGCGCCTGGCGCGCGTCGTAAAAACACTCAAGGGCGAAGCGCGCCTGACCGAAAGCAATATCGCGGAGGCGCTACGCGAAGTGCGGTTGGCGCTGCTCGAAGCCGATGTCGCGCTGCCAGTCGTCAAGGATTTTATCGCTGCGGTCAAGGAAAAGGCTGTCGGGGAGGAAGTCCTCGGATCGCTCTCGCCCGGTCAGGCGCTGATCGGCGTTGTACACCGCGAATTGACGCGCCTGATGGGAGAAGTCCACGCCGGCCTGAACCTGGCGACGCAACCGCCAGCAGTAATCCTGATGGCGGGATTGCAGGGCGCCGGTAAAACCACGACGGTCGGCAAGCTGGCCAAATTTCTGAAGGAAAAACAAAAAAAGAAAGTCCTGGTGGTCAGTTGCGACATCTATCGTCCTGCGGCTATTGCCCAGTTGCAGGCAGTTTCAGTGCAAGCGGGCGCTGACTTCTTTCCTTCCGAGACCAATGACGCCCCTGTTGCCATTGCGCAGGCAGCGCGTGAATGGGCCAAGCGTCACTACCACGATGTGCTGCTGGTCGACACCGCCGGACGGCTGGCGATCGACGAAGCGATGATGCGGGAAATTTCGGAGCTTCATGCGGCGTTGGATCCGATCGAAACCCTGTTCATCGTCGATGCCATGCTCGGGCAGGATGCCGTCAACACGGCCCGCGCGTTCAACGAGGCGCTGCCCTTGACCGGAGTCATCCTGACCAAGCTCGACGGCGACGCGCGTGGCGGCGCCGCATTGTCGGTGCGCCAAGTGACCGGCAAACCCTTGAAATTCGCGGGCGTTGGCGAAAAACTGGACGGTCTGGAACCCTTCCACCCCGAACGGATGGCCTCGCGGATTCTCGGGATGGGCGACGTCCTTTCGTTGATCGAGGAAGCGCGAAAAAGCGTCGACGAGGAAAAGGCGAAGGCATTTGCCAAAAAACTCAAAACCGGCAAGGGCTTCGACTTCAACGATTTCAGGGAACAGATTGTGCAAATGCGCAAGATGGGCGGGATGACTTCCTTCATCGACAAACTCCCGGCCAGCTTTGCGCAGGCGGCAGGCCATCTTCCGGCGGGAATGGAAGACAAGATGGTGCGCCGTATCGAAGGCATTATCAATTCGATGACTCCCTCCGAACGCGCCAGGCCGGAGCTGATCAAGGCCAGCCGCAAGCGGCGCATCGCCGCTGGCGCCGGTGTCCAGGTACAGGAAGTTAACCGCCTGTTGCGGCAATTCGAGCAGACGCAGAAAGTCATGAAGCATTTTGCCAAGGGTGGACTGGCAAAAATGATGCGGGGCATGAAAGGCATCATGCCGGGAATGTCGCATTAATGAGGAATTGTGCACTTTTGTGCACTTCTTAATCACTTGTAGCGAAAAATCTCGCCATTCGTTTCGGAATCGGCGGGACAATGGCTGCGCGGGCGCCAAAGAGCGCCCCGGACATACAGAAACTGCCGAACCATCGAAAAACCTGGCGGAGGAAAATCATGGGCTTATTTGGATCAAATGCTCGCGAAATCGAGCTGGAGCGAAAAGTCAGCATTCTTGAAACGGAGAAACACGCCCTGGAGGAGCGTCTCTCGAATGCGGAATACAGTCTCGAACAATTGCGCAAAGAAACCGAACATGCTATCGAATCCGCGCACAACAGGGAACGAGTGTTGAAAAACATGTCGCTTTTTGGGAATACCTTGGAGGAATCTCAAAACTCTCTCGCATCCATGGTCGATGATCTCAATGAGGACAGAACCGAAGTTACAAACGCGGAGAGCATCACCCTTGCCTGCCAGACGGAAATCCAGCGCATCTCGCAAGACATCATGCGGCTTTCCGAAGGCGCCCGGGCGATGATGCAGCAAGTGCGAGGACTCAATAGCCGCACCGAGCAAATCGGCAACATCGTCAACCTGATCAAGGAAATTGCCGACCAGACCAATCTGCTTGCGCTCAACGCCGCCATCGAGGCCGCGCGCGCGGGAGAATCGGGGCGCGGCTTCGCAGTCGTCGCCGACGAGGTGCGCAAGCTCGCGGAACGCACGACTACGGCGACCAGCGAGATTTCCAGGCTGGTAGGCGCCATTCAGGGCGATACCTCCAACACTCTTACAGGGATGGAGGGGCTCGCGGGCAACGCCGACAATCTCGGCAAGGACAGCACGGAGATGACGAAAAACATGCAGAGTATCGCCTCGGTGTCGCACCATCTCGGAGAGTCGGTCAAAGAGGTGGCGCTACACAGCTTCGTCGAACTGGCGAAATTCGACCATCTGGTATTCAAATTCGAAGTCTATAAGGTTTTCATCGGCATCTCGGACAAGAGATCCGAAGATATCGCTGACAGCAGCTCGTGTCGCCTTGGCAAATGGTATTACCAGGGCGAAGGGCAACGCAATTTTTCCAAATTCGACGCTTTCTCCGCGATGGAAGCACCGCACCAGGCGGTACACCGGCACGGCAAGGAAGCGCTGGAAGCCTTCTACGAAAAGCGCATTTCCGACGGAGTCCTCGCACTGCAACGCATGGAAGAGGCCAGCGACAACGTATTGACGTGCCTGGGGCGCATCATTGCGCCGTCCAGCGGCGCTACCGCGAAATAAAACCCTGGCGATAAACAGCGCTTTTCCTTGGATAGGCGAAAGGCGTTGTTTTTTTTATTATTTTCTAAATTAGAATAAAGAATTATTTGCTGAACATCATTACTGTAGTGACATATTATTTAAGTAATTTAGAAAATTTATCACGGATCCCTGCTTTTTCACTCGTCGGCCCGTGAGACATCCCAAGAGATTCCATTCCAGATTAAAAAAACAATTGCTTGTGCTAATATTGGAAAATGAAGGGTTTTCGATAAACCCCAAAATTGGAATTTGATCTGCGAGCGCTTCAATCCTCCTGCCTTCGCACCCTTATCCACCCTCGATCCGGGAGAATCCTCATGATCTGTTCTCGTGCCGCCCTTGCAAGCCTTGCTGCTTTGTCTTTTCTTAGCTTCTCCGTCGTCGCAGCCGACATGCCGAAGCGCAAATCCGGGTTGTGGGAGGTCAATACCGTGATCCAGTCCGGCGCAGAAACATCGACCGAAAAATCGAAACAGTGCATTGATTCGGCAAACGACAAGTTCGCCGACCCGGTTCCGGACAACACAAAATGCACCCGCAATAACGAAAATTTTGAAAACGGCAAGCTCAACGCCGATTCCGTCTGCCGTTTCGATGTCAGCACCGTAACCACACACGTTGAATTCAACGGCGATTTCGACAACCGCTACACCGGCGAAATCAGGATCAAATACGATCCCCCGATCGACGGCATCAAGGAATCCTACGTATTGCTGAACGCAAAATGGCTCGGCCCCTGCGAAGCGGAGCAAGGCGCTGCTGCCCCTGTCAAATAACAAACAGCCAACCGCCCGAATCCGCAAATGCACATGGCGCAGCGACTGTTCAAGGCATTCTTGAACAGTCGCTGCGTTTTCACTTCAAGACCGGGATGAAAGCGCCCTGGCAGTCTGCATCATCTTCCAGGTACGGAATCCGCCGTTCAGATTGCGCACCGACCATCCCCGCTGCTGCAGGAGGCGCTGCCCGACATAGCCGCGCAATCCGATCTGGCAATAGACGATCAATGGCACATCCTTTGGAAACGATGCCTGCTCGCGCAATTGTTGCATCGGCAGGTTCTTCGCGCCGGGAATATGGCCCTGGCGCAATTCCTCGGGCTGGCGAAGGTCGACCAGGCTTGCCCCGGCCGATAACGCGGCATCGAGTTCTTCCGGGTCGATGAGCGAGGAAAGTCCGGCCAGAAGATTCTGCGCGACCATTCCGGCGAGGTTGACCGGGTCCTTGGCGGAGCCGTAGGGCGGCGCGTAAGCCAGTTCCATTTCGGCCAGGTCATCGACGCTCATTTGCGCCTGAATCGCGGTTGCCAGCACATCGAGCCGTTTATCCACGCCCTTTTCGCCGACAACCTGCGCGCCGAGCACGCGCCCCGACTCTTCGGAGAACAGCAATTTTATGTGGAGCTGTTTCGCGCCGGGGTAATAACCGGCATGGTGATTGGGATGGATATAGATCTTGCGATAAGGCGTGTTGGACGCCTTGAGCGCCTTCTCGTTCAAGCCTGTGGCCCCTGCCGTCATCCCGAACAATTTGCAGATGGCCGTTCCCTGCGAGCCTCGATATGCGGAGGGCCTGCCGAAAATGGCATCGGCCGCGATCCGCCCTTGCCGGTTGGCCGGACCCGCCAGGGGCAGGATAGCGGGATTGCCGCTGACGACATGTTTGACCTGTACCGCATCGCCGACCGCGTAAATCGCCGGATCGGAAGTCTGTTGCTGTTCGTTGACGGCAATCGAGCCGCCCACGCCCAATGTCAGCCCGGCATCCTGCGCCAGTCTGTTTTCCGGGCGAACCCCGATCGACAGCACCAGCACATCGGTTTCGATCCGGGCGCCGGAAGAGAGCAGCAACTGCAACTGCGGGCCCGGCTCGATGGCGGCCAGACCGTCCCCGATGTGCAGCTTCACCTGGTGTCTTTGCAGTGTTTCGAGCAGGGGCGCGGTCATTTCCGCGTCCAGCGGCGCCAGTATCTGCGGGTCGCGCTCGATCAATACGACTTCCAGATCCCTGTGCCGCAGCGCCTCGATCATTTCCAGCCCGATAAACCCGGCGCCGGCGACACATACCCGGCGTACCCGGGAATCCAGCGCTTCGAGCATCCGGTCCATATCGGGAATATTGCGCAATGTCAGCACGCGCGGATCGTCGATCCCCGGCAGGGGCGGGCGAATCGGCGTCGCGCCGGGAGCGAGGATCAGGTTATCGTAACTTTCGGTGTATTCCCGTCCGGCACAGTGATCCCGTACCGTCACCGTCTTCGCCGCGCGATTGATCGACATGACCTCATGCTGTAGCCGCGTGTCGATATTGAACCAGGCGCGCAGGGAATCCGGCGTATGCAGCAGCAGCGCATTGCGATCCGCAATCTCGCCGCCAACGTGATAGGGCAGGCCGCAGTTGGCAAAGGACACATAGGGGCCGCGTTCCAGCACGACGATTTCCGCCGTTTCACTCAAGCGCCTTGCCCGCGCCGCCGCCGATGCGCCACCGGCGACGCCGCCTACGATTACCAGCTTTCTGCTCATTGATTTTCTCCCTTTCACTTTTGAATAAAACGAAGTAACTGCATGCCGGCCAGCATTGCAACGACAAAGACGATTGCCTGCGGAATTCCCATCGCCATGGTCACCAGCCCCGGACCGGGGCAGATGCCGGCCAGACCCCAGCCGATCCCGAACAGCGCGCTGCCGGTGAGCAACTTGCGGTCGATTTGAGTCGCTGCAGGCAATTCCATCGGCAGCTTCAACAGGGAATGCGCCTGGCGTTTGGCGATGCCAAACCCGACAAGCCCGACGGCGATGGCTCCAATCATGACCATTGCCAGGGAAGGATCCCAGGCTCCGGCCAGATCGAGGAAGCCCTGCACCTTGCCGGGGTTTGCCATTCCGGAAAGAAGCAGGCCGAACCCGAAAATCACGCCTGCCAGCGCTGCGCTCAAAAGTGCCATCTCATCCTCCGATCAGGTGACGGGCCACATACACCGTCACAAAGCCTGTTCCCATGAAAACCAGTGTCGCCGCCAACGAGCGTTTCGATAAGCGCGACAAGCCGCAGACGCCGTGTCCGCTGGTGCAGCCCGATCCCAGGCGGCTACCCAGGCCAACCGTGAGACCGGCCACCAGATAAAGCGGCCAGCCAAACTCGAACTGCGCCTCGGGCAGCGCAGCAAAAAGGCGGTACAGCCAGGGCGACAACAACAGTCCGATGACAAACGCGAAGCGCCATGCACCTTGCCTCATATCGAACAGCTTGCCCACGATCCCGCTGATTCCCGCAACCTGCCCGTTGAACAGGATCAACATCGTTGCCGCCAAACCGATCAACGCCCCACCTGCCAGCGATTGCCAGAAGGTGAAATGCACCCAATCAATCATCATATTTTTCCTCCGGTTCGTTGCAATACAGTGTGTAGAGTGTGTTGATCACGGCAATGGCCGCCTCGTCGGCCACGCGGTAATAAACCTGCTTGCCTTCCTTGCGCGTCGCCACCAACCCGGCAAGGCGCAACACCCCCAATTGTTGCGACAGGGTTGGCTGGCGAATTTCGAGCGCTTCTTCCAATTGCCCGACATTGCATTCCTTCTGGGCAAGCTGGCAAAGCAAAAGCAAACGGTCTTCGTTGCCCAACAGTTTCAATAACGACACGGCTTTTTCTGCCTGCGTCTTCATCTGCGGGGGGGGCAGCCGGATTTTTTGCATGAAAATTCAATAAAAATATATGTTTTCATATAATATCATTTTATAAAATATATGGCAAGCTGAATTCCGACCCGGTTCCGCTTCCCTGTGCCGAGCCGCTCCGGTATAATTGAAAGGTTTAAGAATTGCGGGGCAAATCCGCGTTCAGGCTGATATTTTCCGCCTCCCGGGGGCTTCTCCCGGAGATTTTCGGGCGAATTCTCCCTTTGTATTTTCTACGCTTCCGTTTGCCTCGCTGCCTGGCTTTTACTCCCCCGTGTTTTGCAAATAAGCGGCAAAAAGCGGGAGCGCAGGTGAGCCCTCACTGACCCTTCTGGAGCTTTTCGTGTCTCTGCTACCCAACCATACTCCCGCGCTGCTCGCCCTGGCAGACGGGTCTCTCTTTCACGGGTACGCCATCGGCGCCGAAGGAAAAACCAGCGGCGAGGTGGTATTCAACACCGCGATGTGCGGTTATCAGGAAATCCTTACCGATCCTTCCTACTGCCGGCAGATCGTCACGTTGACCTATCCTCATATCGGAAACACCGGCTGTAACGAGGAAGACTGGGAGTCGCACGCCAATTTCGCCGCCGGACTGGTGATTCGCGACCTGCCCATCCGCGCCGAAAACTGGCGGATGCGGCAGACGCTTGGCGACTATCTGCGCGTCAATGGCATTGTCGGCATTGCCGGCATCGATACGCGCAAGCTGACGCGCCTGCTGCGCGAAAAGGGCGCACAGCCCGGCTGCATCCTGGCGAAGAAAACGCTGACTGCGGAGGACGCGGCGCAGGCCGTCGCGGAAGCTCGCGCCTTCGGTGGTCTTTCCGGGCTGGATCTGGCGCGGGAGGTCAGTACCAGGGCGCCCTATGCGTGGACACAAAGCGCATGGACGCTGGATGGCTATGTGGACGTGGAAGCGACGCAATACCGCGTCGTCGCCTATGACTTCGGCATCAAGCGCAATATCCTGCGCATGCTTGCCTCGCACGGTTGCGCCGTGACCGTCGTTCCGGCACAAACGCCAGCGCAGGAAGTACTCGCGATGCAGCCCGACGGCGTATTCCTCTCCAACGGTCCGGGCGACCCCGGGCCATGCACTTACGCCATCGACGCGATTCGCGCGCTGCTCGAACGCGGCGTTCCGGTATTCGGCATCTGCCTTGGACACCAGTTGCTTGCTCTGGCTTCCGGCGCCAGGACAATGAAAATGAAATTCGGCCACCACGGCGCCAATCATCCGGTCAAGGATCTCGACACCGGGCAGGTGTTGATCACCGCCCAGAACCACGGCTTTGCCGTCGATCCCGACACGCTGCCGGACAATCTGCGCGTCACGCATCTCTCGCTCTTCGATGGCTCCCTGCAAGGCATTGCCCGCACGGATGTGCCGGCTTTCTCGTTCCAGGGACACCCGGAGGCGAGTTCCGGACCGCACGATGTTTCCTATCTGTTCGTCCGCTTCACCGATCTCATGACCCGTGGCACCGCCGCGCTGCAACCGTCCTGAGAAACGAACACACACAAGCACAGAACCGAACAAGCGAAAAGAATCATGCCCAAGCGAACCGACATCCAAAGTATTCTCATC
The DNA here is from genome assembly GCA_009780885.1 of Betaproteobacteria bacterium. Lineage (GTDB taxonomy): Bacteria > Pseudomonadota > Gammaproteobacteria > Burkholderiales > Rhodocyclaceae > WQZF01. The sequence continues at coordinate 67,539 of WQZF01000001.1, read as the reverse complement.
ATCGGCGCCGGCCCGATCGTCATCGGCCAGGCGTGCGAATTCGACTATTCCGGCGCGCAGGCGTGCAAGGCGCTGCGCGAGGAAGGCTACCGGGTAATCCTGGTCAATTCCAATCCGGCGACGATCATGACCGACCCGGAGATGGCCGACGTCACCTATATCGAGCCGATCAACTGGCAAATGATCGAAACGATCATCGAAAGGGAGCGCCCGGACGCAATCCTGCCGACGATGGGCGGGCAGACCGCGCTCAACTGCGCGCTCGACCTCGCGCGCCACGGCGTGCTGGAAAAATACGGCGTCGAACTGATCGGCGCTTCGCGCGATGCCATCGACAAGGCCGAAGACCGCGAGAAATTCAAGGCCGCGATGACGCGCATCGGGCTCACCTCGGCGCGTTCCGTGATGGCGCACAGCCTTGAGGAAGCACAGCAGGTGCAGGCAATGATCGGCTTCCCGGCGATCATCCGTCCTTCCTTCACCCTCGGCGGCACTGGCGGCGGCATTGCCTACAACACCGAGGAATTCGTCGAAATCTGCAAACGCGGACTCGAAGCCTCCCCGACGCATGAACTCCTGATCGAAGAGAGCGTGATCGGCTGGAAAGAAATCGAGATGGAGGTCATCCGCGACAAGAACGACAACTGCATCATCGTTTGCTCGATCGAGAATTTCGACCCGATGGGCGTACATACCGGCGATTCCATTACCGTGGCGCCGGTGCAAACGCTCACCGACAAGGAATATCAGCTCGTCCGCAACGCCTCGATCGCGATCTTGCGCGAAATCGGCGTCGACACCGGCGGATCCAACGTGCAGTTCGCGCTCGACCCGGACACCGGCCGGATGATCGTGATCGAGATGAATCCGCGCGTTTCCCGTTCTTCCGCGCTGGCCTCGAAGGCGACCGGCTTTCCGATCGCCAAGGTTGCCGCCAAGCTTGCTGTCGGATACACGCTGGATGAGTTGGCCAACGAAATTACCGGGGGCAGGACGCCGGCGTCGTTCGAGCCTTCGATCGACTATGTCGTCACCAAGGTGCCCCGCTTCGCGTTTGAAAAATTCCCGCAGGCCGATGCGCATCTCACGACGCAGATGAAATCGGTCGGCGAAGTGATGGCGATGGGCCGCACCTTTCAGGAATCCTTGCAAAAAGCCTTGCGCGGCCTTGAAGTCGGCGTCGATGGCCTCGACGAAAAAACGCAGGATCGCAAGATCATCGAAACCGAGTTGGCCGAACCCGGCCCCGATCGCCTCTGGTATGTCGCCGACGCTTTCCGCAGTGGCATGACGCTCGGCGAAATTCATCGCCTGACGCGCATCGACCCCTGGTTCCTGGCGCAGATCGAGGATCTGCACCGCATCGAGGAGAGCTTGCGTTCTCGCGTGGCAGTCGCCAGGAATCCGGAACAGGCGTTGCGGGAGCTTTCGCGCGAGGAAATGTTCTACTTGAAGCGCGCCGGTTTTTCCGATAAACGCCTGGCGACGCTCACGCAGGCAACGCAGACAGCGGTGCGCGCGCGGCGGCATGAACTCGGCGTGCGTCCGGTGTATAAGCGCGTCGATACCTGCGCTGGCGAATTTTCCACCGACACCGCCTATATGTATTCGACCTACGAGGAAGAATGCGAAGCGATGCCGAGCGCGCGAAAGAAGATCATGGTGCTCGGCGGCGGCCCGAACCGCATCGGGCAGGGGATCGAATTCGACTATTGCTGCGTACATGCGGCGCTGGCGATGCGCGAGGACGGCTTCGAGACCGTCATGGTCAACTGCAACCCGGAGACGGTTTCCACCGACTACGATACTTCCGACCGGCTTTATTTCGAGCCGCTGACGCTCGAAGACGTGCTCGAAATCGTCGCCGTCGAAAAACCGCAGGGCGTGATCGTGCAGTATGGCGGCCAGACGCCGCTGAAACTGGCGCGCGACCTGGAGGCGAATGGCGTGCCGATCATCGGCACCTCGCCCGACATGATCGACGCCGCCGAAGACCGCGAACGCTTCCAGAAACTGCTGCACGGCCTAGGGCTGAAGCAGCCGCCGAACCGCACCGCGCGCACCGAGGCCGAAGCCTTGAAGCTTGCCGCCGAAACCGGCTATCCGCTCGTCGTGCGCCCTTCCTATGTGCTCGGCGGCCGCGCGATGGAAATCGTCCACGACGAACGCGACCTCGAACGCTACATGCGCGAGGCGGTCAAGGTTTCCAACGACTCGCCGGTGCTGCTCGACCACTTCCTCAACGAAGCCTGCGAACTCGACGTCGACGCGCTTTCCGACGGATCCGAAGTGATCATCGGCGGCGTCATGGAACACATCGAACAGGCCGGCGTGCATTCCGGCGATTCCGCCTGCTCGCTGCCGCCCTATTCGCTCTCGAACGAAATCCAGGATGAATTGCGCCGGCAGACGCAACTGATGGCCAGGGCGCTCAATGTCGTCGGGCTGATGAACGTCCAGTTCGCGATCCAGAACGACACCGTCTATGTACTCGAAGTCAATCCGCGCGCCTCGCGCACCGTGCCTTTCGTTTCCAAGGCCACCGGGCTGCCGCTGGCGAAGATCGCGGCGCGCTGCATGGTCGGCAAGAGCCTGAAGAGCCAGGGCATCACGGGCGAGGTCATCCCGCCTTACTTCTCGGTCAAGGAAGCGGTATTCCCGTTCTCCAAGTTCCCCGGCGTCGATACCATTCTCGGCCCGGAAATGAAATCGACGGGCGAAGTGATGGGCGTCGGTGCAAGCTTTGCCGAAGCCTTCGTGAAAAGCCAGCTCGCCGCCAACGTGCGCCTGCCTGCTTCCGGAAACGTCTTCATCAGCGTCAGGAACAGCGACAAGGAAAAGGCGGTCGCCGTCGCGCGCGATCTCAGGGATGCCGGATTCGCGCTCTATGCCACGCGCGGCACGGCAGCGCACCTTGCCGCTGCCGGCATTTCCGTGACTGTGGTCAACAAGGTCACCGAAGGCCGCCCGCATATCGTCGACATGATCAAGAACAATGAAATCGCGTTGATCATCAACACCGTCGACGAAAGGGGGCAAGCCATCGCCGATTCGCGCTCGATCCGCACCTCTGGCCTGGCGGCGCGAATTACGATATTCACGACGATCTGGGGCGCCGAAGCCGCTGCGGAAGGCATCAAAAATCGCGGCGAACTCTCCGTCGCCTCGTTGCAGGAGCTTCATGCACGGTTGAATTAGGGCCTGTTCGGCTATAATCCGGAAACCCGCACGATTAACCCCAAAGGACACGCAGTAGGAACTGCGTGTCCTTTGCTATTGTTCTACGCAAAAAATGAGCAAGATTCCCCTGACCGTCAGTGGCGCCGAAAAACTGCGCGCCGAATTGCAACGCATGAAAACCCAGGATCGTCCCGCTGTCATCGCCGCGATTGCCGAGGCGCGCTCGCATGGCGACCTGTCGGAAAACGCCGAATACGATGCCGCCAAGGAACGGCAAGGCTTCATCGAGGGACGCATCCAGGAACTCGAAAGCAAGCTCTCAAGGGCGCAGATCATCGACCCGAAACTGATCGACACCGATGGCCGCTGCGTTTTCGGCGCGACGGTGACGCTGGAAGAGCAGGAAAGCGGCGAATCCGTCCGCTATCAGATCGTCGGCGAGGAAGAGGCCGGGATCAAGGACGGAAAGATTTCGGTAAACTCCCCGCTGGCGCGGGCGCTGATCGGCAAATACTCCGGCGACATCGCCCAGGTCGAAGCGCCGGGCGGCTTGCGCGAATACGAGATCATCGACATCGTTTACGAATAGGAATCGCGCTGGGCAAGCGCTTCCGAAACCCGCCAATTTTCTAAATTACTTAAATAATGTTTCGCTACTGTAGTGGCGTTTCACAGCGAATTCTTTAGTCAAATTTAGAAAATCCATTTCCTTCGGAAGGACGTCCCAAAGGGGCGGAGCGGTGTGAGCTTCGCCCTATTTTTTCTGGCTGCCCTGATAACTGCGCTTGGTGCGGCGCGGTTCGCTGCGGGGTCTTCTGTTTGGCGCAGGGCCTTTTTTCTCTGCTGCGGCTTCTTCTTCCGGCCGCCAGAGCACCAGGAGCTTACCGATATGCTGCACCGGCGCGGCGTTCAACTGCGTGCAGATTTGCTCCAGGTACGCGGCGCGCTGTTCGCGGTCGTCGTTATAGACGCGAACCTTGATCAATTCATGGCTTTTCAGCGCGCAGTCGATTTCTTTCAACACTGCGTCGGAAAGCTCGTTCTTGCTGATCGAGACGACCGGGTTCAGGGCATGGGCGCGGGCGCGCAGGGCGCGGCGTTCTTCTGTGGAAATGAGTAACATCGATGACTTTCGGATACAAAACCGGCGGCGGCAGGCCGCCCTCTGAAGCGGAATTCTAGCCTAATGGCACGAACCCAAACCAGCAAGGCGTGGATGCGCGAGCATGTCAACGACCCTTATGTCCAGCGGGCAAAAGCGGAAGGCTGGCGCTCGCGCGCGGCATTCAAGCTGATCGAAATCGACGCGAAGGACAAGCTCATTTTCCCCGGCGCAACCGTCGTCGACCTCGGGGCCGCGCCGGGCGGCTGGTCGCAGGTAGTGGCGCGGCGTTTTCGGGAATACGCGGCAAAATCGAATTCCACATTGGGCCGCATCATCGCGCTCGATCTTCTGGAGATGGAAGCGCTGCCCGGCGTCGAATTCCTGCAGGGCGATTTCCGCGAGGAAGCCACACTGGCCGGGCTGGAACAAAAACTGGCTGGCGCTCGCGTCGATCTGGTGCTCTCCGACATATCTCCCAACCTTTCGGGAATCGGCCTCTCCGACCAGGCGCGGGCGATGCACCTCTCCGAGTTGGCGCTCGAATTCGCCGAACGCTGGCTCAAGCCCGGAGGCGCCTTCCTGGTCAAGGTCTTTCAGGGCAGGGAATACGATGAATTCGTACGCCGCATGAAAAGCTCCTTTCCCGGCGCGGCGGTGCGCAAACCCGATGCCTCGCGCGGGAGAAGCGCGGAAGTTTATCTGCTCGGAAAACTCCCGAAAAATGAAAAAGTTGCGCACGGAAAAATGTGAATTCCCCCGGTTTTCGCCAAACGCGAAACTTGCGCTGCACGAGAATCCGTCTAGAATGGAGCGCTTCTCCGGGCTGCGCAGCACCCGCAAAAATCCTCACCCCTCATCGGAAAGAGGCGCAAATTGAATAATATGCTTAAAAATTTGGCAGTCTGGGTCATTATCGGCCTGGTGCTCATGTCCGTCTTCAATATGTTCTCCAACCGCCAGACGCAATCGAGCGCGGTCGACTACTCGCAATTCCTGCAGGAAGTGCGGGAAGGACGGATCGACAAGGTCGTCATGGAAGGCTACAGCATCAAGGCCACGACCAAGGACAAGCGCGAACTGACGACCTATGCCCCGAGAGACGAATGGCTCGTTTCCGATCTGCTCAAATACAAGGTCACCATCGAGGCACGCCCCCTGGACGGCAATTCCACGCTGATCAGCATTCTCATCAACTGGTTCCCGATGCTGCTCCTGATCGGCGTCTGGATTTTCTTCATGCGCCAGATGCAGGGCGGCGGAAAGGGCGGCGCTTTCTCCTTCGGCAAGAGCAAGGCGCGCATGCTCGATGAAACCAACAACTCCGTCACCTTCGCCGATGTCGCCGGCTGCGACGAAGCCAAGGAAGAAGTCTCCGAACTGGTCGAATTCCTCCGCGATCCTTCCAAATTCCAGAAACTCGGCGGACGCATTCCGAAGGGCGTGCTGATGGTCGGCAGCCCCGGCACCGGCAAGACCCTGCTGGCCAAGGCCATTGCCGGCGAGGCGAAAGTGCCCTTTTTCTCGATTTCCGGTTCCGATTTCGTTGAAATGTTCGTCGGCGTCGGCGCCGCGCGCGTGCGCGACATGTTCGAGAACGCGAAAAAGCACGCGCCCTGCATCATCTTCATCGACGAAATCGACGCCGTGGGCCGCCAGCGCGGCGCAGGACTCGGCGGCGGCAACGATGAGCGCGAACAAACGCTGAACCAGCTTCTGGTCGAAATGGACGGCTTTGAAGGCACTTCCGGCACCATCGTCATCGCCGCGACCAACCGCCCCGATGTCCTCGACCCGGCGCTGATGCGTCCGGGCCGCTTCGACCGCCAGGTCGTCGTCCCGCTGCCGGACATTCGCGGCCGCGAGCAGATATTGACGGTGCATATGCGCAAGGTCCCGATCGCCTCCGATGTCAAGGCCGACATCATCGCTCGCGGCACCCCGGGCTTTTCCGGCGCCGACCTCGCCAACCTGGTCAACGAGGCAGCGCTCTTTGCCGCACGCGCCAACAAACGCCTGGTCGACATGGAAGACTTCGAGCGCGCCAAGGACAAGATCATGATGGGCGCCGAGCGCCGCAGCATGGTCATGACCGAGGAAGAAAAGAAAAACACCGCGTACCACGAATCCGGACACGCCGTCGTCGCCAAACTGCTGCCCAAATCCGATCCCGTCCACAAGGTCACGATCATCCCGCGCGGTCGCGCGCTCGGCGTCACCATGCAGTTGCCGGAGCAGGATCGCTACGCCTACGACCGCGATTACCTGCTGCACCGCATCGCCGTTCTCTTCGGCGGGCGCATCGCCGAAGAACTCTTCATGAACCAGATGACGACCGGCGCTTCCAACGACTTTGAACGCGCCACCCAGATGGCGCGCGACATGGTCACGCGCTACGGCATGTCGGACGCGCTCGGCCCGATGGTCTATGGCGAAAACGAAGGCGAAGTTTTCCTCGGACGCTCGATCACCACGCACAAGAACGTTTCCGAGGCGACGCTGCGCGAAGTCGACGCGGAAATCCGCCGCATCGTCGACCAACAATACGGCCTGGCCCGAAGCCTGCTCGAAGAACATCGCGACAGGGTCGAAGCCATGGCCGCCGCGCTGCTCGAATGGGAAACCATCGACGCCGACCAGATCAACGACATCATGGAAGGCAACCCGCCGCGCCCGCCAAAACAATCCGCCGCCCCCGCCCCGGCAAGCGGCGACCCCGGCGCTTCAGGCTCCGCCCCAGCCACCCCGGCGCCGGGTTTGACCTGAGCCTGAACCGAAACGAAAACAGACGCCGCTTTTCTTGCAAGGAAAAGCGCCGTTTTTATGCGCCAATTTTCTAAATTACTGTAATAATTATTGATTATAAACAGCTACTGTAGCCAAACATTCTTTAAGTAAATTTAGAAATTTTTCAGGCCCACAGGAGACAAGGGCAATCGTCCCGCTTGCCAAGACATCGGGCGGATTGCTATCCGCCCCTACTCATGATGAAAGCTGGGTTATTCTGTTGATTCGAATCCCATAGACCGGATGGCGCTGTGTTTATCCGGTTGCGGGTTGATCCACGGAGAAAATGACATGAACCTCAATCGCCTGAACAGCCTGATTTACGGCCTGATTCTGGGGCTGTCCCTGTCTGCTTCCGGAATCCATGCCGCGCCCCCTGCGCCGTCCGATGATAACGGCATCAACGCCTTTGCTTGCGACATGTACGCGCAGTTGAGCAAGCAGGACGGCAACCTGTTCTTTTCCCCCTTGAGCATCTCCTACGCGCTTGCGGTGACCGGCGCTGGCGCGCGCGGCGAGACGCTTGCGCAAATGGAGCAGGTCCTGCACGCGCCACTCGGGAAACCGCAGGATCATCAGGCTTTTGCCGATTTGATGCGGCGTCTGAATGCGGCGCAAAGTGACGAGCGGGTGCGGATGGAAATTGCCAACTCGCTGTGGCCGGACAAAAAATTTTCCATGCGGAAAGAATATGTGGAGACGGCAAGAAAATATTACGATGCTCCCATTAACCCGGTGAGTTACAAGAATGACAAGGACAGGGAGGATGCCGCAAAACAAATAAACACCTGGGTTGAGCAAAAGACAAAGGAGCGCATACGCGATCTTGTAAGCGCGGAGGCTTTTGATGATCTTACGCGCCTTGTGCTGGTCAACGCCGTCTATTTCAACGGGCGCTGGCTGTTTCCGTTTCGTCCTGATGAGACAAGCTCGAACTTTTTCTACACGCCCGGCAAGAAAGTATGGGCGCGCTTCATGTCGCAGGAAAAAACTTTCAAATACAGACAGATGGAGAATCTGCAGATATTGGAACTGCCCTATAAGGGGGAAGAGTTTTCCATGCTCGTGCTCTTGCCCGAAGACAAACCAGGCGCGCTCAAAAGGCTGGAGAAAGAGCTTTCGCCGCAGAAGCTTGAGCAATGGACAAAGGCGCTTAGCCCGAAAGAGGTGCTGGTCGGTTTTCCGAAATTCAAGCTGAGCTGGGGGGCAAAGGAATTGAAGAAAGAACTCATCGCATTGGGGATGCGCGACGCTTTTGTTGACGCGGCTGATTTCAGCGAAATGAGTTCAAAGAAAGATTTGCTCATAGACAAGGTGTTGCACAAGGCCGATGTGGAGGTAGACGAGGGCGGCACAGTGGCAGCAGCGGCAACAGGCGTTGTAATCGAGGAGCAATCTGCCAGATCCATGCCAAAGTTCTGGGCCAATCGCCCTTTCCTCTTCCTCATCCGCGAAAACAGCAAAGGCACGATCCTCTTCATGGGGCGCCTGACAGAACCTCGATAAAGTAAAAACGCTTCGGACGAAAACAAGGCGCTTTCCGCAATGGAAAGCGCCGTTTTTAGGGATGTATTTTCTAAATTACTATAATAATTAGTGCGTATAAACCAATACAGTAGCCGAATATTATTTAAGTAAATTTAGAAAGTCAGCATTCTCCAAAAACTTTCTCCTCCATCCCGACACACCTCTTGCAAACGGATAAAAATTGTTCTATGCTTACGCTAACGATTGCAAACATTTTATAAATCACTGCCAAAAAAGGCTAACGCAATGAACGCAACTAAAGAACGCATGGAAACCGTCGGCGTGCGCTTTCCGCTGTCGGATATCGAATGGCTGGCATCGCTGCAAATCCGGGATGCGGTAACGCCCTCGGACAAGATACGCGCGATTGTTGGCGCGGCGCGGCGGCAGGATGAGGGCTATGGCGACTACGAAGCCTCGCTCGGCTGCTTGCGCGATCTTCTGGCGCCGGCAGTGGCTGCCGTCCGCGCCGGGGAATTCCGGGCCAGGAATCCTGGGCTGCATTCCGATCTGGTCACGATGCTCATGGAATGGCTGCCGCAAACGATGGCGCTGATGCTGGCGCAAGGCCGGGGAGCAGGGGATGAAGGCGAGAGTCGCGAATTCCTGCTGCAACTCGAAGCGCAACTGGCGCAGCGTTGTTTTCAGTTATGCGAATTTTTGTTGCGCCTGGGTGTCGGCAGCGCGGCGCCGTGTTATAACCCGGAAATCTTCAACGCGCATTTGCCGCGAATCGTCGAATTGGCGCGGGTCATTTCCGATACCCGCAATCCGAAGCAGGGGTAGTAAAGATCAACGAGGAAAGGAGCATATCGTGGCAGATTCGATCAGCACCCGTGTAGCCCGCATTATTGCCGGCAACGTCCATTCCCTGATTGACGCGCTGGAAAACGCCAATCCCGAGGCGGGAATGGCGCAGGCCATCCGCGAAGTCGACAATGTCATCGACGAGGTTGCCGCCGGACTCGGCCGCGCCGCCGCGTCGAAGCATCTGGCGCTCTCCAACCTGGCCGAGCAGAACCGCCGCCATGAGCAGCTTGCCGGCGAAATCGATATCGCCGTCAGGGAAGGGCGCGACGATCTGGCGAAGGCCGCGATTGCGCGCCAACTCGACATCGAGGCGCAGATTCCGGTGCTCGAACAGGCGATTGCCAACGCCGCGAGCGAGGAAAAGGAGATGGAAGGTTATCTCACTGCCTTGCGCGCGAAAAAGCGCGAGATGGAAGAAACGCTGCGCCAGTTCATCAGCGCGCGCGCCGCGCAGAATGTGTCGACGGGCGGCATTGGCGGCGCGAAGAAATCCGCGCCCGACAAGATGACGCAGGCCGAATCGGCTTTCGACCGTATCCTCGCGCGCCAGACCGGGTTGCCGGGCCTGATGCCGGCTACGGACGCGGAAAGCGCGGCGAAGTTGCGCGAGTTGTCGGATCTGGCGCGGAACAACCGCGTCGAGGAACGCCTGGCGGCGTTGAAGGCAAAAGGAAGCGGCCCTGCGGATCGTTCCTGAGCCGCTTTTCAAGCGCCTTCGATTCACGCATGTACGCTTGGCCCTCTCCCCCAGCCCCTCTCCCGCAAAGGGAGAGGGGGGAACCTTCAGGCTCAAATCGAAAAGACTCTAAAGGAACCACCCATGTCGCTCTTTCTGGCTGAGCAATCGTGGCCTTTCGCCGTTGCATTGATTGTCATGGCCGGGCTGGCCGTGCTCGAAGGCGCAAGCCTCCTGGTCGGCGGATCGGGCCTGTCGGGATTGGTCGATCACGCCTTCAGCCTCGATGCGGATGCCGACACTGATCTCCATCTCGATACCGGCATCCACGGCCCCGGCGGGCTGCTCGGCTGGCTGCATCTGGGGCGGGTGCCGCTTCTGATGCTGTTGATCCTCTTTTTGACCGCGTTCGGGATTGGCGGTTTCTTGATCCAGATGCTCGCCCGCAGTCTCTTCGGCAGCTTTCTCCCCGCTGGACTGGCCTCGATCGGCGCTTTCCTCGCGGCGATCCCGGCGGTGCGCGTCGGCGGCTTTGTGCTGGCAAAAGTCTTGCCGAAGGATGAAACCTCCTCCGTCTCGCTCGATGCCTTGATTGGGCGTATCGGCGTCATCGTCATCGGCAGGGCGCGGACCGGCGTCGCCGCGCAGGCGCGTGTGCGCGACGAGCACGGACGCTCGCATTACGTGATGGTCGAGCCGGATCAGGAAGACAGCGTCTTCGAGGCCGGCACCGAGATCCTGCTGGTCAAGCGCCTCGGCGCGAAATTCCAGGCGATCCGGAATCCGCACACGGGCTTGATGCAGCCCTGAGCGAATGATTTTCAAGGCATGGAGTTGCGTGAATCCATGGACAGCGGCAGGAAAGTAAAACTGTTCGTCATGAGCCTTGCGGCGAATGTGTTCATGGTGGCCGGCTTTTGCCTTTACGTTTATTTTCACCCGCGCTATGGAAATAGCATTTCCGCCATACAATCCCGGCTATTGTTCATTTGTCCCGCCGTTGTCGCATTCGACATTGCATTTTTGGCCCTCAGCTTGCGCGCTGCCGTAGACGAAAGAGCAAGAAAATTCCTGATTGAAATGACTCTCTGGAATCTGCTTCTATTCGTGCTCATGTGGATCGGCGCTTTCTATTTCCTGGACTACCTGATCCAGTCATCGCCATGAACGAAACCGTCGGATTATTCCTGTTGCTCGTATGGGCCCTTCCTTCCCTGCTTCTGCTTCTGGCCATCCTTGCGCTGCGCCGCGACAGCAGGGTGCGCGCCGGCATCAGCGAAAATGCAAGGAATTTGCTGCTCAAATTGATCGTTTCGATTCTTCTTCTATTTACGCTCGCAAGCCTCGGCGTTTTTTATTTTCTGGATCACGCGGGAAGTCCGACATCATGAACGAAAAAATATTGTTGCTCAGCCTGGGACTTCTTGCGTTCGTGCTCATTCTTTTTGGCATTTTGCTTTTCTTGCGCCGCTGGCGCGACGCAGGCAACATTTCGGCGCAGGTCGGCGCGATTGCCGAAGCAGAAGTGCTGATCGCCTACGGCCAGAAGGCGCAGGCGATTGCCATGCTCGAAAACATCCTGCGCGACAACCCTGCGCGCGAGGATATTGCTCGCAAGCTGCGCGAATTGCGCCGAAGCTGAAACAACGCAGACCGGATTTGCAATACCCACTGAAACGAAAAGGAGCCTTGCCATGACCAGCCTGTTTGAACTCTTGTTTCTTGCTGTGCCGATACTGGTGGCGATTCTCGCCATCGGATTCATTCTCTCGCGCCTCTATACCCGCTCGTCCAAGGAAATGTCCTTTGTCCGCACCGGGATGGGCGGTCAGAAAGTCGTCATGGATGGCGGCGCGCTGGTGCTGCCGGTGCTGCACGACATCTGCCGCGTCAACATGAATACCTTGAGGCTCGAAGTCAGCCGCGCCAAGAACGAAAGCCTGATCACCAAGGACCGGATGCGCGTCGATGTCATCGCCGCTTTCTATGTTCGCGTGCAGCCAACCAACGAGGCGATCGCCGCCGCTGCGCAGACACTCGGCTTTCGCACCCTGGAGCCGTTGAAACTGAAGGAACTGGTCGAAGACAAATTCGTCGATGCGCTCCGCGCGACTGCCGCGACAATGACGATGCAGCAGTTGCAGGACGCGCGGCAGGATTTTGTGCAGGGAGTGCAAAACGCCGTTTCCGAGGATCTCCTGAAAAACGGCCTGGAACTCGAATCGGTTTCGCTCACCAGTCTCGACCAGACTGCGAAGGATTTTTTCAATCCGAACAACGCTTTCGACGCCGAGGGCCTGACCCGGCTGACCGAGGAAACCGAACGCCGCCGCAAGGAGCGCAATGTCATCGAACAGGACACCGAAGTTGCGGTCCGGACGAAAAACCTCGGCGCCGAACAGGAAAAACTCGAAATCGAGCGCAAGCAGGAATTCCTGCGGCTGGATCAACAACGCCAGATCGAGACACAACGCGCCGAACAAAGCACCCAGATCGCGCAGCAACAGGCCGACCGGCAGCGCGAGGCCGAACAGGCAAAAATCGTCGCGCAGCAGGCCATTGACCAGGCGCGGCTTGCCGCCGAGCGGCAAGTAAAGGCCGCCGAAGCCGAAAAGGAACAGGCCGTGCGCCAGCGCCAGATCACTGCCGAACGCGAAATCAAGATCACCCAGATCGAGCAGGAAAAGGTCTCCATGCTTGCTGCGCAAGACAAGGAAATTTCGGTCTCAACCAAATCGCGCGAACAGTCCGAAGCCGAGCGGCTGGCCAACGAAGCGCGGGCCGAAGCGGCGCGCGCCGAAGAGTCGATCAAGACCGCGCGCGATGTCGCCATCGCCGAGCGGGATAAATCCGTGGCGCTGGTCGAAGCACAGCAGGAAGCGCAGAAACAGGCGATCAGCGTCACCGTTGCCGCGCAGGCAGAAAAGAACGCCGCCTCGGACCAGGCCGAAGCCGTGCGCATCAAGGCCGAGGCGCAGCGCATCGCCTATCAGGTCGAAGCGGAAGGCAAGCGCCTGGTCAATGACGCGATCAACACCCTGCGCGATGCGCAAATCGCGTTGCAGATCAAACTGGCGCTGATCGAACGCCTGCCGGAAATCATCGCGCAGACCGTCAAGCCGATGGAAGCCATCGAAGGCATCAAGATCATCCAGGTCGAAGGCCTGAGCGGCACTTCCCGCACAACTGGAAGCGGAACCGGCGAAAGCGCTGCCGCCAGCGGCAGCCTCGCCGACCAGGCCGCCAACGCGATGCTGCGCTACCGCGCCCAACAGCCGGTCATCGACGCGCTGCTCTCCGAAATCGGCCTGCGCGGCGGCGACATCAACGGCCTGATCGGCGCCGCCTTGCCGGATTCCGGTTTGCCGTCGCTTTCAACGGATCCGGCAACGGGCAGCGCAGCGGATCCACGGGAAGCCGCAAAAAAATAGGGCATCAATCCCGGCACGGTTCAGTTCAGATAGAAAAATTTGAACACGACTTACCCGGGATCTCTTCCCTTTCTCTTTTCGGAGTGCCCCCTGCATAAGCTTCTTTCTCCGAAAGATGTTGCGTCACGGACGCCCCCACTCCAATGCGCAGACCCGCAGCCCTTCATCCGGTCCGGCAAGGAACACCGCGACGCCTTCATGGTCATCGCTGCCCATGATGCTGAGATAGATCATCGTGTGCCTTTCCTCGCCGGAGTCATCCCTGAGATCCGTGAAATCCGATTCGATGTGCTCGATTTCTCCGATTCCGGCCACCAGGGCGTCGAAGTTTTGCCTTAGCTCCGCGACCGGGCAGGCGCTTGCCATTTCTGTGTCCAACAGGGCGTGCGCTGCCGCAAAGTCCTGTTCCACCATCAGCCATACGAAACGTTCCGCGAACTCGATCATGGGCTGCGCGGGGTCGCGCGCCATGCCGGCTTTTTCGCCCGTATCCAACGAGGCAGAACGGCTGTCGGGGCAGCAGGGGAAAGTCTTGTCGACGTCCACGGCTGCAAGCACTTTCTGTAGCGCCGAAAACAGGATGTCTGGCGGATCGCCCCTGCCGAATTGTTCCCGCTGCTTCTTCACCCCTTCAAGCAAGGCCGCTCCGGGATCGTGCGTTCCGCACAGCTTGGCCCGGCAGCGCTCGATGAGCGTCTGGCACAGGAGAACAGGCGTCTGGCCGCCGGGAAAATCCTGTTCTTTCATGATGTCCACGGCAGCCTCGAAAGCCTTGATCGCCGCAGCAAAATCCGACAATTGCTCCAGCACCAGCCCCTGCTGATAGTGGAAGGATTGCTCCACAGGGTCGATCTCGATGGCCACATCGTAATAGGCCACGGCCTGGCGCAAGAACGCCGGTTTGATCGACGGGCCGAAATCCGCCCCGGAGCGTTCCCAACCGGGTTTGATCGGGCCATCATCCAGCGCATCGCCCGTGCCGCGTTGCACGGCGCGCTCGGCCAGTCTGGCGACCGCCTGCGCCGCGTGTTGGCGTATTTGCGCCTTATCCATGTGACGGCCTCCTCCGATTTTCTAAATTACTTAAATAATGCTCCGCTACCGTAGTAATTTTTTATTAAGAATTCTTCAGTCTAATTTAGAAAATCTTGGAAAACAAAGGAAGCTTATTCGCTCCCGCCCTCACCGCGCCGTGAGGTATAGACGCCCAATTGGCGCAATTTTCGATAGAGGTGCGTGCGTTCGAGGCCGGATTTTTCGGCGACGCGGGTCATGTTTCCGCCTTCGCGCTTCAAGTGATGCTCGAAATAAAGACGCTCGAATTCGTCGCGCGCTTCGCGCAGTTGCTGCTCGAACAGCGGAAGCGCCGGGGTTTCGTCGATGATATCGTCACTATCGCTGGGCTGAAGCACGCGTTCGACATCCTCGGCGCTGATTTCTTCTTCGAGCGAGGAGAGGGCAAGATTCCTGATCGCTTTCTGCAGTTCCGGCCAGTTGCCCTTCCAGGCGTGAACCCGCAGCACGTTCAGGGCCTCCACCGAAAAATGATGCGGCGGCACATCGCCCCGCTCGGTCATTTGCGCCAGAAGAAGATTGGCGATTTCGGGAATTTCGTCCGAATGCGCCGACAGTTCCGGCATGCTGAGCCAAACCTCGCTCAAGCGCACCAGCAGGGTGGCATCCCAACCGGATCCGGCCAGAATCTTGATCGGGCGGGAACAGGCGACGACCAGAAAGAGTTTGTATTTGTCCAGGCGGTCGACGGCGAATGCCAGGTTCATTTGCTGTAACTTGCCGAGCGCCGTCAGGTCGGCGACAAAAAGAATGCCGCCGGAGGCTTGTTGGAGCATTTCCTGGGTCAAGGGAGAGCTCAACGAGGAGATGTCGAGCCAGGGGGTATGCGGCGCCTGGAGGCTGCGCGCGCAGAGTTCCGCGATTCCGCCGCAAGCCGATTTGAGGAGCAGTATCGAGGTCTTGTTGGCGACCTGTTCGAGACGCTTGCGCAAGGCTTTGGCCAGCGGGGAGCGGTTGAAGGTTTCGAGGGAAAGCGGCGCCTTTTGTTGCGGGATCACATCGTGGCGCAAGGCTTTTTTGACCGTCGCCAGGAGCTTTTGCATCGAGATGGGTTTTTCGAGGAAATCGAGCGCGCCGATCCGGGTGGCTTCGACGGCAGTGTCGATCGTGCCGTGGCCGGACATCATGACGACCGGCATGGTCAGACGCCCGCCTGCCGCCCATTCCCTGAGCAGGGAAATTCCGTCAGCATCCGGCATCCAGATGTCCAGAAGAACGAGGTCGGGCCGTTTTTCGTCGCGCAGGCGGCGCGCGATGGCGGCATTTTCGGCCACCCGGACGGTATGCCCTTCTTCGATCAGGATCTCCTGAAGCAATTCACGAATGCCGATTTCATCGTCAACGATCAGTATTTGCGCCATTTCTCTCCATCTCCTCGGTCGCCAGCGGCAAGCGGATACTCACCTGCGCGCCTCCGGTACGTCGATTGCCAATGTCAATTTTACCGTGATGTTCGTCCACAATTTTTTTCACGATTGCCAGCCCCAACCCGGTGCCTCTGGACTTGGTGCTGACATAGGGCTCGAAAATGCGCGTCATGATCTCCGCCGGGAAGCCGGGGCCATGGTCGGAAACGCTTAATTCGGCATAATTTCCTGCCGTTCTGGTCGTAATTTCGATCTTCCATGCGTCCGCGCTTTCTTCGGCTGCATTTCCTTCCTGCGCCTCTTCAGCGTTGCGCAGGAGATTATGAATGATTTGTCGTATTTGTGTTGCATCGCCCTGCACCGGGGGCAAATCTCCCGAAAGCTCGGCAACGATGCTGGTTCGCGAGGTTTCGTACAAGCCGAGTACTTCGCTCACCAATGCGTTCAGATCGAGCACACTCAATTGCGGCGCGGGCATTCGCGCGTAGTCGCGGAAATCGTCGACCATCCGCTTCATTGCCTGCACCTGGCTGATGATGGTCTGCGTGCTTCGCGTCAATATTTGCACGGCATCGGACGGCAATTTGTCGGCAAGCCGCATCTGCAAGCGTTCGGCAGAAAGCTGGATCGGGGTCAGCGGATTCTTGATCTCATGCGCCAGCCGCCGCGCCACTTCGCCCCAGGCGGCGCTGCGCTGTGCTGCAATCAGTTGCGTGATGTCGTCGAAGACGACCACATAGCCGCCCCCGCTGACGGCAGGCAGCGCCGATCCGCGCAGAAGGAGAATCTGGGGGATGCCGTCCTCGCGCTCCAGTTCGATTTCCCGCGTCCATTCGGGTTCGGGGCCAGTGCTGAAGGCAAGGTGGATTTCCTGTCCGAGTTTTTGCTGTCTCGGCCAGTTCCCGACCTCTGCCTCGGCCAACCCGGAGAAATCGTCCTGGAGCAGGATCAGCGCGCCCTCGTTGACGGTGCGCAGGCGGAAATTACGGTCAAAGACCAGAACGCCTGCCGAGAGGTTGGCCAGGATCGATTCGAGGTAGCTGCGCGCCGCTTCCATTTCGGCGCGGTGGCGTTCGGTTTCGCGGCGCGCTTCGTCGAGCTGGTGCGTCATGCGGTTGAAGGATTGGGTCAGGATACCCAGTTCGTCGCGGCTCTCAAGCGCCTGGCGCGGGGAGAAGTCGCCGGCGGCAACCGCCTGGGTGCCCTCGGCAAGAATCGAGAGCGGCGCGGACAGGCGGCGGGCCATCATGAAAGCCAGCGCAAACGAGGCGAAAAGCGCGAGCAGTACCGTCAGCGTCAGGGCCAGCGCGTAAATCGAGGTCAGCCCTCCGCGCGCCAGTGAAAGCGCCTGATATTCGCGGAAAACTTCCTGCACGCTTTCGGCATTCCGCGCCAGGATTTCGGGGACCGGCTGCATCAATTGCAAAATGCGCACATCATCGCCCAGGGTATAGGATGAAACCGGAATGAGTACGCGCAGCCGGAAACTCCGGCCTTCTCCTTCGATGACTCCCATTCCTTGTTGACGCATCCGCGCCTGTTGCAACTGCATGGGGGAAGGCGGGTTTGGCAGTGCGCCCAGACTTGCGCTGGAACTCATCAGCAACTGGCCGGACTGGGAAAAAATGGCGACGGAATCAACGACCATCTGTTCGCGCAGCCGGTTGAGTTGCAGACGCCGTTGCGTATCGGGATAGGCGCTGAGTTCCTGCGCCAGCAGGTGCGCCTTGGCCGTGAGTTCCTGGAGCTGTGTTTCCAGCACGCTGCGTCCAAGGTCGACCCCGGATTCGAGCGCCATTTCCACGCGCACGTTGAACCAGCTCTCGATGCTGCGCGTGAGGAACTGCACCGAAACGCCATAGACGAGCACGCCCGGCAAGACCGCGATCATTCCGAACATCGCCATCAATCGCAGCTTCAGGCGGGAACCGAATATTTTTTGGCGATATTCGCGCCACAGCAGCCAGAGTTGCCACAGTACCAGCCCCAGCAAGCCCAGCGCCGCCGCAATATTGAGCCCGACGATCAACGGGTAATGATGGGCAAACAGGGAGGTGTTGGCGCTTGCCGTCGTCAGCAGGAAAAGCAGTACCGCCGCCAGAAGGGCAATGATGAAAAGCAGGATTCTCATCTTGATTCGGCGGTATCGCCCTCAGGCGAAGGAGCGGAAACTGGCGGCGGAACGCCTGGCGTAAAGCGCCAGCGCTCCCATTCCGAGGCGAGATTCCAGTCCCTGTTTGCCATCGCCTCGATCTGGAAAGGCTTGGGCAACTGCGAAGGATCCAGGCGCAGGCGCAGCGCGGCTTCGTAACTCGTATCCGGGGCCAGGCGATCCTTGCCCGCAACCTGCCAGGAGCGAATGTGCGAGAGCACGTGCAAGGCATCTGCCAGCGTCCCGAAGCTCTGGTGCAGCGCTCCACTGGATCCGCTGTAGAGCCGGTATTGCCGCGTCAGCGCATGATAGGAAAGACGCCAGATCTGGCTGGCCTTGACGATCTTTTCGTCGAACCAGTACCAGCGTTGCCGGGTCAATTCAAAATCGGCAACAAAATAAAGGACGACCCCGCGCGCGACCGCTTCTTCGAGGCGCGGACTGAAGCTGATGTCGAAATCCGCGCTCAGGCTGTAGCCTTCGTCGCCGGCGACAAAGCGCGTACTTCTGATTTCGACCTCGCCAAGCGCCACGGACGGCGCGGCCAGGCAAAGGCAGAGCAGGAGCGCTGCCATCAGGATGCGCGGAATTTCAGAAATCTTTCTGTAGCAACGCATAAAAAAAGCCATCGTGCTCTTGCCCTGGCAACAGTTGTTCCTCATGGCACGCCCTGGCTTCCGGATGGCGTGCGAGAAAATCGGCCACCTGGAGCTGGTTTTCTTCCGGGAAAACCGAGCAGGTGGCATAGAGCAGTTTAGCGCCCCGTGCCAGCGTCGGCCACAGGGCATCGAGAATCTCCGCCTGCGTGCGCGCGTATTGCGCGATGTCGGTGTCGCGGCGCAGCCATTTGCTGTCGGGATGACGGCGGGCCACGCCAGAGGCCGAGCAGGGGACATCGGCAAGGATCCGCGCGAAGGGAACGCCGTCCCACCATTCTCCGGTCGTCCGGCAATCGGCTTGCCGGATCGTCGCGGAAAGCCCCATACGGTTGAAATTCTCCTCGATCTGCCGGATTCGCTGCGGCTGGATTTCCAGCGCCAGCAGGTCGATTTCGGCGATTTCCAGCAAATGCGCCGCCTTGCCACCCGGCGCGGCGCAGGCATCGAGCACGCGCAAGGGAGCTTCCCGGCGCGATTCCCCGGCATCGAGCAAGAACGCGGCGCGTTGCGCGCCAATGTCCTGCACGGAAACATCGCCATCGGAAAAGCCGGGAAGACGCTCGACGGGGCAAGGCCGCGCCAGGATCAGCCCGCTTTCGCCCACTCTGCGGGCTTCGATTCCCGCGTCGGCGAGCCGTTCCAGATAAGCGCCGGCATCCGTCCGGCGCCGGTTGACCCGCAGGGAAAGCGCGGGCGGCTGGTTGCCGGCGGCGGCCAGAGCCGGCCAGTCTTCCGGATAATCCCGGCGCAGGCGTTGCAGCCACCAGGCCGGATGCCAAAAGGCGGCCTCGTCTTCGCGGGCGGCGGCGGCCAGGAGAGCCTCGCGCTGCCGCAGATAAGCGCGCAGCAAGGCATTGACCAGTCCCTTGTAGCTTCCGTTGGCGATTGCGGCAGCCGCAGAAACGGCCTGATCGACAACCGTGTGCGCCCCCTCTCCCGCCTCAAGGCGCGTTTCCAGCCGGTACAGCGCCGCCAGCAGCAGCCCGCGTATCAGCGGCGCTTCGGCAAAGGCGAGCGGGTGTTTCAGCAGTTGCTGCAATACGAAATCGCCCCATCCATAGCGGCGCAAGGCGCCGTAGACCATGTCCTGCACCGCCGGGCTTTTGTGCGGCGCAGCGGAAAGAGCCGCGTTCAGGCTTTGCCCGTCGAAGACCCGCGTCAGGGCATGGGCGGAAGACAGGAAGGCATGCGCCAGTGAATCGGGGGCGGGTTCGGACGAGTCGATCCGGCGCGGAGAAGAATTCCTGGCGGGCGCCCTGACAGGCCCCGGGGAGCTTCTCGCAGCTTTTTTCTGGGAATGGCGAGCGGGGGGCATGCCAATGGAAATATCCGGACGATCCAATAGTGGAGTGTCAAAGTGTAGCATGAAAACAACACTCGCCTTGGAAATTCCGGCGAATTTTTCCGGAAAGCCTAAAAACGCAGGGGCGTCAAAAAACCGGTTTTTATGCGCCCCGTCACAAGACGCGCAAGAAGCGGGAAATATAATGGAAGATCCCCTTCGCGGAATTCTTTCCATTTTCACTCCCCCATACCGGACGACCCGCCATGCCACTCCAATACCTTTTTGAACGCAACCGGGAATGGTCGGAGCGGATGCACGCCGAAGACCCGGAATTTTTCAAAAAACTTTCCTTGCTGCAAAGCCCGGAATATTTATGGATCGGCTGCTCCGATTCGCGCGTTCCCGCAAACCAGATTACCGGCCTCTTGCCGGGTGAAGTCTTTGTGCATCGCAACGTCGCCAACCTGGTGGTTCATAGCGACCTCAATTGCCTTTCGGTGCTGCAATACGCGGTCGACGTCCTGCGCGTGAAGCATATCCTGATCGTCGGACATTACGGCTGCGGCGGCGTGCGCGCCGTCTACGACAATCTGCGCCTGGGCCTGATCGATAACTGGCTGCGCCATATCCAGAACCTGAAACAGAAGCACTGGCCACTTCTATCCGCCATGCCTGACGCGCCGTCGGGGATCAATCGGCTCTGCGAACTGAACGTCATCGAACAGGTCTACAACGTTGCCAACACGACGATCCTGGCCGAAGCCTGGGAGCGGGGCCAGCCATTGGCGGTGCACGGCTGGATTTATGGCCTCGACAACGGCCTCGTCCACGACCTCCACGTTTCGATCAGAAGCTATGCCGAAGTACAAGGCATCTACGAACGGGCATTGGCCGACCTGACGCAAGCCCCGCCTGCGGGCCATGGCGCCCGATGAAATTCTAAATTAGTGTTTTAATTCTTGGCTTAAAAACACTACAGTAGCCAAACATTGTTTAACCAAATTTAGAAAATTTAAGCCGATGTCGTGGACGTCATTCCGGAAAAGCGTTATTCTCCCAACCCTCCCGCGCCCGTAGCTCAGCTGGATAGAGTACTGCCCTCCGAAGGCAGGGGTCGGACGTTCGAATCGTCTCGGGCGCGCCATTCATTTCTTGCCATTAGTACAACAGGCCCCTGTCGGGCAGCGTCATTCCACCGGAAAAAATTCGAGCGGAGAAGGCAATATGGATTTCGAGCAAGCACGTTTCAATATGATCGAGCAGCAAATCCGGCCCTGGGAAGTACTGGATTCGGAAGTTCTCGACACGCTGGCGCTGATCAAGCGCGAGCTTTTCGTTCCCCCGAAGTATGCCGAGCTGGCGCTCGCCGATCTGGAAATCCCGCTTGGCGGGCCAGGACAGATCATGCTGGCGCCCAAGATCGAGGGGCACTTCCTCCAGGTACTGGGCTTGAAGAAGAGCGACAAGGTGCTCGAAATCGGCACCGGCAGCGGTTATATGGCGGCACTTCTGGCCACGCGGGCAGGGCATGTTCATAGCGTTGACATCGACCCGGCGATGACGGAAATGGCCCGCGCGAACCTCGCCCGCGCCGGAATCACGAACGTCAAACTCGAAACCGGCGACGCCGCGCGCGGTTGGGCAGCCCATGCGCCGTACAACGCCATCGTCGTCTCCGGCGCGTTGCCGTATCTGCCGGATTCCCTGCTGATGCAACTGGCGCCGGAAGGACGTCTTGTCGCCATCGTCGGTGAGCCGCCGGTCATGACGGCGCAACTGCTCACCCATTCCGGCGAAGGCCGTTGCAACGTCGTCGGCCTGTTTGAAACGCTGGCCCCGACAATGAAGAACGCCGCGCGGCGCGAAGCCTTCGTTTTCTGAAAAAACATCCCGGAACCCCATAAACCAAAACACCCCGAAAACGCTGGCGCGTTTTCGGGGTGTTTTATTTACAGGTGACGCAAATTGCCCCGATCCGGACATCGGGAGAATTCAGCTTCAGGCCGGACGGCTGTTTCCGGTCAGTTTCTCGTATTTGGCCCAGAGCTGGTCGTCGGTTTCGGTGTTATCCGGGTCTTTCGGGATGCAGTCCACCGGGCAGACCTCGACGCACTGCGGCGTTTCGTAATGCCCCACGCATTCCGTGCACTTTACCGGGTTGATCTCATAAATTTCGGAACCTTGCGCAATGGCTTCGTTCGGGCATTCCGGTTCGCACACATCGCAATTGATACATTCATCGGTGATGATAAGGGCCATAAGGGATTACTCCTGTGATTGAATTCGTTGAGCTATTTTTTTAGCCATCCTCTGCGCGATGGAAGGCCGGACAAATTTGCTGACATCGCCGCCAAGGGAGGCAATTTCACGCACCATTGTCGCCGAAATGAACATGTATTGCTCGCCCGGCGTCAGAAAAACGGTTTCCACTTCGGGGTAGAGATTGCGGTTCATTCCCGCCATCTGGAATTCATACTCGAAATCGGAAACGGCCCGCAGACCCCGCAGAATGATCTTGACGTCCTGCTGATGCAGGAAATCCATCAACAGGCAGGAAAAGCCGATCACGCGGACATTCTTATATTCGGCAAGCGCCTCGGAAGCGATTTCCAGCCGCTCCTCGAGGCTGAAAAAGGGATTTTTCGTGTTGCTTTTCGCCACACCGACGATCACCTGCCCGAACAGAAGCGAAGCCCGACGCACGATGTCTTCATGCCCGCGCGTGAGAGGATCGAAGGTTCCGGGATAAATGGCAAGGTGGTTATCGAGCATGTTGGAAATCATCGGATAAGTTTCTGCCGCAGCAGATGAAAATGCGACTGGCCGGCTCGCCCCTGACGCGCTACGCTCCAGGCGCCGAATCCGGTCAGTGCCGTTTCGGATTCGATATACAGCAGCGTTTCCGGGCCGAACAGACGAGAGCACAACGGTTCCAGACGTTCGATCCAGCCGCGATGATAAGGCGGATCGAGAAAGACGAGATCAAAGGCGCTGTCGGGGGGAGCCAGTAAACGGAGGAATTCTAGCGCATCCTGCCGCACAATCTCCACCTCCGCCCCCGCGCCAAGGGAATCCTGATTGGCACGAAGCGCAGCCACGGCAAGCGGATCGTCCTCCACCAGAACGACACGCGCCGCGCCGCGCGAGGCTGCCTCAAACCCGAGCGCGCCACTGCCCGCGAAAAGATCGAGGCAGACACAGCCCTCCAGATTCTGCCCGAGCCAGTTGAACAAGGTTTCGCGCACCCTGTCGGGCGTAGGCCGGAATCCGGGCTTCGTTCCGACCTGCCGGGGAAAGGAAAGCAAACGGCGGCGCCATTGGCCGCCAATAATCCGTACTGAATTCACGGGCAAGCTTCGGGAGATGGGCTATTGATCCGCCCCTTAAATATGCTCACTATGCAGGATACAAAAATTCCCCGGTCTTCGCACACGACGAAGACCGGGGAAAGGGTTCGGCATCAACAAGCCGGATCAGTGGGCGGAAACGCGGAAGCGATCGACGCCCTTGCGCAGGCTTTCCGCCAGCTCGTTCAATTGATGGACAATCTCCGCTGCGCCGCCAACGGCGTTCGAGTTTTCCTCGATCATCTGCACGATCTGCTCGACACGGCCGGCGATATCGTGGCTGGCGCTCGCCTGCTCCTTGAGCGCAGTGGAAACATCGTCGATCATCCGCACGACGCTCTGCGCGCCGCTATTGATTTCGTCGATCGCGCCACCCGCCTTCTTCGCCAGCTCCATGCCTTCCTGCATCCGCTGGGAGGTGGTTTCCATCTGGGTGGACATGGCGCTCGCGCCATTTTGGATGGAACCCACCATCTCGGTGATTTCCTGTGCGGAAGCCGTGGTCTTTTCCGCCAGCTTGCGCACCTCGTCGGCGACGACGGCAAAGCCGCGTCCCTGTTCCCCGGCGCGTGCCGCCTCAATCGCGGCGTTGAGCGCCAGAAGGTTGGTCTGGTCGGCAACATCGCGGATCACATAAACGATGGCGGAAATCCGCTCGGATTCCTTGCCCAGTTGCTGCGATCTCGTGGCGCCTTCACCGACGGCTTCAGCCATTTGCCGGATTTCGTCGACCATCTCGCGGATCGTCCCGGAACCCGAACTGGCGGTCTCCCCTGCTTCGAAGGAAGTCTTGCGCGCATCCTCGCTGAGCGAGGCGACGTGGCTGATGCTGGTCGACATCTGTTCGAGCGCTGCAGCCATTGCCGACGCCGCCTCGGATTGCGACTCGGATCCCCTGCGCACGTCCTCCGTCGACCCGGAAAGTTCCCCACTTGAGCTTACCAGTTGTTTGGCGCCGTCGCGGACTTCGCCGATCATCCGGGCAAGGTTGTCGCTCATGCGCCCGAGCGCGGCTTGCAGGGCGCCGACTTCATCCTTCGATTCGGCCACGATGGCACGCGAAAAGTCGCCGCCGGCCATCGTCTCGACCGTTTCGACCATGCCCGCGACCGGCTTCGTGATCGAGCGCGTCACAAGAACCGCAATCGCGATGACCACCACCAGCGCCACAACGATGGCAATGATGAGCGTAAATTCACTGGACCGCACCTGATCCGCAATTTCCTTGGAGCGGGCCATGGTGCGTCCATCCTCGAATTTCGAGAGTTCCACCAAATCGGCAATGATGGCCCCGGCATCCTTGGCCGCAGCAGCAACGGTGATCGTCTCATCTGCCGAAGAGCGGTTGATGAGTTGATCCTGGAGTGGCGTGAGGTGGGCGAGATTCTCCTTGATTCTCTTCACCGCCGTGTTTTCCTGGTCGAAAGAAATCAGCTTGAGGAGTTTGTCGAACTCCTCCGAGGTAGCGAGCAGATCTTTCCTGTGCTTGAGGATTATTTCGGCGTCCCCGCTGCGGTCGCCCTGATTGGCTGTGACCCGCAATGTGCCCAGGCGCATCTGGAACATGCTGTCCTTCATGCTATTTACACAAGCCGCCTTTGGAAGAATGATATTCCGGACGCGCTCGGCACTATTGTCGATACCGACCAGGTCCAAGTAAATCATGGCGGCGACCCCGGCAAAAATCAGGACGACAATCCCGAAACCCAGCCCAAGGCGGGTACCCAAACGAAGGTTCTTTAACATGCTGTGACTCCCTTCAATCAAAAACTGGAATAAAAGAGCTGAAGAATCGAAATCCCTTTGACTGTCCTTATTCGGGATGTCAATCAGCCCAACCTGGAAATTGAGGCTTTTTCGCCACGATCCTGGGAACTTTCGGCGCCTGTTGGGGTTGCCTTGCCGTCCTCGCGATGAATGCCAGTACGTGTGCTCGACATGTCGCTAATGACAAATAAAATCAAGGCCGATATTTAATGCCTATCGCATGATTCAGCCTGAAAGGTTACCGATTTGGCAGTTCCTTGAATAAGAATAGACCCTAAGGGCCCCGTTCTTCAAGTATTAAAAAACGGAGCTGTTCGTCCGGGATTCAGGAGATGAGAAAGCGCAACTGCGGCGATATGGAATCGGTGCGCAGGATAAAAAAAACTCCCCGGCTCTCGTTGAGAACCGGGGAGTTGTATTCGCGTCGGTAAACCGGATCAGCCGCCGGGGATACGAAAACGGTCGACACCCTTGTGCAGGTTTTCCGCCAGCGCGTTCAACTGACCGGCAATCGCGCTTGTGCCGGAAGCCGCGTTGGAATTTTCCTCGATCATTTGCACGATCTGCTCGACACGGCTGGCGATGTCGTGGCTGGCGCTCGCCTGTTCCTTGAGCGCAGAGGAAACATCGTCGATCATCTGCACGACGCTCTGCGCGCCGCTATTGATTTCGCCGATTGCGCCACCAGCTTTCTGCGCCAGTTCCATCCCTTCATGCATCCGTTGGGAGGTCGCATCCATTTGTGTCGACATCGCATTCGCTCCGCTTTGGATGGAACCTACCATTCCGGTAATTTCCTGCGCCGAAGCCGTGGTCTTTTCCGCCAGCTTGCGCACCTCGTCGGCGACGACGGCAAAGCCGCGTCCCTGCTCCCCGGCGCGTGCCGCCTCAATCGCGGCGTTGAGCGCCAGAAGGTTGGTCTGGTCGGCAACATCGCGGATCACATAAACGATGGCGGAAATCCGCTCGGATTCCTTGCCCAGTTGTTGCGATCTCGTGGCGCCTTCACTGACAGCTTCGGCCATCTGCCGGATTTCGTCGACCATCTCGTGGATCGTCCTGGAGCCGGAATTCGCGGTTTGTCCCGCCTCGGAGGAGGTCTGGCGGGCATCCTCGCTGAGCGAGGAGACGTGATTGATGCTGGTCGACATCTGCTCAAGCGCTGCGGCCATTGCCGACGCCGCCTCGGATTGCGACTCGGATCCCTTGCGCACATCTTCCGCCGCGCTGGAAAGCTCCGTGGTCGAAGAGACCAGTTGCCTGGCGCCATTCCGGACTTCGCCGATCATCCGGGCAAGGTTGTCGCTCATGCGTCCGAGCGCGGCTTGCAGGGCGCCGATTTCATCCTTCGATTCGGCCACGATGGCGCGCGAAAAGTCGCCGCCAGCCATCGTCTCGACCGTTTCGACCATGCCCGCGACCGGCTTCGTGATCGAGCGCGTCACGAGAATCGCCGCCAGCACCACCAGCACCGTCGACAGCAAGGTGGCAAGAATGAGCGTCTTTTCGATTTTATCCACCTCTTCCACAATCTGCGTGGCGCGGAGGTAGTTGCGGGCGTTCTCGAATTTCATGATCTCGTTCAGATCGGCAATGATCGCCTCGGCTCGCTTGCTCAGATTCGCTGAGGTTTCCGCCTCATTGGGTGAAGTGCGATGGATCAATTGCTCCTGTAATGGGGTAAGCGCCGCAAGATTCTCGCGTATCCTGCCGAAAGGGACTGTTTCATCGTCAGTGGAGCGGAGTTTGAGGAGCTTCTCGAATTCTTCCATGGAGGAGAGCAATTCTGTCCTGTTTTTGAGTATCTCATCAGCATCCGCACTGCGGTCCTTCTGGTTGGACATCATCCGCAACATGGACAGCCGCATGGTGAACATGCTGGCGCGCATGCTGCTTACCCTCTCCTGTTTTGGGATATTGATATCGTGGATAAGGGAGGCATCCTTGGCGGTCTCGATGACGTTTATGTAAACGAGGGAAGAGGCTCCAATAAAAATCAGAAGAACGCAGGCGAATCCGAGCCCCAAACGGACGCCCAAACGGAAATTCTTTAACATTTCTTACTCCTTCAACTCAAAACAAACGAAAAAACCGGAACACGCGCCGGGGAAATAGAACCCCTTGGTTTTTCTTACTTGGGATAATTTTGACAGCCGAAACAGAAGCAGGGAGTCGCAATATCCCCAATGCCTAAAAGTATAGAAAGAAGATTTTCTTTGTCAAACTGCCGTTTCGGCAGCTTGCCGGGCGTAAAAAAAGGAACGGTATCTTTAGAGCGGTTTTTGTTTATTCACCCGGCAATCAAGGGTTGATTTTGAGTCACCCCAACCTGAAGGTTGGGGATTCCTGTACGGGCGGCGTAGGGGCGGGTTTGAAACCCGCCCGTACCACCCGCCCCTACACAATGCGGGGCGCCTTCGGCGCCTGTTAGGCCATGTCTCGCTGACCCTGCCATGAATGGCAGGGATTGCGCTCGACAGGTGTTCAAGACATGCGGGATAGGAATCAACGCCTTCGTAGGGGACGCCGCCCTCGGCGTCCCGTAGGGCAGGCATTTCGATCATCGCGCAGGCGGGACGCCGAGGGCGGCGTCCCCTACGAGGCGTCTGCTGTTACGGATGCGGCCTCTGTCTTGTCCGCCTGCGTCCTCAGGCAATGATCCGATTTCTCTCAACCTTTAATTGCCGGGAGAATAAACCTATACGCTTCTTTCCCTCTCCCGCCGCTTTTGTGTAAACCCCGGGGCGCCCTCTCCCTCAAGTGGGAGAGGGGCAAGAACTCCCCTCGCCCGCTTGCGGGAGAGGGGCGGGGGGAGAGGGGAAGTGCGGAGAAAAACGTACAGGACTGAATCAAGAACGCTCTAACTTCCAAAGCTGCCTGTAGATCGCAATGGAGGTTTTGCAGGGGAGTCAAATCTCCTTCCAGTCCTTCACCCCGCGCCGGGAGATTGTGAAGGCATATTGTTTCACCCCCTCAGGGTTTTCTAAATTTAGTTAAACAATGTTTGTTATGAGTACTGTGTTTAATACAATAATTATTACACTAATTTAGAAAATCACCCCTGAAATTTCCGCTCAATCGGCAGCGACGACGACCGTAACAATATTCCCGGGATGCACATGCCGGGCGAACGCGGCGCGCACATCGGCGATGCTGACCCTTTCGATGTTTTCCTGGTAGCGATCCAGATAATCGAGCGGAAGACCGTAGAAGGCGATGTTCGCCACGTTTTCAAGAATCTTGCGATTGCTGTCCAGGCGCAGCGGAAAGCTGCCGACGAGGTTCCGCTTTGCTGCGCGCAATTCTTCCTCGCTTGGCCCTTCGGCCATGAATTTGTCCAGCACTTCGCGCGCCACGCGCAGCGCGTCGTTCGCCTGGGTACGCCGGGTCTGCAAACCGATCTGGAAGGGGCCGGCTTCCTTTGCCGGCATGAAATAGCTATAGACGCTGTACGCATAGCCTTGTTTTTCGCGCACCTCGTTCATCAGGCGAGAAACGAAGCCGCCGCCGCCCAGCGTGTAATTGCCGACGAGCAGAGGAAAGAAGTCGGGATCGCCGCGCTTGACCGCCGGCAAACCAAGCAGGATGTGCGATTGCGCCGCCGGGTGCGCGATGCGTTTTTCGGTCTGCGCCGGCAAAGTGACCGTTGGCAGCGCTGCGACATTCCCGCCCTGCGGCAGACCGGCGGTAATTTTTTGCGCCAGCTCTTCCGCTTCCTGTTTTGAAAGCGCGCCGACAATCGTGACGCTGGCATTGGCTGCCTGGTAATGGGCGCGGTAAAAGGCTGCGAGTTCGCCATGCGCGATCCGCTCCAGGCTCTCCGGCTCCACCAACTGCCCATAGGGATGCGCGCCGTACAGCCCGCTCAGGAAAGCCCGGTCGGCAATCGTGTCGGGATGCGTCAGGGATTCCTTGAGCATCGCGCGCGCGCGCGCCTTCTCCCGCTCGAACACCGGCTGCGGGAAGTGCGGCTGCGAGAGAACCATCCCCAGGATTTTGACGGAAGCTTCGCGCTTCTCCTTCGCGGCCAGCGTGCGCAAGCTCACGGTCGCGCGATCCAGCCCCGCGCCGGTACCCAGATTTGCGCCGACATCGGCCAGGCTTGATGCGATTTCGTCCTCGTTCATCGTTCCTGCGCCGAGATCGAGCAGTCCCGCCGTCAATTGCGCCAACCCTTCCTTGCCGGGCGGGTCGTAGGCAGATCCGGCCGGGAAGTCGACCCGCACGTCGATGATCGGCAAGGCATCGGTGGCGACGAAATAAACCTTTGCGCCGCTTGCGCTCTGCCAGTGTTCGATCCGTGGCCCGGCAGCAGCGGAGTTTACAAATGCGAGGCCGAAAAGCGCCAACGCGAGGCAGGCCGCAAAGGCCGGCATGGTCTGCGATTTCATCATCAGTGAAGCGCTCCATTGAGGGCGGAAGGCGAAACCGTTGCCGGTCTCGGTCCGGATTGCGGCAGCGGTTGCGGATCGAGCACGGCAACCGTCAGGACATCGTCTTGCAGCAGCCGCGCAGCGGCGCGCACCTGTTCGGCGCTAACCGCTTCGAGTTTTTCGATGATGCGCCGCTGTTGCGTGCAGGGCAGGCCCGCCGCTTCCAGTTGGCCGATTTCCATCGCCTGCGCGAACATCGAGTCGAGCTTGTAGGTTTCGCTGGCGATCAGTTGCGCCCGGGCGCGCGCCAATTCGCCGGCTTCCACCCCTTCCTGCTGAATGCGCGCGATTTCAGCCCGCAGCGCCGTCTCCAGATCCGCGACGGACTGCCCTTCGGCGGGAGACGCATCCAGCATGAACAGCCCCGGCCCACGGGAAGTCGACGAATACCCGGAGCCGGCGCTGACGGCGATGCGCCGCTCCTTCACCAGATGTTTCGGGAAGCGCGCCGCGTCGTGCCCGTCGAGAATGGCGGAGAGCATTTCGAGCGCATAAGGCATGACATCCTTTTCGACATCGCGCAACACCGGCGCCTTGTATGCCATGAACAGCATCGGCAGATCCGCCGGCGCCTTGACCGTGACGCGGCGGATGCCGCGCTGTTCCGGCTCCTCCTGCGGTTTGCGCTGCGGCAGGGGACGCGCCGAAAGCGCCCCGTAATATTGCTCGGCGAGGCGGAAGACTTCCTCATGGGCGACATCGCCGACGACGACCACATAAGCGTTGTTCGGTTCGTACCAGCGGTCGTACCAGGCGCGGAGATCGGCGGCGTTCATGTTTTCGAGATCGTTCATCCAGCCGATGATCGGACGGCGGTAGGGATGCGCCTGAAACGCGACGGCATTCATCTGCTCGTAGAGCAGCGCGGAAGGCTGATCTTCGGTGCGCATCCGGCGCTCTTCCATGATCACCTTGATTTCCGGCGCGAAGTCTTCCGGCGCGAGAGTGAGATGACGCATCCGGTCGGCTTCCAGCCGCATCATTTCGGGCAGGACTTCCTTCGGAATCTGCTGGAAATACGCGGTGTAATCGTGCGAGGTAAAGGCATTGTCGCGCCCGCCGGCATCCGCCACGAGGCGGTTGAATTCTCCCGGCCCCACCCCCGGCGTACCCTTGAACATCATGTGTTCGAGCGCATGCGCGACGCCGGTGGTGCCATTGACTTCGTCGATGCTGCCGACGCGGTACCAGACCATATGCACCGCCGTCGGCGCGCGATGATCCTCCTTGACAATGAGCTTGAGACCGTTTTGCAGAGTATGTTCGTAGGGATTGGCGCTCGCCGCTGCGGATAAGGCGCACAAGGCCAGGAGCGCCGCTGCGCTCCAGAGGCGGCGCAGTCCAAAGGGGGAATTCATGGATGTGTGCATGGCATCTCAAGGGAAAAATACGGATTCTGCTAAGATTGATGACCGACCGGCAGCATATCGGGGGCGGGCGATTTTCCCACACCTTCCGGAAACTCGATAGTTTCTCACGCCAGCGATCTGCTTTTCCACATCAGCGGCTTTTGAATATCAATCCCCATGTTTGCTTTCCTCAAGAAAAATACTCCGCCCCCGGCAATGCCGGACACTCCCGCAGCGGATCTCGCGTCCCCGCGTTCGTGGCGCGAGCGGCTGAAAGACGGCCTGGCGCGCACGCGCGCGCAATTCGGCGGAAGGATGAAAGTATTGTTCGGGCGCGGCAAGGTCGACGACGAACTCCTCGAAGAACTCGAAGCCCTTCTCCTCACCGCCGATGTCGGCATCGAGGCGACTGCGCACCTGCTCGACGAACTCAAGGCGCGCGCCAAACGCGACAAGCTGGAGACGCCGGAAGCGATTGAATCCGCGCTGGCGCAGGCGCTCCACGAACTCCTGCTGCCGCTCGAAGCGCCGCTCCAGTGCAGCGGGCATCGCCCGTTCATCATCATGATCGCTGGCGTCAACGGGGCCGGAAAGACCACCTCGATCGGCAAGCTCGCCAAATACTTTCAATCCCAGGGGCTTTCGGTGCTGCTCGCGGCGGGTGACACCTTCCGCGCCGCCGCGCGCGAACAACTCCTCGTCTGGGGCGAGAAGAACGGCGTCACCGTGATTGCGCAGGAAGGCGGCGACCCGGCAGCGGTCATCTTCGACGCCATCTCCGCTGCCAGGGCGCGCGGCATCGACATCGTCCTCGCCGATACCGCCGGACGGCTGCCGACGCAACTGCATCTCATGGAAGAAATCGCCAAGGTGCGCCGCGTGATCCAGAAAGCCGAACCTTCCGGCCCGCACGAAACCCTGCTCGTGCTCGACGCCAACATCGGCCAGAACGCGCTCGCGCAGGTCAAGCTCTTCGACCAGGCGATTCAACTGAGCGGACTCATCGTCACCAAGCTCGACGGCACCGCCAAGGGCGGCGTGCTCGCGGCCATCGCGCGGCAATGCCCGAAGCCGGTGCGTTTCATCGGCATCGGCGAAGGCATCGACGACCTGCGCCCCTTCGCCGCGCGCGATTTCGTCGACGCGATGTTTGAATAAGCGCGGCTCCCCGATGATCGTCTGTTCCGCCGTCACCAAGCGCTACCCCGGAGGAATCGAAGCCCTTCGCGGGGTTGACTGCTCCATCGAAGCCGGCGAAATGGTTTTCATCACCGGGCGCTCCGGCGCAGGCAAAACCACGCTGGTCAAACTCCTGGCGGCGCTCGAACTACCGACTTCGGGCAGCATCGTCGTCAACGGGCAGAACATCGCCGCGCTGCGCAAAAGCGCGATTCCTTACCTGCGGCGCAATTTTGGCCTCGTCTTCCAGGACCAGAAACTCCTCTTCGACCGCGACGCGCTGCAAAACGTCCTGCTGCCGCTTTCCATCATCGGCGCTCCACGCAAGGAAGCCCTGCGCCGCGCGCGCGCCGCGCTCGACAAGGTGGGGCTGCTCGCCCGCGAAAAAGCCCTTCCCATCGCGCTCTCCGGCGGCGAACAGCAACGGCTTTCCATCGCCCGCGCCGTCGTCAACCGCCCCTCGATCCTGCTCGCTGACGAGCCAACCGCCAACCTCGACAGCGCCTCGGCCAGGGACATCCTGGAAATTTTCGCCTCCTTCCACGATGTCGGCGTCACCGTCATCGTCGCCACGCACGACCCCCACTGGGCCACCCACTTCGGGCCGCGCACGATCCGGCTCGAACGTGGAATGGTCGTCTCGCCAGCCTGAAGCGTTTTTGGCTCCGACAAATGCTGAACACTTCCTCCCTCTCCCCAGCCCCTCTCCCACAAGCGAAAGGGGGCTTATTCAACCGGCAGGTTGATTTTCAACTTGGGGCGCGAAGCGCCGGAAGCCAAAGCCCCCTTTTCAAAGGGGGTGCCCCGAAGGGGTGGGGGTTTGGGTTTGAGCGTTGGAGTGCCAACAGGAGGAATAGAGTCCGCAAGTGTCTGAAAAGCCAAACCCCCGTCAGCTTCGCTGCCACCCCCTTTGAAAAGGGGGCTTTGATATCCGGCGCTTTGCGCCGCAAGGGAGAGATACCTTGGTTTTCTTCAGCCCTTGATTGCCGGGTGAATAAATCTTCCTCTCCCTCAGGAGAAAAGGAACCCCTCCTCCCTCGCGGGGGAGGGAAGTTTACGCCCCTCTCCCCCGGAGGGAGAGGGGTTGGGGAGAGGGGGGAAGGATTCCTCAAACCTGAATCTCCCCCCCCTGACCCCGACCCTCGATTCCCGGCAAACCCATGAAAACCTGGCTCCTTCAGCACTACGCCGCCTTTTCCGGCGCTGTTCGCCGCCTTTGCGCCGCGCCGCTCAATTCGCTGCTTTCCCTGCTCGTGATCGGAATCGCCCTGACCCTGCCAGCGGGCGGGTGGGTACTGCTCGAAAACCTGCGCGCGCTCTCGAACGACGCGCACGCACAACAAATCAGCGTCTTTCTCGACGCAAAAGCCGGTCAGAAAGAAGCCGAGGCCATCAGGCAGCGCCTGAATGCCCGCGCGCCGGGGCCATGGCATTTTGTCGCACGGGAAGACGCGCTCAAGCGGCTCGAAAGCGACGCCGAAATGAAAACCCTGCTCGACAGCCTGCCCGGAAACCCGCTTCCCGACGCCTTCATTGTCGAACCGCTCGACGCCTCGCCCGCTGCGCTCGAAACCCTGGCCGGAGAAATCCGCCAATGGCCGTCCGTCGCGCATGTCCAACTCGATTCGGCCTGGATCCAGCGGCTCGACGCCCTGATGCGCATCGGCAAGCGCGCCGTCCTCCTGCTCGCCGGCATCTTCGCCGCCGCGCTGGTCGCCGTCACCTTCAACACCATCCGCCTGCAAATCCTCGCCCAGGGCGCGGAAATCGAAGTCGCGCGCCTGATCGGCGCCACCAACGCCTGGGTACGGCGTCCGTTCTATTATTTCGGCGCGCTGGAAGGAATGCTCGGCGGCCTCTTTGCCGCCCTGCTCGTCGACATCGCCACCCGTCTGCTCGCGCAGCCGGTCAACGAACTCGCCATCCTCTACGGCGGAAATTTCTCCCTCGCCCCTCTCTCAAGCCCCGAAATCGGCGCGTTGGCCCTGATCGGCGCCACCCTCGGCTGGCTCGGCGCCCAACTCTCGGTATCGCTGTATTTGTACCGGCTGGAATAAACCGCACATCGCCCCCGCAAAAGCAATACGAAGCCGCCCTCTCGGAGACAACACCCGTAGGGGCGGGTTTGAAACCCGCCCCTACCCCCCCTTTTCCAAAAGGGGCGCCCCGCGCTTGCGAACAGGTGATTTCGGGCGGCAGGATGCCGCCCCTACAAAAACAATGCGAAGCTGCCTTCACCGTTACATCCCATAGTCGCCAGATCAATCCACTTCCATGTCGCACACCCGGTCAAAGATGACGGTTGCAAGGTGCGCGCAAGCCCCTTTGACGGCTTGCCAGTCATGCCAGCGTGGATCGAGGTTCTTGTACTCGCTGAGTTCGGTTTCTTCCAGGTCGTAGGGCAGCGCATTGGCAAGCTGCACCTGCAACTGCTGTAGCGGCGACTCGCCGCTGCTCTGCTGGTAGATTCGGTCGAATGATCGCAGCGCGAGAGCGGCGCCCTCATCGCCCATGTGATCGGCCAGAGCCACGAAATCGAGATAGTCCCGCGTGGCATTGCGCTTGAGGATCAACACGCCCTTGATGCGCAGAATTTCGCCTTCGGTTGGAACGGTAATTCGCACCCTGTGGTAGTCCAGCACTACCGTTTCCAGCGGTTCATCGCGGATAAGCTGACGAACGCCGGTTTCGATGCCGTCGAGGCTGCCAAGGATTTGCACCGGGCGCTGAACACGAGCGGTTTTCCAGCCAGCGACGGATTCAAGCTGAGCCAGTACCTCATCGAAGCGATGGCGCAGATCGGACAGCACATGATCCGCGTCACGCGAGAAACGATGCCCGGCGTGGATTGCCGATGCGGTTCCGCCGACCAGCACGGCATCCGGCAAGATTCGCTGGAGCCGGGCAGCAGAGGACAGGATGAGTTCCCAGTCAGCCAACGGAACGGTGTTCTTCGGCATAGTGCATCCAGAAGTGATGGCGTTGGGCGTAGGGGTCGGAAGCGTATGGGCGGCAGACCCGCTCCACCTTGTCCAGCAGGGCGCGGTCAGCCAGAACAGCCCGGCGCAGCGCAGCCCAGTCCCGCCAGCGACCACGAGAAATCACGTCGTCGATGGCAGCAAGCGTGAGGCGCTGATGGTTGAGATGGCGATGAAGCATGGCGAACAACACACTTTCAGGATTGTTGATAAGCGCATATTACGCGAGCGGCGTGAGGAAAGAAACACGGTTTTGATACCGCCCCTGCCATTCAAACCTCCCTCTTTCGAGGGAGGTTTGATAAACCCCCTTTTCCAAAGAGGGCGCCCGTCAGGGCGGGGGTTTCGCCGGCGGCTGCAAACGGGTGATTTCGGGCGACAGGATGCCGCCCCTACAAAACCCCTCGCGCAGCCCGCGCCCTGCGGGGCGCAGGCGAAAAAAAACCCCGCGAAAAATTCGCGGGGTTGGAAGAAGTGTTGCCTTGCGTTTCTTAATAGCTGACCGTGTAGCAGGTGCCGTACTGGTTGTTGGTTGCAACATCCGTCGGGTTGTTGCCCCAGCCGACCAGGATCTGGGTGCCATTCGGCAAGCCGGTGACATCCAGGCCATTCGCAACTGCGATCTTGTACGGAGCCGTATCCATCGTTCCGGCGAAGTACGGAGCCCAGTCGCCCTGGAAGTACTGATGCCATGCGCCCGTGCTGTCCATGAAGAAGAACGCGGACAGATCCGGCAGCATCGCGGCAACGTAGATCGTCTTGACCGTGCCCTGTACGCCTTGAGGCGCCTGGAACTGGCAGGTCAGGGTCAGGTTGTCGGGGGTGCCCGAAACAACTGCGGAAACCGGGGTCTGCGCGCCGCCTTCGATCTGGCCGAGCTGACGGATCGCTTCCTTGTTGATCGGAGAAGCCGTCGGCTGCGCCCAGTTCTGGATGTCGGTCAGCGATGCCCATGCCTGAGTAGGAGCAGGCCGCGACGTATAGAGCTGGATTTGCAGAGGATCGTTCGGGTCATACACGGCTACGTTGATCGGCTGACCCGGCTGGGCGTTCTTCTGCGAGTAGATGAACGGTTCGACTTGCAGGGTGCAAGGCGCATCCGTACTGATACTCGGCAGCTGGACCATCAAACGTCCGCCCGGAGCAACATCGGGCGCGCCCTGGTTCAGCGTCAGGTTGGCAGCCGGAACCGGCTGGCCGCACCACGTTGCCGTCGTCGTGCCAGCGCCTACGACCCACTTGCCCGGAACATCCGAAGACAGCGTGCCCAGGAGGTCGAAGGAAACGACACCCGGCAGGCCTTTTTCGGTTTGCAGCGCGCCAGCGAAGTTTTCGGTCAGGAGCATCGAGGGACCAAACTGGGACTGATCCTGGGCGATTCTCGGCAGGGCGCCAACGGTCTTGAAGGTGGTGGCGTCGAGCACGTTGAGGATCGTGGTGTTCGGGGAAGTGATTTCACCCGAGTTGACCGAGCCTCTGGCATCGACCGTACCGACTTGCCAGCCGATGGTCAGGCCGGGGAAGGTGAAGACGTGACCGCCAACAATCGTCGTCGAAACGTTCGCGCCAACGCTGGTGTCTCTCGGAGTACCGTCATTGACACGCCATTGCGACAGCGTGCTTCCGACTGCCGGGAAGGCCCACTTGTCAGCCAGGGTCGAGAGCGCATAGACGCCGCTCGCGTTCGGGCTGTAGGTAGCAATTACGTTCTGACGCGCGTTCATGGTTTCGACCGCGAAGATCGGCGTGGTGCCATTGGCCGTCATCGGGATCGTCGCCACTGCGGTTTCGGTTACACGGAACTGATCGAAGATCGCCGGGTTGCGAACCTGGCCCGCGAGATCCAGACCATAGGTGCGGCCCGTGAAGACCGTTTGCAGACCAACCGGATCGTTGTCAACCAGTGCGCCAGCCAGGCCACGGTTATTCACCGTCGCCAGCGTGACCGTCTTCGTCCGGGTCGAGTTATCGGAAAGAAGAACCGTCAACGTGCCGGTAATATCGCCACGGAAATCGGTTTCGTTCGCGATCATGATCGTGAAGGAAGTGCTGTTGTAGGTCTGAACCTGGGCGCCCTGATACGGGGTTGCGAACGGAGCGGCAGAATTCGGGCCCAAGTCAGTCGAGAAGGTTCTGCACTTCTCGTACAGCACGTTGGGGGCGGTAGCGGAAACAGTTACGTCCACCAGACCCATGGTCAGCGTCGTGTTCCTCGTCACGATCGGCGTGGCGGAGGAATTCAGCGTACCGAAACTCAGCCCTTCCGGAAGGGTCAGAGTAATCGTCGGCGCGGTGCTGACGACACCAGCCGCATCGCAACCCAGCGCATTCGCGGCATTTTCCAGAACCGTGAAGGCCGGGATCGGGATGATACGGCCCGGGCTGTAGGTGGTCGGCGATCCGACAGTGTTGATCGTCACGTCAGGAGCAACGATGTTGATCAGCGTCGGGGAATTGTCGGACTCGACACCCGGCAGGCCATTGATGGGACCTTGCTGGGCAGTCAACGTCACGGCGCCCACTGCGGAATTGGTGATGTCGATAATCCGCGGACGAGCATCAAAAGTCGAATCTGCGTATGCATGGGCGGGGTTATAGACAGTAATGTCGCTAACACCGGCCATCATCAACTTGGTGAAATCGACGTTAAGCTGCTGCAACGGTTCAGCGTCAGCACAAGTGCCAGCTGCAATTTGCAGCGTGATGATATCCGGGCGGGTTCCGTTATAGGCACTGGCAAGATCCCCACCCCAGACGGCGGTCGAGAAAGCAATTTCACACTGACTCGCTCCTGTACCACCGACGAACGAGAAATAAACTGCTGCCGTTCCCAAGGCTTGTATCGCCAAAACGGCTTGAGGAGCATTTCCGACAGTGTTGACGGAATCCGACGCCCACCTTGCATTACCCAGAACCAGATCAATCGTCTTGCCGTTGGCATTGGCGTTGAAAACGTTGTTGCCGCCGCTGGCGTTGTTTTCAACGAAGCTGGCAACCTGCCCGATTTCGACGTACAGCTTCGACGTCGTGTTCTTGATCACACCGTAAGCAGGCGCCTTGGTGACGTTGCCATGCGTATTCGCCCAAGCGGAACCCACTCCAGCGGTCAGCGCAACGGCCAATGCGACTGCTACCTTTTTCTTACTGAATGCTTGCATTCAATCTCTCCTTAGTTTATTAGCCCCGGATGGGGCAACAAGACAACACAACCTACTTGAATCGGATCCTGCACCACTGCCCCGCCGGAACCCCGGGTACTGCAAGAACGGCGGAAAAAGCAAAGGATGCACTCTCTACGCTGGCGGAATGTAACAATAATCAACATCCCACGTCAAGCATAAAAGTGCTGATGAACGTCCTCTCCATTTTTCGGTGTGCACGGCAAAATCTATCTGCAAATGCGCTGCATCCATCCTTTCGAGCCTCCCGGAAAACCCCGGGAGTTCCTACAGAATCGACACCGCACACTCCGAAGCACAGCCTAGCAAAAGAAGATGGAAAGGTGAAGAAAAGCGCAACGCCCAAAGCCCCGTGCTTCTTCTCTGTTGCACAAAAGCCACATCCAGACGGCACCCTTGTTTTCGGGTTCAAATTTTCTCCGCCATGGTGGCTCTACTACAATCCCACGGTCAATGACTTTTTTCCGAACGATGAACTTAAATAGCAACGTCCGCAACGTAACCCATTTTGGGCAGGTCTTCACGCCCGCTCCGGTAATTACGGCAATGCTCGCGCTGGCTCGCCGCCTCGGGGATGACCCGCGCCGGGTGCTGGAGCCCTCATGCGGGGATGGGGCATTCCTGCGGCATTTGCCGCCGCAAACGGTGGGAATCGAAATCGACGCGAGACATTGCCCGGAAGGCGCGCAATGCCTCGATTTTTTTCTTTATCCGGCAACAGAGTTCTTTACGACGATCATCGGTAATCCGCCTTACGTGGGTTATCGACAGATTTCGGCAGAAGCTCGCCAGCACCTCAAAACCGCCGTTCCCGGATTGCTCGACGGGCGCGCGAATCTATATCTGTTTTTCATCGAGAAATGCTTGCGCCATCTTTCGCCGTGCGGGGAGCTGGTGTTCGTTACGCCGCGAGATTTTTTGAAAAATACTTCGTCGACGCGCCTGAATCGCTGGTTGTGGGAGCAGGGGACGATTACCGACTTGATTGACCTGGGCGATGCCCGCGTATTCGAGGAAGCAACGCCGAATTGCGTGATCTGGCGTTTTGAACGGGATGATTTTTCGCGCCGCACCCGCTATGCCGATCTGGGCGCAGAGCGCAGGGATCTCGCGGCGGCGTTGGCCGCGCCGAATTGGGAAAGGCGCCGCTTTATCGAGACGGACGGGCATCTGCTGTTTGTGCGCGGCGATTATTCGCTGCGGCTTTCGGATGTCGCAGCGGTCAAGGTAGGCGCGGTTTCGGGAGCCGATTCGATTTATCACAGCGAGCTCCACGGCACTCGCGACTTCGTTTGCTCGCACACCGCGCGCAGCGGCCAGACGCGCCGGATGATCTGGTGCGCTCCCGAAAAGATGGAAAACGCGCCGTCGGCCGTGTCCCGATTGCTCGAACCGCACAAGGAACGTCTCCTGGCGCGGCGGGTGCGTAATTTCGACGAGTCGAACTGGTGGCAGTGGGGACGCGGCTATCAGGAATCATGCCGTCCGCGTGTGTATGTGAACAACAAGACGCGGCGGGCAGCGCCGTTTTTTGTGCATCCTTGCCCGCATTATGACGGTTCGGTCATGGCGATTTTCCCCCACGCGCCGACCGTCGATGTGGATGCGCTGGCAGCCGCGCTGAATCGCGTCGATTGGGCCGATCTGGGTTTTGTCTGCGATGGGCGCTTTTTATTTTCACAACGGAGCCTGGAATGCTCGCCGCTACCGGCGGAGTTTGGGCGGTTTTTGCCGAGTGCCCTGGCGCTTCGCGGCAGCCCTTAACCACCCCTCAATCGCTGAACACCGCCGAGGTATATACCGACTGCACGTCGTCGAGTTCTTCCAGCGCGTCGAGCAGGCGTTGCATTTTCGCCGCGTCGTCGCTGGAAAGTTCGGCTTCGCTCATCGGCTTCATCGTTATTTCGGCCAGCTCCGGTTTGAATCCCGCCCTTTCCAGGGTGTCCTTGACCGCGCCGAAATCGTTTGGTGCGGTGAGGATTTCGATGGATCCGTCGTCATTGGTCACCACGTCTTCGGCGCCGGCTTCGATTGCCGCGTCTACCAGTCTCGCTTCGTCATTGCCCGGCGCGAAGAGCAGTTGGCCGCAGTGCTTGAACATGAACGCGACGCAGCCATCCGTGCCCAGATTGCCGCCGTGCTTGGAAAAGGCGTAGCGCACGTCGGCAACGGTGCGCGTTTTGTTGTCGGTCAGGCAGTCGACCATCACCGCCGCGCCCCCGACCCCATAACCTTCGTAGCGGCATTCCTCGTAGGAGACGCCTTCGAGTTCGCCGGTGCCGCGCTTGATCGCGCGTTCGATGTTGTCGGCGGGCATGTTTTCAGCTTTCGCCCTATCGACCGCCAGACGCAGACGTGGATTAAAGCCGGGATCGCCGCCGCCGCCTTTCGCAGCGACAGTGATTTCCTTGATCAGCTTGGTGAAGATCTTGCCGCGCCGCGCGTCCTGACGCCCTTTACGGTGCTGGATATTTGCCCATTTTGAATGGCCCGCCATAGCTTCCTCGAAAAGTCGGTTGGGTGAGCCCGCTTGCATCATGCCGGAGGGGAATTTTCAAGCCCCGGCTGTGCGTTGCAACGGCTCTTTTGGTTATTGAGGGGGATTGATTTTAGCATGGCCCGAAATGGGCGCTGTTCCGGAAAAGCCATACAAATTCCAGGCAATTTTCTAAATTAACTTAAAGAATGTTTCTTTATGGTATTGTGTTTTACAAAAGAACTGTTCCAGTAATTTAGAAAATTGTCGTGCGGGGCGATTGCCATCGCCCGCTACGATCCTGCCAGGATTTCTTCCAGGGCTACAAGCAGGCGCTGGCATTCTTCGTCGTTGCCGATGCTGATGCGCAGGAATTGTTCGATACGCGGCTGCTTGAAGTGCCGCACGATGATGTTTCGGGCGCGCAGTGCGGCAGACAGGCTTTGCGCGTCGCGCCGGGGATGACGGGCGAAGATGAAATTGGACGATGAGGGAAGCACTTCAAATTCCAGGGCTTCCAGTCCGGCGCTCAGGCGCGCTCGGGTTTCCATTACCGCTAGCCTCATGCGCCCGAACCAGTCTTCGTCTTCTACCGCCGCCGCCGCGCCGGCAAGCGCAATACGGTCGAGCGGATAGGAGTTGAAGCTGTTTTTGACCCGTTCCAGTCCGGTAATCAGCTCTGCATTGCCAATGGCGAACCCGACACGCAAGCCCGCAAGGGAGCGGCTTTTCGAGAGGGTTTGCACGACCAGAAGGTTCGGAAAGCGATTGATCAGCGCTACTGCGGTGGGAATCGAGGCGGGTTCGTCGCCGGCAAAGTCGATATAGGCTTCGTCGATCACGACCACGGTTTCCGGGTTGGCAGCCACAATCCGTTCCACATCGGAAAGCGGGAGAAGGCGCCCCGTCGGCGCGTTCGGGTTGGGGAACAAAATGCCGCCGGGCGCATCGGCAGAATTCCCGAGAAGATAGTCCTCGATGCGCAGTTCAAACTGCCCGGAAACCGCCGCCGTGCGCCAAGGAATTTCGTAGAGGCGGCACCAGGAGGGATAGAAGCTGTAGGTCACGTCAGGGAACAGGAGCGGCAAGGGGAGTCCGCGACGCTCGCGCCGGAAGAGCGCCAGAAAGACATGCGCCAGTACCTCATCGGATCCGTTGCCGAGAAAAATCTGTTCCGGCGCGATGCCGCAGGCGGAAAAATGCCGCATGAGCGCCGCCTTGAGTTGCTGCCCCTCGGGATCGGGATAACGGCGCAGATCGCCGTCGACTGCGGCCCGCATCGCTTCCTGCGCGCGCGGACTCGGCGGGTATGGGGTTTCGTTGGTATTGAGCTTGACCAGATCGGCAAGCTGCGGTTGCTCGCCGGGAACGTAGGGGGTCAGGGAGTGGACAAGAGGGTTCCAGTATTTGCTCATTATCGGAAATGAAAATAAATAGGCTGCGGCTGGAAGCCACAGATTTTGTTGTGGAAATTCATGGATCCGGACAGCAAAAATGGTAGCACAGGGTCTCGCCGCAAATCGCGCGGAAGAAATCCGGAACCGGGCATTGTGGCAAGCAGGACGTTATGGCAAGCTAAAATGGGTTTCTTGAGAGGGCACAAGAAAGATCCGCCGAAAATCTGGCTTATAAAATCGACGGAATTCTTCTACGCACAACCCATCATACGCCTTTGTGATAATTATTCATTATAAGGCGAAAAATACATTCAGCATTATTCAACAAAGCTCGGAAAGCCCGCAATGCCTCGATACGACTTCACTCAAACACTGCCACGGCACGGTGGCGATTCGCTGAAATGGAACAAATACGCTGGACGCGACATTCTGCCGCTGTGGGTTGCGGATATGGATTTCGCCGCGCCGCCCGCCGTGCGGGAGGCTCTGGCCGCGCGCCTGGCCGAGGGAGTGTACGGTTACGGCACGGTTCCGCCCGGGCTGAATGAGATTGTCCGCGCGTATCTGGCGCGCGAATACGACTGGCAAATTGCGCCTGAATGGATTGTCTGGCTGCCCGGATTGGTTCCCGGCCTCAATCTCGCCTGCCGCGCCGTTTCCGGCGGCATCCTCACCGCGACGCCGGTGTATCCGCCATTCCTGTCCGCGCCGTCGTTTTCCAACCGGAAACGCCACACCGTAGCGCTTGTGCTCGAAGAAGGGCGCTGGCGCTGGGATTTCGCCGCATTTGCCGCCGCGCTCGACGCGCTCGACGAGAACAGCCTCTTCCTGCTCTGCCACCCGCACAATCCTGTGGGTCGCGCCTGGGAAGAAAAGGAGTTGCGGGACATCGGCAACCTGTGCCTTGCGCGCGGCATAACGATCTGCTCCGATGAAATTCACTGCGACCTGGTGCTCGACGAGGGGCGCAAGCATCGTCCGTTCGCCACGCTCGGCGAGGAATTTGCGTCTCGCACAATCACGCTGATGGCGCCTTCCAAGACTTACAACATCCCCGGCCTTGGCTGCGCGTTTGCCGTGATTTCCAACCCGGAGTTGCGCCATCGCTTTCAGGGCGTAATGCGCGGCATCGTCCCCGATGCGAATATTTTCGGTTTCGTTGCCTGCGCTGCGGCTTTCAAAGACTGCGAGGACTGGCATCAGGAGTTGCTGGCAAGCTTGCGCGGTCACCGCGAGTTCGTGCGCGCCTCGATTGCTGAAATGCCGCTGTTGGCGACAACTCCGGTCGAAGCTACCTACCTCGCCTGGATCGACGCCCGTCCGCTGGCCGAGCGCCTCGAACGAAAATTTGGCGCGGCCTCGCCGCTGGCGAATCCGGCGCGCTTCTTCGAGGAACACGGCGTCGGTCTCTCCGATGGCGCCGCATTCGCCCCGGAAACCGCGTTCGGCAACGAGGGCAAGAACTGGCTACGCCTCAACTTCGGTTGCCCGCGCGCCACGCTGGAAGCGGCATTGGAACGGATGCGAAAAGCGATGGCGACGGTGGGGTAGGCGGGATAAG
The DNA here is from genome assembly GCA_009780885.1 of Betaproteobacteria bacterium. Classification (GTDB taxonomy): domain Bacteria; phylum Pseudomonadota; class Gammaproteobacteria; order Burkholderiales; family Rhodocyclaceae; genus WQZF01. Next base: position 23,823 of record WQZF01000001.1, on the reverse strand, counting down.
GCCTTGTGTATTGGCAAAATCATGGAGATCGTTCGCATCATTTCGGCTCGCCGCGCTACACCGCGAGAAAGACAGCGATATGAAAACGAAAACAGTTAGCTATTCCCTGGAGAACTTGCTTCCCCTGACAAACGCGCAACGCGACAATATCGACCGCCTGGCCTCCCTGCCGGACGAACAGATTGATACCAGCGATATTCCGGAACTCACGGACGAACAATTCAGAAACGCGGTTCACAGCCGCTTTCACAAGCCCCTGAAGCAACAAATCACGGCCAGAGTCGATGCCGGCGTTCTGGAATGGTTGAAATCGCAAGGAAAGGGCTACCAAACCCGCATCAACACGATTTTGCGCGAAGCCATGCTTCACTCGATGAAGCTCAAATTCAAGCGCTAAGCCAAGCCTGTACCGCTACGACAGCACGCAGAGTCTCAGATGGAGAAAGGATGGGTTTGGCTTCGCTCATCCCATCCTGCGGCCTTCGGCGGAGTTTAAATTTTCTAAATTAGTTAAATAATACTAGACTACTGTAAAGACATTAAGCTATAAATTCTTTAGTCTAATTTAGAAAATCAGTCCCAAATATCGGTGAAACGCAAACTCCCTTCCTCCGTCACCACGGCGTCGAGCCGTTTGTCGTGCGGCTGGGGGCGGATGGATTCCACCTGCTGGAATCCGAATCCGACTCCGATCGCCAGCGGGCGCGGGGCAAGTTCCGCCAGGGTGCGGTCGAAAAATCCGCCTCCGTAGCCGAGGCGGTAGCCATTGGCGTCGAAGGCGAGAACGGGGGCGATAACGACTTCCGGGAGCAGGAAATCGCCCGCCTCCGGAGTGGGAATGCCGTAGCGGTCTTCCCGCAATGCCTGCCCCGGCTGCCAGGAGCGGAAGGCCAAGGGCTCATCCGCGCCAACGACCACCGGCAGCGCGATTCGCGCGCCTGCTTGATGCCACTCTCCCATCAGCGGACGCAGATCCGGTTCGTTTTTCACCGGCCAGCAGAAGGCGACGGCAGCGCGCGCCAACTCCGGAAATTCCGTCGCCAGACGAGCGCAGATCGCTGCCGAAAGACGGACGACTTCCGTCTCCGCCAAAGCCTGCCGGCGCGCGAGCAGGGAGCGCCGCAAAAGGCGACGGATATTTTCATCGTCCGCCGCGCCGGGGGTTTCGGAGAGATCGGTGCTCATGAAAAGACATTGTTTCGATGGAAGAGAAAGTCCAGCGCAAGGACTGTAGCGCCAATCCATCACCGGGGCCAGCCCGTGAAGGAAAACACCGACACTTCGGGCGCTGCGTGCCGCAATGACGCCGGTTCCGGCGATTTTGCCAGAGCGATATGCTATCCTGCGACGCATACTTTGGTTGTCATTTTTTCATGCCTCCGATTCATGTTCCGCCTTTTTTTGTCCGTTTTATTGTCTGTTTTCATCGTTCCCGCCATCGCGGCGCCCGGCGATGAACGCTTTCTTGCCGCGCGCGAGGCTGTCCGGGTGGGAGATCGGGCGAAGTTGAACCTTCTGGCGCCGGGGCTGCGCGATCATCCTCTGGGCGTCTACGCCGAATATTGGCAATTGCTGCAATGCCTGCAAGATAAAAACAACGATTCCTGCGAGCAGCCGCTGCGCGATTTTCTGATACGGCACGATGGCGAATACATCGGCGAAAGACTCCGCGCCGACTGGCTTTCGACGCAGGGCAGGAAAGGCGATCTGACGGCGTTCGCCACCGAATATCCCAAATTGCGGCAGCCGGATCAAGCACTGCGTTGCTACGCATTGCAGGATCGGCGGAATCGAGGAGACAAGAGCGCTGAGGATGAGGCGCTATCCCTGTGGTTTTCGCTGATGGATCCGCCGGAAGCCTGCACTCCGGTGATCGAAGGGCTGGTCCAGGATAAAAAGGTTTTCACGGATGAAGTCTGGCGGCGTCTCCGTTTGCAATTCGAGGCCAACAAGGTCGCCGCCGCACGCGTTACGGTGAATTATCTTCCCGCCGCGCAAACGCCAGACGTGCATGTATTCAACAACGTAATCGACAAATCCGCCGCTTATCTGGCCAAGCGGCCGGCAGGCTGGGAGAAAACGCGGCAGGGAAAGGAATTGGCCGCGCTTGCGGTGCAGCGCATGGCGCGCAACGATCCGTATGCGGCAGCAAATATGCTTGAGTCGCTACAGGCGAAGCTGGAGCCCGAAGAACGCGCCTGGGCCTGGAGCCAGATTGCGTGGCAGGGGGCGCTGCGGCATCAGTCCGATGCGTTGCGCTGGTATCGCAATGCCGCTACGGCCAATCCTTCCGTGAGCATGAGCGATAACGTGACGGAATGGAAAATCCGTGCCGCGTTGCGTGCCGGCGACTGGGAAACGGTGCGCGCAACGATCATGCAACTGCCGCCGCGTTTGGCCGACAAGCCCGACTGGATTTACTGGCAAGGCCGCGCATTGCAGGTTCAAGGCAAGGGGGCGGAGGCCGCTGCTCTTTTTGCGCGCATTGCCGGACAGCCCAATTTTTATGGAAATCTGGCTGATAACGAATTGGGACGGGCGATCGAAATTCCGCCCCGCGCCGCGCCGCCGACGCAGGAGGAATTGGCGCGTGCAGGGCGCATTCCCGGCATCGCGCGCGGATTGGCCTTTTTCTCGCTGGATTTGCGCCTGGAAGGCGTGCGGGAGTGGAATTGGGCGGTACGTGAGATGAACGATCGGGAATTGCTTGCCGCCGCGCAACTGGCCCGCGAGAACAATGTCTATGATCGAGCCATTTCCACGGCGGAGCGAACAAACATCGAGCACGATTACAGCTTGCGCTATCTCGCTCCCTTCCTTGAGCAGATGGTGCCGGCGGCACGGGCGCAGGAGCTCGATAATGCCTGGGTCTACGGCCTGATTCGCCAGGAAAGCCGCTTCGTCACGCAGGCACGCTCCAGCGCCGGGGCTTCCGGATTGATGCAACTGATGCCGAAGACCGCGCAATGGGTAGCGAAAAAAATCGGAATCAAGGATTACCATCAAAGCAAGGTCAACGATGTCGACATTAATTTGCTGCTGGGTACTTCCTATTTGCGTATGGTCCTCGAATCGCTCGATAATCACCCCTTGCTCGCTTCCGCCGCGTATAACGCCGGACCGGGCCGGGCGCGCAAGTGGCGCGCAAGCCAGCCGCTGGAAGGGGCCATCTACGCCGAGACCATCCCGTTCGACGAAACCCGCGATTACGTGAAAAAAGTAATGAGCAATACCATCTATTACGCCGCGCGCTTCAACGGACGCCCGGAGTCGTTGAAAGAGCGATTGGGGACGGTCGGCGTCGCCGGGCCGCCTCCGGCTGCAAGCGAAAATCTGCCCTGATTCCTGTCTTATCCTTTTCGATGTGTTTTCGGAGCACAAACATGAGCGCAAAAAAAATCCTCATCCTTGGCGGCAGTGGTTTTGTCGGCACCTGGATCACCAGCCGTCTGGCAGTTCCGGGCGTCGAACTGACAATTCCGACGCGCCGCCGCGAACGCACCAAACAACTGATCACGCTGCCCGCCGTCAAGATGCCGCAGGAAAATATCCACGATCCGGAAACCCTGGTGCGCCTGATGCGCGGACAGGATGCCGTGATCAATCTGGTGGGCGCACTGCACGACCGCGATTCGCGTTATCCGTATGGCAAGGATTTCGCTGCGGCCCACGTCGAATTGCCGCAAAAGATCGTCGCTGCAATGCAGAAAGCCGGGGTTTCGCGCCTTTTGCATATGAGCGCGCTCAATGCGGGAAGGGATGCGCCTTCCGAATATCTGCGCTCGAAAGGAGAAGGGCAGGAAATCGTGCTGGCGGCGCAGGACAAGCTCGATGTGACCGTTTTTTGCCCCTCGGTCATTTTCGGACTGGGCGACCGATTCCTGACGACCTTCGCCCGCGCGCTCAAACTCACCCCGGTTTTCTTCGTCGGCGGAGTAACTTCCCGTTTCCAGCCGGTCTTTATCGGAGATGTTGCCAACGCCTTTGTCGACGCGCTGTCCCGCTCTTCCACGCATGGACAGGTCTATCACCTCTGCGGCCCGAAAATCTACACCTTGCGCCAATTGATTGAATATGCAGGAGAAATCAGCGGCTGCCCGCGCCCGGTCTACGGCCTCTCGCCCCTGTTCGCCTATCTTCAGGCAGGCTTTCTGTGGTGCCTGCCCAGGCCGTTGATGTCGCCGGATAACCTGCGTTCGATGGAAATCGACAATATCGGCGATGGCTCGTGCCTCTATCCCGCCTGGGAACCGACTGCGCTCGAAGCCGTCGCGCCGCAATATCTGGGAACGGCAGCGCCGAAGGCACGCTTGAACGTTTTTCGCTTGCACGCAAGGCGCTAGGGCATGCGTACCCTCGTCATCGTCAACAAGAATTCTTCGTCCTGGTCGCTGCGCGCCTGGCTCGTCTTGCGCATGGCGGATATTCCCTTTGCCGAGCATTCCGTACGCTTGCATCAACCGCAGACAAAAGACGAGATTCTGCGTTACTCGCCCTCGGGCAAGGCGCCGTGCCTGATCGACGGCGAACTTGTTATCTGGGATTCGCTGGCGATTTGCGAATACCTGGCGGAACGCCATCCGGCGTTGTGGCCCGCCGATGCGGCGGCGCGGGCCGAGGCGCGTTCCATCAGCGCGGAAATGCACTCCGGATTTTCCGCGCTGCGCCAAGGGATGCCGCTGAATGTGTGCGCCCGGAATCTCCAGACCGAGAAAAGCCCCGAACTCGAAGCCGATGTCGCGCGCATCATCGCGCTGTGGGAATCCTGCCGCGCCCGTTTTTCCGCCGCCGGTCCCTTTCTTTTCGGCCCATTTTCGATTGCCGATGCGATGTACGCGCCGATTGTCTGGCGCTTTGACACCTACGGCGTCGCCCTTCCGCCAGCAAGCCGCGCCTGGTGCGATACGATGCGCGCATTGCCGGCGATGCAGGACTGGCGTGCAGGCGCCGAAGCGGAAATGACAGCGCAGAAATAGACCCGCGCGCCTACCCGCCGGATCCGGCGGAGAAACCACAAGAATTCATGCGCATTTATACCGTTGGCGGCGATGTCCGCGACGAACTTCTGGGATTGCCGCGCAAGGACCGCGACCACGTGGTCGTGGGCGCGACGCCGGAAGGGATGCGCGCGCTGGGATTCCGGCAAGTAGGGCGCGATTTTCCCGTGTTCCTGCACCCAGAAACCCATGAGGAATACGCGCTGGCGCGCACCGAGCGCAAAACCGGACACGGCTACACCGGCTTTGCCGTTCATGCCGCGCCGGAGGTGAGCCTGGAAGACGATCTGGCGCGGCGCGACCTGACGATCAACGCAATGGCGAAGGACGAAGCCGGAACGCTGATCGATCCCTACGGCGGAGCCTCCGATTTGCGGGCGCGGATCCTGCGCCATGTCGGCCCGGCATTCGTCGAGGATCCGGTGCGGATTTTGCGTCTGGCGCGTTTTGCCGCGCGCTTTCCCGATTTTTCCGTCGCCCCGGAAACCATGACGCTGGCGCGTCGCATGGTCGATGAGGGGGAGGTCGATCACCTCGTTCCCGAACGGGTATGGCAGGAATTGGCGCGCGGATTGATGGAAGCGCAGCCCTCGCGGATGATTGCGGTATTGCGCGAATGCGGGGCGCTGGGGCGCCTGTTGCCGGAAGTCGACCGGCTTTTCGGCGTTCCGCAGCGTTCCGACTACCATCCCGAAGTCGATACCGGGCTGCATACCCTGATGACGCTCGATGCGGCAGCGCGGCAAGAATCCGCGTTGCCGGTGCGTTTCGCCGCGCTCTGCCACGATCTCGGCAAGGCGAATACGCCGGCTGCCGAATGGCCACGGCACCACGGCCACGAAGAAAGGGGCTTCGACCTTGCGGAGGCGCTGTGCGCCCGCCTCAAGCTTCCCGGCGAGTGCCGCGACCTGGCCTTGCTCACCGTTCGTTACCACGGAAAGATCCACCGCGCTGCGGAATTGCGTCCCGCGACGCTGGTTTCGCTGCTGGAAGAAACCGATGCCCTGCGCCGCCCGCAGCGTTTCGAGCAATTGTTGCAGGCATGTCGTGCCGATTTCGATGGACGCGGCGCAGCACCTGACCAAGAGTCAGTGCCCACTTACGACGCGCCTCCTGTCCTTCTCTGCGCTCTGGCCGCAATGCGCAATGTCGACGCCGCCGCGATTGTCCGCGCCTGTGCCGATCCCTCGCATATCCCTGCGCGGCTGCATGAGGCGCGTGCCAAGGCAGTGCGGACGGCATTGTCCATCGAATTTCCTCAACTCTTTCTCGCTCGCCCGCAATGAACCGCAGCAAAACGACTCCCCGCAGCCTTGCCCCAGAGCTTCTCCGGCAGCAGATTTCCGGGCTGGAAATCCTCTCGCGCAAACCGCGCGGAATACAACGAAAGACGCCGCTACTCTTCGTCCACGGCGCCTTTGCCGGTGCATGGGTCTGGGACGAGCATTTTCTCCCCTGGTTCGCCGAAGCGGGCTACAGTGTGCACGCACTTTCGCTGCGAGGCCATGGAAACAGCCACAATCCGGGCGGGATCGACTGGTACAGCGTGCAGGATTATGTAGACGACCTGGCGCAGGTAGCGCGGAGCTTTGAAAACCCGCCGGTGCTGATCGGTCATTCAATGGGCGGCTTCGTGGTGCAGAAATTCCTGGAAGAACACGAAGCGCCTGCCGCCGTCCTGATGTGCTCGGTGCCGCCGCAAGGCTTGGGACTCGCGCAGTTTTCGATGCTGCTGGCGCGACCTTCGTTGCTGACTGAAATCAACCATACCTTGAACGGCAGCGACATTTCTCTCGGCGCGTTGCGCGAGGCAGTCTTCGCACAGGAGATTTCCCCCGCCGACCTGGAACGCTACAGCCGCCTGTTCCAGCGCGAATCGCAGCGCGCGATATGGGATATGTCGCTCTTCAGCCTGCCGCTGACCGTATTCATGAACCGCCCGCCATTTCTCATTCTGGGCGCCGAGCATGACGCATTGATTCCCGCCTTTGTGGTGCGAACCACAGCCAACACCTATGGCGAGACGTGCACGATTTTCCCCGGGATGGGCCACGGTCTGATGCTTGAACGCGATTGGGAAAAATGCGCGCAGTTCATCGCCGCCTGGCTGAGTGCCCTGGGGATACTCTGAACAAGTCACCGCGCCGCGTGCATCTGCGGAGTTGGGCGGTCTGCGGCGTTGCAAATCCTCGCGATACCTTCAGGTATCGCTGTGGCGCAGTTGGCAAATTCGGCCTTGCATCCCATCCCAATCCGCAGCGCACGCTTACCGCTCGACTTGTTCAGAGTATCCTTGGGGGTCTGAAACTTCTTTCCCGGATAAGCCAATGCTTGGGTACTGGAAAATATTCCGGGGTTCCCGTTGCCGACATTTTCTAAATTAGGATTAAGAATTTTGCATTGAAAAGCACTACAGTAGCGGAGTATTATTTAATTAATTTAGAAAATTCGCTGAAAAAAACCCGGAAAACAAGTTTCCGGGCGAATCGCTTTTAAGGAGGAGAGTGATGAAGAAATCAGCCAAAAAGGTCGATCGTTTGACCCAAATGCGCAGGATTGGCAGTCTGCGGCAACGCCTGCAACAGCGTCAGCACGTTTTCATTTTGCATGTACACGCCTCTTTTCAGAGCCGTCGTATTGAGGTCGGTAGCGGTTTTCACCTGGCTCATCGCCGTGGCAAGCGTCGCAATCGAGGATACTTCCATGAAAACACTCCTTTCGTCCGTTGCTCTTTTACTATCGGCGAGCTTGTGGAAAAATAAAGGACGATCCACAACGCAAGCGTGTCAAAGCGCACACTGCAGTGGAATCCGGCGGAGCCGTCCGAAAAATTCTTCCGGCGCAAAAACCGCCGCAAACGGCATTTTCTACCGTTTGCGGCGAGCAGTACTGTGAAGAAGCGCTGAAAAACTCAGGCGAAAAAGTCGACCTTTTGTCCCAGATTCGGCGGATTGACCCGCTGGGGTTCCGGCAAGGACTGAACCGTCTGGGTCGCCGACGCCTGCTGCGTCGCCGTGTTGTTGGATTGGTTGACCTGGTTCGTCTGATTGGACGCCTGATTCGCCTGATAGGGCTGCATCATCGCCATTGTGGGGCTTGAGACTGTTGAAGTTTCCATGTTTTTCTCCTTTCGTTCCCCTCCATTATCGCCCCTCGAAAACAAAAGTAAAGGAAGTTTTCCTCCTTTTAGGACACTCTGAATAAGTCGAGCGGTAAGCGTGCGCTGCGGATTGGGATGGGATGCAAGGCGCAAACCGCAGCCATAGCCGTCGCTATGGCGAGGATTTGCAACGCCGCAGACCGCCCAACTCCCCAGATGGATATAACGCCCCCCACGCTCACTATCGTTCGCTGCCCCCCGAGTGGGCATGTGCCTCCCTTGAGGCGGCTCGGCAGGAGGCACGCGGCGCGGTGACTTGTTCTGAGTGTCCTTTTACCAATCAAAGGACGTGGGAACGATCCCCGCGAACGAATCCCAACAGGGCCTTGCCCCGGGGGATTCCCCGGCCGAAGGCAATGACCTTGAAAAGCTCTCCCATTTCGGCGGGAGAAATCAAACGTTGCACCACATTCGACAAGGGCAGGAAACGCCGTACATCTTCGGCCGGGGTACGGGCCAGAATTTCGGTCAGGCCGCAGTTGAGCAGGAAAGTCGCCTGCTGCGTATACCCGAGCAGATCCATTCCGGCCCCGGTTGCCGCCTCGGCAAGCGCACTGAAATCGACGTGCGCCGTAATATCCTGCTCCCCCGGCAGAAAGAACGGATCGGCGTGGGCGCGGTGCCGGTAATGGCACATCAGCGTCCCCTCGGAGCGTTGCGGGTGATAGAACTCGCGCCGGGGAAAACCGTAATCGAGCAGCAAAACAACGCCTTTCCCCAAAATTTCGCCCCAGGTAGCCACCCAGGCCATGCCTGCAAGCCCAATCTCGCTCGTGTAAGGCAATTCGCATAAAAACAGATGGTTTTCCGGCTCACTCCCGCCGTCCATGCCTTTTTCCGTGACGATAGCCTGAGCGCGCTCCAGCAGGGCGCCGCGTGCAGGACGTTCGGCCCAGAAAAATCCTTCCTGCCCGAAACTTACGCCCTTTTCATAAATAGCGTCTTCGCGCCAGACGACAATATGCACCGGCAGGGCGTCGAGCAATTCGTTGGCCAACACCAGCCCATCAAAGCGCACCGGCAAGGTATCGCGCCAGACGACGCGCGACAACAGGTGCCGCGCCTTCGCCGCAAGCCTTTCTTCCTGGCGCCGCCGCAGATCGCCGGAAAGTTCGAGAATCGCATACGAGTCGGGCAAGGCGCCGCGCCGTTCCAGTTCCAGCAGCAAATCCGCCGCCAGCGCTCCCGATCCGGCGCCCGCTTCGAGGATATGGGGCGCGCTTGAACGCATCGCCTCTTCAGCCTGCGCCGCCAGTGTTTGCGCGAACAAGGGAGTCAATTCCGGCGCGGTGACGAAATCCCCGCTCGCGCCGAATTTCTGCGTGCTTCCAGAGTAATAACCCAGACCCGGCGCATAAAGCGCGAGTTCCATATAGCGCGCAAATGGAATCCATCCTCCCTGCGTGGCGATTTCATCGGCAATCAACGCGGACGTCCGCGCACTCCGGGCGAGCGATTCAGGCGTTGGACCGGGAAGAAAAACAGGAGAAAGAGAAGAAAATGACATGACTGCAAGGGAACCTCTGAATAAGTCGAGCGGTAAGCGTGCGCTGCGGGTTGGGATGGGATGCAAGACGCAAACCACAGCGAACCCTGAAGGTATCGCGAGGATTTGCAACGCCGCAGACCGCCCAACTCCGCAGATGCGCGCGGCGCGGTGACTTGTTCAGAGTATCCCAAAGACTTGAATCCAGGAAATAATGGAAAGAACAAGAATAAAAGCCCATAATACAAGGTCCTGCTGCTGTCTCGTCCTGCCCGGCCCGGCACATCGGCACGAACAGCGGGAAACACGACATCAAAGAAATACAGGGGTAGCCTTGAACAGCAAAACCGTCCTCATTACCGGAGCCGCGCGGCGCATTGGCCGCGCGATTGCCGTTCACCTGCATGCTGCGGGCGCGAATGTCGTCGTGCATTACCGCAACAACGGCGCTGCGGCAAAAGACCTGACGGCGCAACTGAACGCGCTGCGCCCCGGTTCCGCCTGCGCCGCTGCGGCCGATCTGTGCCGGCTTCCCGAACTGGAGCAACTCGCCTCCACGGCGCGGGAGCGATTCGGGCGCATCGACGCGCTCGTCAACAACGCATCCTCTTTTTATCCGACGCCGCTGGGAAGTGTCGATCCGGAGATCTGGAACGATATCGTCGGCAGCAATTTCCAGGCGCCCTTTTTCCTTTCCCAGGCCCTCGCGCCCGATCTGCGCGCGACGCGCGGCGCGATTGTCAATATCGTCGATATCCACGCCGAAAAACCGTTTGCCGGCTATCCGCTCTATTGCGCAACCAAGGGCGCCCTGCTCACTCTGACCCGCGCCCTGGCCATCGAGCTGGCGCCGGAAGTCCGCGTCAACGCGGTATCGCCGGGCGCCATTCTCTGGCCTGAGGACGGACGCCTGTTTTCCGGGGATGAACGGCGCTCCATCGTCGAACACTCCCTGCTCAGGCGCGAAGGCACGGCGGAGGACATCGCGCGTGCGGTTTCCTTCCTTCTCGACGATGCCTCTTACATCACAGGACAAATCCTCAATGTTGACGGCGGACGCAGCGCGCATCTCTGAAATCAGCCTTACTCCGGCAAAAGCGTTCCGGAAAGAGCGTGCGGACGCGCCCGCACGCTCGCGCTCGCTGGAAGGTCTGGAAAAGCGTCTGCTTACCCGGGTCGGCAAGGCCATCGGGGACTATCGGATGATCGAGGCCGGGGATACCATCCTCGTCTGCGTTTCCGGCGGCAAGGATTCGCACACCCTGCTTTCCCTGCTGAAAATCCTGCAAGCGCGCGCGCCGGTCGATTTTCGCCTGATCGCGATGAATCTCGACCAGAAGCAGCCGGGCTTCCCGGCAGATATCCTGCCGGCCTGGTTTGAGCGCCTGGAAGTCGATTACCGCATCGTCACCCAAGACACCTATTCGATCGTCAAGGAAAAGATTCCCGACGGAAAAACCACCTGCTCACTCTGTTCACGGCTGCGGCGTGGCATCATCTACCGCACCGCGAAAGAGCTCGGCGCAAACAAGATTGCGCTTGGACACCACCGCGACGACATCGTTCACACCTTCTTTCTCAATCTTTTCTTCGGCGGCAAACTCAAGGCCATGCCCCCCAAGCTCGCAACCGACGATGGAAATCATATTGTCATTCGCCCGCTTGCCTACTGCAACGAGGCCGATATTGCACGTTACGCGAGGGGGATGAATTTTCCGATCATTCCCTGTAATCTTTGCGGAAGCCAGGAAAATCTCCAGCGCCAGAAAATCCGCGAAATGGTTCAGGAATGGGAACGGCAGCACCCCGGACGCACCGGCTCCGTGTTTGCGGCACTTGCCGATGTCGTTCCATCCCATCTGGCCGATACTTCCCTGTTCGATTTCAGGAATCTCGATATCACCGCGCAGCGGAAGCAGGGCGCGGGAACCCTGGAGTCGCAATTTCCGGACGATCTGTGGTAAATATGGAAAGCGGTAGCCAACGCCCCTTCTACTAACCCTTGTTTCAAGTCAACGCCCTTCTGGAAGTAAACATCATGAGTACCGACGAACGCGCCATTGTCCTTGCCGAAGTTCTCGAAGACCCCATGCTGAAGACACGACTCGGCACTACGGAAGCGATGTATCTGATCGAGCGCTACATCAAACGAATGGAGCGCACCGTCGAGGCATGCAACGGCAACATTCTCGTGGTGCTCGACAACAGCATGCTCGTGGCAAGTTTCGACACTGCGGAAAGCATGCTGTACGCCGTCGTCCAGATGCAGCAGCGGGTCACCGCCTTGCCGCCCGACTCCGGCGTCAAGCTCAACGTCCGGATCGGAGCAGAACTGGGAGTGGCGGAAAAAACCAAAAAGGGCTGGACCGGGAACGCCTTTGAAGCGGCGATGTCCCTGCGGCAGTGTGCCGGAGCGGGGCAGATTTTTGTCGGCAACGGCATTTTCGAGGCGCTGCCCGAAGACCTGCGTACCACGGTTCTCGCACCGGTATTCCTGCCTTCCGACAACGGATTGCCGGCGAATGAAAAACCGCACATCATCTATGAGATCGAATGGCAAAACGATTTGCCGAGTCAATGGCCTCCAAGCAGGAGCAGCAGCCCCTCTCCCAAGAAGGATGTGGATGTGCGCGAAGCCCCGGTGGAGATCCGCCTGGTGCTGCATCATCAGGGGAGGGAAATCACCCTGAGCCCCCAGAAGAAGCAGAAAATCCTTATGGGCCGTGACGGAGGCCAGTGCGAGATCGTCCTGAGCGACCGCCGCGCCTCGCGCGTTCATGCCCGGATCGAATATAACGGCGAGTATTTCGTCCTGATCGACCAGAGCAGCAACGGCACCTACCTCACCGCTGGCGGAAACCCGGAAGTTCTGGTCCATCGAAGCGAAATGGGACTTTTCGGTCGAGGATGCATTGCCTTCGTGCTGCCCAGGCACAGCGGGGATGTCGAACTGGTCGAGTTCGAGCATTTCTGAAAACGGGCAGCAACATGCTGCCCAGTCAGGCGCGGTTGCTGCTCACACTACCCAGGACACCACACAAAATGGCGCGTCCTCCAGGCGTCAGCGGCGCTGACACGATGCGCGCGATACGCAAGGCTGCGATTGCGCGCATTTTTCGTTACGGCTTTGAAGCGATGAACCTTCGGGATCTGGCCGCCGATGTCAATCTCAAGCTTGGTTCGCTTTATAACTACATCCCGCAAAAACAGGAATTCCTGTCCGTCCTGCTGGAGAGCACCCTGCACGAGTTGCTGTCGGATCTCGACGCACAAGTGTCCCCCATCGCCGATCCACGCGAAAAGCTGTTCGCTTTCGTGCGTTTCCATACCGAATGGCACACGGCGCGCAAGGAAGAAGTCTTCATCGGCAACATGGAGTTGCGTAGCCTTTCCCCGCAGCAGTACGTCCGCGTGATCGCGCTGCGCAAGCGCTACGAGGCGTACCTGCAGTCCATCCTTTCACAAGGCGCCAAGGCAGGGTATTGGACGATTCGCGATGCGAAGGTCACCAGTTACGCCGTGCTGGCCATGCTTACAGGCGTGAGCAACTGGTACAGGCCGGACGGGCGGCTTTCGCAAGCCAAGCTCGTCAAGCTCCATGAAAGACTGGTGGCAGGGGCGATCGGAGTTCAAGAACCCATGGCGGCACCCAGGTCGGCGATCCGGCACAAGTGAAATTTCAATGAACCGCCGCCCAACCCGGCTGCCGATGCGCGGAAGTCGGGCGCTCCGACCAAAGCGAGCCTTGTGCGGCCTGTGCGCAGGAAATCGCTTATTTCAGGCTTCGATGTTAAACAGCGTATGGTTGCGCTCGACCTTCGATTGAATCTGGCAGTCTACCGATTTGACGATTCCGGCTACCGGCGCAAACAGGGTTATTTCCATCTTCATCGATTCAAGGATGGCAAGCTTGTCGCCTGCCTGTACTGCCTGGCCGGGTTGTACGTGGATCGCGATGATCTGTCCCATCATCGGCGCGCGCACCGCACCGTGGTGCGCAGCCGCTGCAGCGCCGGATCCTTGCGTAACGGGGATGAGTTCGAAATGGTAGTTGCGGTCTTCTACGCGCGCGTGGATATCGGAACCCTCTCTCAGGCATTGACTTGCAAAAGTGATCCCATCCACGCTCACCAAACCGGTTGCAATCTGGTTTTGCGAAAGCTGCACGGTGTGCGGCGTGCCGTCTATCCATACGCACAAACCATCGTCCGGACTCGACGTGAAGGCGATTTTCCACGACGTTTTGGCATCGGCGCGCAGGATCCAGATGGGACCAGCGGGAGCGGCACAGGGCAAGGCATCGTCCGCTGCTGCGCTTCGTGTGCGCCAGGCCGTGAAGTCCGACCATGCGCTCCATACCGAGGGCGGGCGCTCCCCGGTATCGCGCATGTGCGTCAGGCATGAAACCGCAATAGCAGCGAGCACGCGCGCCTCCGGCTGCGGGTATTCGATGGTGGAGAGCCACTGATCGATGAATTCGGTGCTGACCCGGTTTTCGCGTACGTCCGGTTGCGAGAGCAAATCGATCAGAAAATCCTGGTTGTGCGTTACTCCCAGTGCCGTCGTTTGGCGCAGGGCCGCCTGCAACCGGTCGATGGCCTTGTGCCGGTCAGCGCCATGGGCGATGAATTTGGCGATCATCGGGTCGTAGTAAGGAGTGATCTCCGAACCGCTGTCTACGCCCGCATCCACGCGAGCCAGCGCTGCCGGGGGAGCAAACGCTTGCAGCAACCCGGTCGATGGCGTGAAGTTCGTACGCGGGTCTTCAGCATACAGGCGCGCTTGTATCGCGACGCCTTGTGTCTGGCCTGGCGCCCTGACCGACAAACGATGCTCGACTACGGTGCTGATTTGGTGTTCTACCAGGTCCAGCCCCGTGACCGCCTCGGTAACCGGGTGCTCCACTTGCAGGCGCGGGTTGACTTCGAGGAAAACGACCTCGTTGCTGGTCACGGCAAATTCCACTGTTCCCAGGCCCAGGTACCGGGTCGCCTGGCCCAGCGTGATTGCGTGTTGCCACAACTGGCGTCGTATCTCGTCGGGCAGGCTGGTGACCGGCGCCTCCTCGATGACTTTCTGATGCCGGCGCTGGAGCGTACATTCGCGGTCGAACAGGTGCGTGACCTCGCCCTGTCCGTCGCCAAGAATTTGTACTTCGATGTGGCGTGGCGCGTCGAGGTAGCGCTCGGCGATCAATCGCCCGTCGCCGAAAGAGGAGCGGCCTTCGCGAATCGCGGCTTCGATGGCATCGCGCAAATGTGTTTTGCTGCGTACCACGCGCATGCCTTTGCCGCCGCCGCCAGCCACTGCCTTGAGGATGTAGGGCGTCGGCAAATGCTTCAGGGCGGCGAGCAGCGTTTGTGGATCATCGGAGGGTTCGCGCAAGCCGCCAGCGGTCGGAATGCCGAGCTTCTCGGCCAGGGCCTTGGCTTGCGCCTTATTGCCGAACAGGGCCAGCGTCTCGGGCGTGGGGCCGATGAACAGCAGCCCCTCTTCAGCGCAGCGCCGCGCGAAAGCCGGATTTTCCGAAAGAAACCCGAAACCGGGATGTACCGCTTGCGCGCCGACCTTCAAGGCGGCGGCAATGACAGCCTCGATATCCAGATAGCTCGTGCGCGCGGGGCCATCGCCGATCAGCACCGATTCACCGATTTCACGCAGATGCAGCGCACAGGCGTCGGCGCTGGAATGCACGGTCGCCACATCCAGGTGCATCCGGCGCGCGGTACGCGCAATGCGGCAGGCGATTTCGCCACGGTTGGCAATCAATAATTTCTTGAACATAACTGTCGATTCCTTCTACATCCTGAAGATGCCAAAACGTGTGTCCTGATGTGGAAGGCGAGCCGCCAAATCCAACAGCAGGGCTAGTGTTTCCCGAGTCTCGGCGGGGTCGAGAATGCCATCCACCCACAGGTGGCGCGCGAAATTCCTCGCACTGGCGAAGCTCTCGTATTCCTGGCGAATCGGCGCCTTGAACGCTTCTTCTTCCTCCGCGCTCCAGCTTTCCCTGGCAGCCAGTTTGTTCTGTTTTTTTACCAAGGCCAGCGTGGTAGCAGCCTGCTCCGGCCCCATGATGGCGGCGCGTCCGTTGGGCCACATGAACATTGCATTGGGCTGATAGGCGCGACCGCACATCGCCAGATAGCCTGCGCCGTAAGAGCCTCCGGTGATGAGAGTGAACTTGGGCACCCGGGCCGCGCTCATTGCGGTGATGAACTTGGCGCCAGCCTTGGCGATGCCTTGCTGCTCGGCCTGGCGCCCGACCATGAAGCCTGATACGTCGGCCAGAAACAACAATGGGACATCGCGCTTGCAACACAGGTCAATGAAATGGGTGGCCTTGAGCGCGCTTTCGGTGAACAACACCCCCTTGTTGGCCAGCACGCCAACCTGATACCCGTGTATGCGCGCAAAGCCGGTAATCAGCGTGTCGCCAAACTCAGCCTTGAATTCGCTTATCTCTCCGGCATCAAGCAGGCACTCAAGGATGGCGGAGGTATCGGTGGGTTTTTTCGGATCCTTGTTGATCAGCGCGTATACATCCGTGGGGGCGCGCGCGGGAGGGCGCGAGACCTCGCGCGGGTGTCGCAGCGGCGGCATTGGAGGCAACTCCTTTACCAGCCTCCGTGTGATAGCGATGGCATGCGCGTCGTTTTCGGCCAGGTGATCCGTTACGCCACTGATGCTGCTGTGCATTTGCGCGCCCCCCAGGCTTTCGGCGTCGGTCTGCTCGCCTGTGGCGGCTTGTACCAATTGCGGGCCGCCCAGGTGCATGAAGCCCTGGCCGCGCACGATGACAATTTCGTCGCATAGCGCGGGAATGTAGGCTCCGCCAGCGGTACAGGCGCCCATGACCACCGCGATCTGCGCGATGCCATCGGCGGACATGCCGACCTGGTTATGGAAAATGCTGCCGAACAATCCTTCGTCCGGAAAGATGTTGGCCTGATCGGGAAGGAAAGCGCCGCCGCTATCTACCAGCGTTACGCAGGGCAGGCGGTGCTGCCATGCGAAACGCTGCGCTCGCACATGCTTGCGGCAGGTCATGCCGAAATAGGTGCCTCCCTTTACGGTCGGGTCGTTGGCAATGACCATGCAGGCGCGCTCCGCAATCATGCCTATGCCGGTCACCAGACCGGCGCCAGGCCCCACGCCGGAATACATGCCTTCGCCGGCGAGTTCGGCCAGTTCAAGGAATGGGGAGCCCGCATCGAGCAGCGCCTCGATACGTTCGCGCACCAACATCTTTCCACGTGCGACATGCTTCTCGCGTGCGGTTGCAGACCCGCCAAGCCGGGCTTGTCGACGAGCCTGGTAGAGATCCGCCAGTAATTGGCGATAGGCCGCTTCGTTGGCGGCGGGTTCATTGAGAGCATCCATGAAAGTCATGCCTTGTCGTTGTTGAACTTTTGAACTTGCGCGTCAAGCCGGGAAGCTGGCGCAGCGTGAGGGTGGGCTTTTGCACGCCGGGTGCGTCGAAGAAAGCGTGCCCGGCCAGCTCCTGCACTGCCGGATCCGCACAAAAAGGACTGGCACTCGGCGTGATTGAAAACGTACGAATGTACGGTTGTTCCCAGATTTCGGGTGATAGTCATCGTGACTCCTGCTTTGAATGTGGCTTGCGCGTTCCATCGTGATTTTTTACTGACACATGTCCGATTATAAACTCTATCCATTCCACAAACAAACGGACGCTCGTACGTTTATGATAATATTCGGCACATGTCGACATGCACGAGAAGGGGACAACCCCATGGCATCGTCGTCCTTACCGTGAAACGCGCCTCGCGCGAGATGAGGAGTCAAGAGATGGATCAATTGCAAGAGCTTCAATCCAGCGTACGTCGTTTTGTTGATGCAGAGGTGGCGCCATTGGCCAGACAGGTCGATCGCACCGACACTTTCGCACGCGAACTCTGGCCCCGCTTTGGCGAGATGGGATTGTTGGGCCCAACCGTAGAGGCACGGTTCGGCGGATCGGAGCTGGGTTATCTGGCGCACACCATGATTGTCGAGGAGATTTCGCGCGCTTCGGGCTCCATCGGCATCTCCTACATCGCGCACTCGAACCTGTGCGTCAACCAGATCTCGCTGCACGGCACCGAGTGGCAGAAGGCGCACTACCTGCCGCCGCTGACTGCGGGCACGCATGTGGGCGCATTGGCGATGAGCGAGGCCGGATCGGGGTCGGATGTGGTTTCGATGCGATTGCGCGCCGATCCGGTCGATGGCGGTTTCGTACTCAACGGAAGCAAGTTGTGGACCACCAACGGTTGGTATGCCGATACCTACGTGGTCTACGCAAAAACAGCTCCCGAAGCCGGCAAGGCGGGGATCTCGGCCTTCATTGTCGAACGCGCGTTCCAGGGCATGAGCGCACGGCAGTTACTCGACAAGCTGGGGATGCGTGGTTCCGGCACTTGCGAGCTGGTTTTTGAAAATTGCTTTGTGCCTGCAGCCAATTTATTGGGGCAACTGCACGGCGGCGTACGGGTGTTGATGCGCGGGCTGGACTACGAGCGACTGGTCGCCTGCGCCGCACCGGTGGGCATCATGCAGGCGGCGCTGGACCTGGCGTTGCCCTACGCCGCGCAGCGCCGGCAATTCGGGCAACCCATCGGCGAATTCCAGTTGGTGCAAGCCAAGCTGGCAGACATGTTTACCCGCCTGGGCGCGAGCCGCGCCTATCTGCGCGATCTGGCCCGTAAAGCGGATGCCGGCATTACGCTGCGCAAGGAAGCCGCCAGCGCGATCCTGTTTGCCGCCGAAGCCGCAACCCAAAGCGCGCTGGACGCCATTCAGTGCCTGGGCGGCAATGGTTATATCAACGACTATGACGCCGGACGCTTGTTGCGTGACGCGAAGCTTTATGAAATCGGGGCCGGAACTTCCGAGATCCGGCGTGTATTGATCGGGCGGGAATTGATGCGCGAAGCAGCGGAATAAATGCCGCGTTGCGCGTACAGCCCTATCGATTTTCAAAAATATAGAAAACAGGAGACTCAGGAATGAACTTTGCAAATATCATATTCGATAACCCATCTGCAACCGACGAAACCATCGCTCTTATCGACCAAAGACGCAGCCTCAGCTTCAAGGAACTGCGCTCGCGCGTCAGCCGGCTCGCTGCCGGCCTGAGACGCCGTGGCGTTTGCCAGGGAGACCGGATTGCAATTTTAATAAATACCCGAATAGAGTACGTCGAAATATATCTTGCAACTGCTGTTATTGGCGTTATCGCCATGCCTCTGAATACACGTTTGACCGCGCGGGAACATGTACTCTTGATGCAGGATGGAACCCCGAAAATGCTGGTTGCCGACGAAAAATGGATCGCATCGGCAAGGCAGGCGCGCACTGAAATCCCAAGCCTGGAAGCCATCATCGCGCTCGACACTGCCGAATCCGGCGATCTGCCCTATGAGGAATTATTGGCAGAAGGGAATCCACCTGTGCTGCCGCTTGATCTCAAGCCGGAGGATCCTGCCGTTCTACTTTATACGAGTGGCACCACCTCCGGACCGAAGGGCACTATCCTGACCCATCGAAACCTGATTTCCGATATCGATCAATACCAGGCCTTCGTCGGAATCAAGAAAGGCAGTGTCAATCTTCAGTGCAGTCCGCTCTATCATGCGGCCAATATCTTTACCTATGTACATTTGCTGGCGGGCGGAACGACTGTTTTCCTGCCGGAAATAACCACGAACGCCATATTCGATGCGATTGAAAAATATCGCGTGAATTTCATGTTTACCGTGCCCACGGTACTTTATTCCATACTTGATGCGCCCGATCGCCAGCAAAGGGATATTTCCTCGCTGGAAACACTCGAATACGGAGCGGCTGCCATCGTCGGGCCGCGACTCGAATCTGCGCTTGGGATCCTGGGAGATCGTCTGCTGCACGCTTTTGGAATGACGGAAGTAACTTCGCATGCGTCGATGCTCGGAAAAATCGACCACCGTACTCATCCCGGATCAATCGGCCGCCCTCTTCCGGGCGTGCAAATGAGAATTGTCGATGATGCAGGCGAGCCGCTCGAAGCCGAAGAAATTGGCGAACTTGAAGTCAAGGGCGACAATGTGACTCCGGGTTATTGGCGCAACCCGGCGGCAACGGAAGAAGCCTTTCATGATGGCTGGCTTGCGACGGGAGATCTCGCGCGGCGCGATATCGACGGCTATTACTATATTGTGGGACGCAAGAAGGATTTAATTATCAGTGGAGGCGTCAATATTTATTCTGCCGATATAGAAAATGTTATTGCCGACCATCCGGCAATTGCTGAAGTCGCGGTATTCGGCATACCCGATTCACACTGGGGTGAATCTGTCGTTGCGGCGGTCGCACTGCGAAGTGGAATGACGCTGGATGCTGACGAACTCCGCAGTTTTGTGCGCGAGAGACTCGCCGGCTTCAAAGTGCCGAAAGAAGTACGAATCATGAACGTCTTGCCAAGAACCGGAACAGGAAAACTGCTCAAGCGCGAGCTCCGGGTTATGGATGAAAACGCCTTTATCCGGAGCGTGCAAATAACGAACAGGTAGTTATCCGCCGGATTGGCTTCAAGGGCGGGTAGAACGAAGCGAAATCCATCATTTCTCCCTCTGGAACTCCGATGGGTTTCGCTCATGCTCAACCCATCCTACGCACTTACCGCTCGACTTGCTCAGAGCATCCCAAGCTGCGGCCTTGATCAATATATGCGGCAAGCGCCCGACGGGTCAGATCGTTGAGGGTCATGGAACGGCGGGCCGCTTCCACACTCGCGGCCAAATGCAGGTCATGCCCCACGCGCACATTGAACGACCCCTTGCAGGGAAGTTCCGGGGAACGGCCAGCCTCCTCGCAGTCTGCAAGGTAATCATCCACCGCTTCGTGGAACGCCTGTTCAAGCTCCGCCACCGTTTGCCCTTCGTAGCTCACCAGAGCGCGGATGAATTGCAGCTTTCCGAACAGGCAGTTATCCGCCGGACTGGCTTCAATGGAGCCGTAGTAACCACGGTAATTCAGCATATCGCTCATCGGATCATCCCTCCTTCTTTCAGGTGTTCTGCCACCAGGCGCTTCACATAGGCTTTCAATTCGTTGCCGGGATGCGGCCTGTGCAGACAGATGCTCGCAAGCGGATTGCCATTGTCGAATTTAACGCGGGAACCACTGCCTTCTATCTGCCGGTATCCCAGGCCACGCAGTAGCGTCGCCAATTCCTGCCATGTCATGACAGTCTGCGGGTTCAGCAGCTTTTCGCTCAGTTTTTCCTGTTTCGACATTGCATCCTCTTGCGACTGATCTTAGTTGCAGCCCTTTGAATGTCAACCGGGCAGCGCGCTCAAGTTAGGCTCTTTTTTATGATTTTCTAAATTACTGTAATAATTATTAGTTATGTTGCACTACAGTAGCGAAACATTATTTAAGTAAATTTAGAAAATTTTTAGAAAACGCTATCTCCAAGAATACCCCGCGTCTTCGAGCAAACGCGCGGTTTCAAAGAGCGGCAAGCCCATTACGCCGGTATAGCTGCCCGACAGGTGGGAGACAAAGACGGCTGCCCGGCCCTGGATGCCATAGGCTCCTGCCTTGTCGAAAGGCTCGCCGCTGGCGATGTAGGCGGCAATCTCCGCTACGGAAAGGATGCGAAAACTGACCTCGCTGATGGAGAGTTCGGAAGCGGCAACTCCCGCGCGGCAAAGCGCGACGGCGGTCAGGACACGGTGTGTGCGGCCCGAGAGGGATTCGAGGATCTGTCTGGCATCCTCGGCATCTTCCGGTTTTCCGATGATACGTCCGTCGAGTTCGAGCGTGGTGTCGGCGGCCAGCACCGGATGCGCCGCCAGTCCGCGCCTTTCGGCCAGCACCGCTCCGTGGGCGGCCTTGGCGCGCGCCACACGAAGCACGTAATCCTCCGGAAGCTCTCCTGCCAGCGGAGTTTCGTCGACTTCCCGGTCTTCGCGCGGCGCGGCGCGAAAAGGCAGAACGCTGAAGCGCACGCCGATCTGCGCCAGCAGTTCGCGCCGGCGCGGGCTGCGTGAGGCGAGGTGGATCATTCCCAGATTCCGGCGGCACGTAGTTGCGCCGTTGCCGCTTCGGCCCAGCCCCGGTTCGCCGCCGGACTGGCGGGGCTGGGATGCAGGATCCGTCCGATCCGGGGAGCCACGCCCGCCGTCCGCAGTCCGGCAAGCGCGGTGGCCGCCCGCGTTTCGGCGAACGCGCCGACGCCGATCACCCATTCCGCCTGCAAGGCCGTGACGATCTGGCGCAAGTGTTCGTCACACGCGGCGTAGAGCGGCGCGCTTTCCTGCGCCGGGAGCTTGTCCGGAGTGAGGTTGCGACCCTGGTCGAAAAAGGCGAGCGGACAGTAGTTGGCGACGAAGGCATCGGCAGAAAACGCTTCCGCGTCGCCAAAACGGTCGCGGAACAGCCCCCAGAGCCGCCTGCCGCTGACTTCGGAACGGAGGCAGGCAAAGCCTTCGATCGGGCGTTTCGGATTTTCCCGCGCCGGCTTTTGTACCGGCGCTTCTATCCCCAACCAGCCGCGCACCATTTCGATTTCCCCAAAAGGCACGCCGGTTTGCACCATCCCGAAGGGACCGGGATTCATGCCGAGGAAGACGACGCGCTTCTTTCCGTTGCCGTAGCGCGAGAGATAAAGTTCGTGCGCCGCCCAGGCGTAATCGAGAGGGTTATAGACATGGCTGACCGGGGCGGCAAAACCCAATGGGGAAAGCGCGGCGGAAAGCGCGCGGGCGGCGGCGATCAGTTGGTCGGCGGTGCTGGATTCATTCATGGCGTTCGTTCCACGGGGCTATTTTGAAGAGCAGCAACATCCCCGGCAACGCGAGGATGAAACAGATGAGAAAAAAATCGACCCAGCCGAAATATTCGACGAGCCATCCGGCGCTCGCATTGACGAAGGTGCGCGGCACGGCGGCAAGGCTGGTGAAGAGCGCGAACTGCGTCGCAGTGTAGGCCGGGTGGGTGCAGCGGGCGATGTAGACAACGAAGGCGGTCGTGCCCAATCCAACCCCGAAGGCTTCGGCGCCGATGACCAGCGCCAGCGCGCCCAGACGCCCAGTGTCGGCCTCGCCGGCGCCAAGCGCGGCCAGTCCGGCAAAGCCGAGAATGGCGAACATTTGCGCGGCGCCGAAAAGCCACAACGCGCGGTTCAACCCCAGGCGCAGCATCCAGATCGCGCCGAGCACTCCGCCGATGATCGAGGGCCAAAGGCTGGCGTTTTTGGCGACGATCGCGATTTCCTGCAAGCTGAAGCCCATCGACAGATAGAAGGGTGTCGCCAGCGCGGTGCACAGCGAATCGCCAAGCTTGTAGAAAAAAATGAAACTGAGCACGATCAAGGCTTGCTGCCATCCGGCGCGACCAAAGAATTCGGTCAGCGGCCTCCGCACGGCTTCGGACAGGGTGCGCGGCGGCAATGCCCGTTGCGGCTCGCGCACCAGAAGCGTCATCGCGAGGCCGGGCAGCATGAAGGCGGCCACGATCGCGAACACCACGCTCCACGGCAAAAAGGCGGCAAGCCAGAGCGCAAGCGCCCCGGGAATGAGTCCGGCGAGTTTGTAGGCGTTGACGTGCACCGTGTTGCCGTGCGCGAGTTCGTTGTCGTCGAGCAGTTCGCGCCGGTAGGCATCCAGCGCAACATCGAGCGTTGCCGAGAAGGTGGCGAGCAGGGTGGCGATCAGCGCAATGGTCGGCAGATCGGCGCGCGGGGAAAAGGATCCGAGCCAGGCAATCGCCGCGATCAGCGCGATGTGCATGGCGAGCATCCAGCTACGCCGCCGCCCCAGCAGGGAGAACCCGTAACGGTCTGCCAGCGGCGCCCACAGGAATTTCCAGGTGTAGGGAAATTGCGTCAGCGCGAAGAGGCCAATGTCCTTGAGGTCGATCCCCTCGGTTTTCAGCCAGGCGGGCAGCATGTTGAGCAGCAAAAACAGCGGCATTCCGGAGCTGAAGCCGGTCAGCACGCAGATCAGCATCCTCCGCGTCAGGAAGGGAGAAAGCCAAGCGGGGAGGCGCACGTTTATGGACAACCCCGGCTTATTGATCCGGCCAGCAGAAGTATGAAGTCTTAAGCGGCATATTTGACGTGCGGGTCTTGGAAGAAGCTCTTGACCCGTTCGGGAGATTGTTCGAGTTTTACCATGTGCTCGGTGGCGGCG